>NZ_JBAKHU010000048.1:0-51072 GCF_036906895.1 Micromonospora sp. CPCC 206060
GACTGGTCGACCGGCTCGCTTGCCCGACCGGGAGTCAGCCCAGTTCCTCAACGCGCGGGCGAGCACCGCGCGTTCCTGCGCCCGGGGTGAGATCAAGGGCGAACCGGTACGCCTGGATCGTCTTCACACCGACCCGTCCGGGCCGGTGACGACATCGACCGCGCGGCGGGCGCGGTTCGCCGCCACCCGGCGGCCGTACAGGCGGACACACAGCGACGTCAGGATCTCGGTGACGTCGCGGACCAGGTCATCGTCGACCTCGGCGGGGTCAACGACCAGCAGCCGCCGACCCTGCGCCGCGAGGGCCGCCTCCACGCTCAGCCCCTCTCGAAGACCAGCGTTCCGCCGACCCAGGTCTGCACGACGGTCAGGGCGGCCAGATCCGTCGGCTCGGTTTCCAACGGGTCCGCCGTCAGGATGACGAAGTCGGCGAACTTGCCCACCTCGAGCGAGCCGACCCGGTCCTCCCAGCCGATCGAGAACGCCGCCCACTCGGTGTACATCCGCAGCGACTCCTCGATCGTGACCGCCTCCCGGGCCTCCAGCACGTCGCCGTCGTTGGTACGCCGGGTGACCGCGGCCTGCATCGCCGGAAACGGGTTGTGCTGGTCCTCGGTGATGCCGATCGCGTCGGAGTTGCCCGGAATCGGCAAGCCGTGGTCGATCAGCGTACGGAACGGCATCACGGTCCCGATCCGGTCGCTGCCCAGGTGCGCGACGTATCCGGCCACGGTGGTCAGGATGAAGGCCGGCTGCGGAACGGGGACGACTCCGGAGGCTGCCAGCCGTTTGATCCGTTCGTTGGTCATGAACATGTTCCCCGCGTGCTCGATGCGGTGCCGGGCGACGCCGTGCCGCTCGGCTGGCAGTGCCAACGCGCCGTCGAGAGCCTGGTCCAGGGCACGGTCGCCGATCGCGTGCATGGCGATCTGCAGTCCCGCAGCATCGGCGGTGGCGACCAGGGCGACGACCTCGTCGTCGGTGAACGCGAGCTCGCCGCGGTAGCCGGGCTGGCCGGGGTAGTCCTCGTGGAGGGCGGCCGCGCCTGCGGTGAGCCCGCCGTCGAGGAAGACCTTGAAACCGACCATCGCGAGATGGTCCGGGTCGAGGGCGTCGATACGGTCCTTGGTACGGCCGGTGCGCACGTCCTCTGCCGACACCACAGCCTCCAGCTTCGGGTACAGCGCGGCGCGCAGGACCAGGTCACCGTCGGCAGCGACTGAGGCGATCGCTTCCAGCCCGGCGTGGTGCAGAGGGATGTCGCCGACGGCGGTGACGCCGACGGCGAGGTACCGGTCCTGCACTCGTTTGATCGCCGCCGCGAGATCCGGGACCGACGGCTGCGGGCCGCCGAGAGGCTCGAACATGTCGTAGGTGCGGCCGGTGGCGACGCCGGTGGTCGGGTCGCGCTCGATCCGGCCGCCGGGCGCGTTCGGGGTGTCGTCGTCGACACCCAGCAGCTCCAGGCCCAGCGAGTTGAAGACGTTGAGGTGGTAGCTCGCCCGGTACATCACCGGGTGGGTGGTGCTGACCCGGTCCAGGTCGTGCCGATCGGGATAGCGCCCCTCGGCGAGCTTGAGATTCTGGTAGTGCTCCCCCTGACCGAGGATCCATTCGCCGGCGGTCGTGGAGCCAGCGCGCTCCGCGAGCACCGAGACCATCTCCTCGATGCTCGATACCCGGGACGAGCGGCAGTCGACGGCGAGCTCCCAGGAATAGGCGAGCAGCTCCAGGTGGGAGTGGCAGTCAACCAGTCCGGGGATCACCACCGCACCGGCCAGGTCGACGACCCGCGCCTCTCCGGCCCCCGCGAGAATCTCCTCCGTCGTCCCGATCGCCGCGATCCGGCCGTCCTTGGCGCGAAACGCCTCCGCGACGGTTCCGGCCCGGTCCATCGCGCGGACCCGGCCACCGACGAAGCACACTGTCTCTGTTGGCACTGCTCTACCTCTTTCTGGGCATGGTGGTGAAGCCGCCGTCGCGGGTGGGGCCGACGGTGGCGGGTCAGGAAGTGCTTCAGCGGACGGCCGGCATCTGCACGGTCTTGGTCTCCAGGTACTCCTCGACGCCGAGCCGCCCCCGTTCCCGTCCGAGACCACTGCCGCGCATGCCACCGAACGGCAGGGCTGGCTCGCTGACCAGCGGAGTGTTGACGCCGACCGAGCCTGCCTTGAGCTTCCGGGCGACCGCGGTCGCGGCGGTTTGGTCACCGCCGAACACGTACGCCGCAAGGCCGTACTCGGTCGCATTGGCCAACCGGACAGCTTCGTCGACGTCGGCGCAGCGGATGACGCTGAGCACCGGGCCGAAGAACTCCTCGCCGAGTACGGCGGGCTGGCTCTTTCCCTCGGCGGTCAGCAGCGTCGGCGCCAGGAACGCACTCGCCTCGTTCTCGGCAGTCCTGGCACCGCCCGCGACGACGGTCGCACCGCCTGCCACGGCCTCGGCCAACTGCGCCTCGATGCGTCCCACGGCCGCGTGGTCGATGAGCGGGCCCATCGTGGTCGCCGGGTCGCGCGGGTCACCGAGGACGATCTGGTCGACCGCCGCGGTGAGTTCGGCGACCAGGTCGCCGGCCTTCGACTCGACGACGTACACCCGGTTGGCGGCCATGCACGCCTGCCCGGAGTTGAGGAACCGGGCCCGAACCAGGTCACGTGCGGTCCGGACGACGTCCGCGTCGGGTAGCACCACTGCGGCTGCGTTGCCGCCCAGCTCGAGAAGGACCCGCTTGATCGACGACGCGGCCTTGCGCATGACGAGTTCGCCCACCTTGCGCGAACCGGTGAGGCTGATGCACGCCACCTCGGGGGCGTCCAGCAGGGCGTCGCTGACCCGCTGCGGATCGCCGGCGACGACGACGTTCAGGACACCGGACGGGAGACCCGCCTCCGCGAAGCAGCGTGCGATGGCCAGCGCGGTGAGCGGCGTCTGCGGGGCGGGTTTCAGCACGACCGTGCAGCCGGCCGCGAGCGCGGCGCCGACCTTGCACGCCACCATGAACGCCGGGAAGTTCCACGGCGTGATCGCCAGGACCACCCCGATCGGCTCGCGCAGCACGAGAGCGTCGCGTCCGGGCGCGACGTCGGACCATGCCTCGCCGGGGAGACGCAGCGTCTCGTGGCTGAACCACTCGAAGAAGCGGACCGTGTTGCGGGCCTCGCCGACCGCCTCGGCCAGCGGCTTGCCGGTCTCCGCGCTGATGAGCTCACCGATAGCCTCGACCCGCTCCCCGAGCAGGTCGGTCGCTCGGCTGAGGATCTCGAAGCGCTGCCAGCCGGTCGCCGACGACCACCCGTCGAGGGCGACTGCCGCCGCAGCGACCGCCGCAGCGGCCTGGTCGGCGTCGGCGTCGCCGACCGCGCAGATCGTGGCCCCGGTGGCCGGGTCGCGGACCTCGAACGTGTCCGGGGAGGTCACCCAGGTGCCGTCGATCCACGAGCCCGGACTGTTGCCCACGAGCCGTGCGACCAGGTCGGCTGGCCGGCTGCTCATTGCGTGCCCTCGGCGCAGCAGGCGGCGTACTCGGCCTCGTCGACCTCTCCGGTCCACTCGACGTCGCCGAAGTGGAGCACCAACTGCACCAGCTGGGCGGACGCGGTGGCGCCGTGCCAGTGCTCGATCCCGGGCTCGGTCCAGACGACGTCGCCCGGACGCATCACCACCACCTCACCGCCGCGCTCCTGGATCCAGCCCTCGCCGGAGACGGTGTAGAGCATCTGGCCGCCCGGGTGCCGGTGCCAGTGCGTGCGCGACCCGGGCGCGAAGAACATGTTGAGGGCGCGGGTCCCGCCGTCGGCCAGGACGATGTCCGACCAGACCTGTCCGGTCGTGGTCGCCGACCGCATGGCCGACACCCGGTCCGCAGGAATGCCTCGTCCGATGATCATCGTGCTCCTCTGGTTCGTGGGGTCGACTCAGTCGGTGGTACGGCGGATGTCGGTCAGCACGCGGTTGCTCGCGTTGTAGCCGGTGACGCCGCTCATGAAGTTGCCTGGCCAGTTGCCGACGCCGGTCAGGTAGAGCCCCTCGACCGGGGTCCGGTAGTCGGCGCAGCCAGGGATGGGGCGCGAGTCGAAGATGTGCCCGGGCACGATGTCGCCGTGGGCACCGTTGCCCTCGACGAGGGCGAATTCGCGCTCAAGGTCCAGCGGCGAGTAGACGTGTACGTCGGCCAGGATCCCGGACAGGTTCGGGATGTGCTCCTCCAACGTGCTGACCACGGCCTTGCCCAGGTCGTCGCGCTGCTCGTCCCAGGTGCCCTCGGCCAGGTGATAGGGAACTCCTCGGACGCTGATGCTCACGAAATGGCAGCCCGGTGGGGTCAGCGAGGGGTCGTGCGCCGAGTCGATCATCGCGGTGACGGTGGGTCGCTTGCTCCAACGCCCGAGCACCGCCTCGTTGTAGGCGTTCTGGAGCACGTCGATGCTGGCCGCGATCCGGAAGTTGGTGCCGAGGAAGAGACGGTTCTCCTCCTCGTCCCGCGCGGCGGCGAACCGTGGGGTGCCGTCGAGCGCGAGGTGGACCTTGGCGGAGGTGCCTTTCATGCTGACGGCCTTGGCGAGGTCGTACAGGTCCTCCCCGATGTCCTCGGGTCCGACCAGCTTGGTCAGGGTCAGCTTCGGGTTCGCGTTGGAGACGACCCGGGGGGCGCGGAACTCACGCCCGTCGCTGAGGACGACACCGACGACCCGCTGATCCTTGCAGAGAATGCGCTCGACCTGCGCGCCGGTGAGGATCGTGGCTCCCTGGGCGCGGGCGGACTCCGCCATCGCGCCGGTCACGGCGCCGATGCCGCCCAGCGGCGCGGCGTTGCGCATCATCAGCTCGTTGTCGTCGTGGCTGCCGACGCTGCGGAGCGACTCCTCCCACAGCGGCCGCTGAAGCAACAGGTAACCGCTGCCTGGCGTGCGCGGGCCGACGAAGTTGGTCGCGACCGCGGTGCCGGCGAAGAACGCCTGCAGTTGCGGCGACGAGAGCCGCTCCTCGAGAATGTCCGCGACCGGACCGAACATGATCGACTCGAAGTCGCGGCGCTGGCGCGGGGTGGTGAAGCGGGCGGCCACCTCGGCGAACGACGGCGGCGGGTCGTAGAAGGAAACCCTCATCTGCCGGGCCACCGAGGCGTACAACTCGATGACCGAGGCGAAGCCATCGAGGTCCGCTGCCCCGTGCGCGAACTGCTCCATGACCGCCCGGCGCTTGGCCCGGTTCGGCCAGGCCGGCAGAGCCCGGCCGTCCTCGAAGAGGGTCAGGGATCCGAGCGGCGGGTGCGCGAAGCGGAGCCCGTGCTTTTCCAGCTCGAGTTCCTGAACGATACGCGGATCGAGGCTGTGGCTCGCGTTGGCCACGCTGCTCCCACGGTAGCCCGGGAAGATCTCCTCGGTGACGCAGGTGCCACCGACGACATCGCGCCGCTCCAGGGCAAGCACCTTCAACCCTGCCCGAGCTAGATACCCGGTGGCCACCAGGCCGCTGTGTCCGGTCCCGACGACGATCACGTCGTACGCCTGCTCCATCCGCTTCCTCTCGTTCCGTCGCCGTGCCAGAGTCAGCCGAGCGGACTGATACGTCGAGCCGAGATGCGCCATCCCGCGCCGGTGCGGGTCACGGTGTCGCGATAGATCGCCGCGGTGACCTCCCCTCCCGCCCTCAGGGCGAGCGCCTTGCTGTCGCACTCAGCGGTGTCGTCGTCGACGCCATCCACCACCACATTCGTGATGTGGTGGCTGACCGCGGGCGCCGCGATCGCCTTGAACGCCGCGATCACGTCATCGAGCCCGTTGGCGGTGAGACGGCCCGGGTTGTCGAAGGAGATCTCGGGCGCGAAGACCTCTCCGAGCCGGTCGTACTCACGGGCATCAAGGAGGTAGGCGACCCGGTTGAGAACGTCCTCGATCGCTCGGGCATCGGCCGGGTCCACGGGTTGGTTGATCACTGGACTCCTTCAAGGTTCCGCACAGTGGAAGTCTGACTTCCGTACCATAGGATGCCCCCGAATCCGAACCCGGTCAAGCGCCGCTGCGGCATCCGCGAGAGCGGTCGGAAGAAGACCCAGAAGGAGACCTCGAATGACGATGCGCGAGCAGACCCGTGCCGACCGGACCTGGGTCGACGAGGCGATCCGCCGCGTCGAGGCCGATGCCAACCGCAGTTCCGACACCCACCTGCTGGCGTTCGACCTGCCCGGTCGGCACGGCATCGACCTCTACCTGAAGGACGAGTCCTCGCACCCGACCGGGAGCCTCAAGCACCGCCTTGCCCGCTCGCTCTTCCTGTACGCGCTGTGCAACGGCTGGATCGGCCCGACCACGACGGTGGTCGAGGCCTCCAGCGGCTCGACCGCGGTCTCCGAAGCCTACTTCGCCCGCCTGCTGGACCTGCCGTTCATCGCCGTCGTCCCGACCACGACCAGCCCGGCCAAGGTCAAGCTCATCGAGTGGCACGGCGGGCGCTGCCAGATGGTGGATCATCCGGACCAGGTGTACGACGAGGCGCGGCGCCTCGCCGCCGAGCTGGGCGGCCACTACCTCGACCAGTTCACCTACGCCGAGCGGGCCACCGACTGGCGCGGCAACAACAACATCGCCGAGTCGATCTTCGAGCAGATGTCCGGCGAGGCACACCCGGTGCCGGCCTGGATCGTCGCCAGCGCCGGGACCGGCGGAACGGCGGCGACCATCGGGCGCTACCTCCGCTACCGGCGGCACCCCACCCGGCTACTGGTGCCGGATCCCGAGAATTCGGTCTTCCTCGATGCCTGGCGCCTCGGCGATCGTGGACTGCAGTCAGCCAGAGGCTCCCGGATCGAGGGAATCGGCCGCCCACGGGTCGAGCCGTCCTTCCTGCCCGGGGTGATCGACGAGATGGTCCGCGTGCCGGACGCGGCGTCGGTCGCGGCGATGCTGTGGGCCTCACGCCGCCTGGGCCGCCAGGTCGGACCCTCGACCGGGACGAGCACGTGGGCGACCCTCCAGCTCATCGCCCAGCTAGAGCGCAACGGCGAGCCAGGTAGCGTGGTGAGCCTGATCTGCGACGGCGGCGAACGCTACGCCTCGACGTACTACGACGCGTCCTGGCGCGCGGACCAAGGCATCGACGTGGCGCCGCACCTCGCCGTACTAGACGAATACGAACGTTCGGGTTCACTTGCCGGCGTGATCGCAGGAAAGCCTGGCCACACCCCTTGACAGGCTGCCGCTCGGGCCACAGCATCTGCAATGGAAGTCAGACTTTCATTCTGCGGAAGTGCAACGAGGTGGCTCACTCACCCAACCGGCCGACTGAGAAGGAACCCTTATGCGAACAAATCTCGACGTGACCAGGGGCCGGCGTCGCGTCGGCGCCGCATTGGCTGCGGTCGTCGTGGCCCTGAGCAGCCTCACGGCCTGCTCGGGCGGCGGAGACGAGAAGGGGTCGATCACGTACGCCGGCTTCGGCGGCACCTACGAGGAGTCCGTCAAGGCGGCGCTCTTCGACCCGTACTCGAAGGACACCGACGTCAAGGTCCTCTACGACAGCAGCGGTTCCGACGTCGCCAAGCTGGTGAAGATGTCCGAGTCCGGCTCGATGACCATCGACCTGATCGACGCCGAGGACTCCTCGCTCGCCCAGTTCATGGCCGCCAACATCCTGCAGCCGATCGACACCAAGGGCCTCGACGGCTTCGCCGACCCGAGCGCGGTCACCGAATACTCGGTGCCGTGGTACACGTTCTCCCGCAACCTGTTCTGGAACAAGGACGAGGTACCCGGTGGCCTCGACTCCTGGGCCGACCTGTTCGACACAAAGCGCATCCCCGGCAAGCGCGGCATGGTGGCGCTGCCCTGGGGCATCCTCGAGGGTGCCCTGATCGCCGACGGCGTCCCGGTCGACCAGCTCTACCCGCTCGACCTGGGCCGCGCCTTCGCCAAACTCGACACCATCCGCGACGACACCGTCTTCTTCTCGTCCAACGGTGATCTGCAGAACGCCATCTCGCAGGGCGAGATCGCACTGGGCTACGGGAACCTCGCGCGGATCAAGAGCATCGCCAAGAGCGGCGCAGTGCCGCTGGACTACACCTGGGAGGGCGCCGTCCTCTCCGTTCAGCAGCTCGTCATCCCCAAGGGGGCGCCGGACCAGCCGGACGCCTTCGAGGCGATCAAGTACTCGCTGAAGCCCGAGGTCCAGAAGGCGATCATGGACAAGCTCGGTTACACGCCGTCGCTGAAGTCGGTGCTCGACGGCCTCGACGCCAAGACCCGCGCCGACCTTCCCGGTACCGAGGAGACCGCCAGCGACGAGACCTTCCGCATCGACGTGGACTGGTGGGCCAAGAACGGCGCGGATGTGCTCAAGCGCTGGCAGGACTGGCAGAACGCGTGACCACCACGCCGACGCTGCCAGACGCGGGCCTTGCCGGGCCGGCCTCCCGCACCACGGGGGGCCGGCGCGGCCGCCGGAACGGCTGGGACCTGAGCGGGGTTCCCGCAGCCCTGGTCGTGACCCTGGTCTTCGTGCTTCCGGTCGCGATGCTCTGCCTGCGCAGCGTGACGGAACCGACCTTCGGCTTGGAGAACTTCACCCGGCTCCTCGGGCACTCCGGCTACCGCGACAGCATCGTACGGACGATCCTGATCTCCGCGGCCTCGACCATCCTGGCGCTGGTCTTCGGTTACCCGATCGCATACCAGATGGTGCACGGCGGCAAGTGGCTGCGCACCTTCCTGACCGTGGCGATCATGGCGCCGTACCTGACCTCGATCCTGCTGCGGTCGTTCTCCTGGCTGGTGATCCTCGGGCGCCAGGGCCCGGTCAACAAGCTGCTCGAGCAGTTCGGGCTGGAGCCGATCGCGATGGTCTTCACGCCGATCGCGGTCGTCGTCAGCCTCTCCCACTACCTGCTGCCGCTGATGATCCTGCCACTGGCCGCCACGATGCGCTCGCTCGGCGACTCGCGGATGCGCGCCGCGACCAGCCTGGGCGCCGGGCCGGCCCAGGCGTTCGTCCGGGTCTATCTGCCACTGACCAAGCCCGGCATCCAAGCGGGATCGGTCCTGTGCTTCGTCTACGGCATCGGCGCGTTCGTGATCCCCGCGCTCCTCGGCGGCTCCAAGGGCAGCATGCTCGGCTCGCTGATCCACAGTGCGATCAAGCAGAGCGGCGACTACGGCCTCGCCTCGGCCGCTGCTCTCGTGCTCGGCGTCCTGGTCCTGGTCATCGTCCTCGCCTTCCAGCGGCTGACCGGGATGTCGACGACCGAACTCGCCGGGCGATCCGGCACTGCGGCCATCCGCTCCGCCCGCGCCAGGCGTAGAGGCGGACGCGCCCTCAGGCTCGCGGGACGCGTGGCCGGCGGACTCGACCGCCTCGGCGTCACCCGCAGGCGCAGCCTGCCGACGGTCCTGGCCGCCGCCCTCGGCGCCCTCGTGCTGGCGCCGCAGTTCATCGTCATCCCGATCTCGTTCGCCTCCACCAAGGCGCTGGTCTTCCCGCCGGTCGGCTACTCGACCCAGTGGTACTCGGAGTTCTTCACCGCGAGTTGGCTCGATCCGCTCACGGTCAGCGTCCGGATCGCGCTCTTCGTGACCGTCATCGCCGGAGTACTCGGGACGCTTGCCGCGATGGGCGTCGTCAGGGGAACGGTCCGCAGGTGGGGAACGCTGACCTCGACTCTGATGATGCTGCCGCTGCTGTTCCCGACGGTGGTCGCCGCTGCCGCCTTCTACGTGGAGTTCGAGCGGATCGGGCTCGTCGACACCGAACTGGGGATCGTCCTGGCCCACGTGACGCTGGCTCTGCCGTTCGTGTTCAGCGTGGTCAGCGCCGGGCTCCGCTCGCTCAACCCGGTCTACGAACGAGCCGCTTCCAGCCTGGGTGCGAGCCGGTCTGTCCAGCTGCGCCGGATCGTGCTGCCGCTGATCGCCCCGTCCATCGTGACCGCCGGCCTCTTCGCGTTCCTGACCTCGTTCGACGAGTCGGCGGTCGCGATCTTCCTCTCCGGCGTTCACGTCAAGACACTCCCCAAGCGGATCTTCGAGGCGCTCTCGCTGGAGACCAACCCGACCGTGGCGGTGATCTCCGTCTTCGTCATGGCATGCGCCGCTGTCATCTGGCTCGGCTATGCGCTGTTCCGCCGCCTCACCCGGATCTCGAGGAGCAAACCATGACCGCCAACCATGGCGCGATCCACTTCGACAACGTCCGCAAGGAGTACGGCGACCACCTCGCCGTCGACGACCTCACCCTCACGATCGAGCCTGGTGAGTTCTTCACCGTGCTCGGCCCGTCAGGATCGGGAAAGACCACGACCCTGATGATGCTTGCTGGTTTCACCGACCCGACCTCGGGGACCATCCGCGTCGACGGCATCGACATCGCGAACGTGCCCAGCGACAAGCGCAACATCGGTGTCGTCTTCCAGGACTACGCGCTCTTCCCCCACATGTCGGTCCGCGACAACCTCGCGTTCCCGCTGGAGATGCGCAAGGAGCCGCGCGAGGTCATCGCCGCCCGGGTAGACCGGGTGCTCGAGCTCGTCGACATGGCCGCCGCGGCCGACCGGCTGCCCGACCAGCTCTCTGGCGGCCAGAAACAGCGGATCGCGGTGGCGCGGGCAGTCGTATTCGACCCTGCGTTTCTGCTCATGGACGAGCCGCTGGGCGCCCTCGACCGAAAGTTGCGACAGCGTCTACAGGTCGAACTCCGGCAGCTCCAGCAGGCGCTGAAGGTGACGATGGTCTACGTCACCCACGACCAGGAGGAGGCGATGTCGATGTCTGATCGCGTCGCCTTGATGAACCACGGCCGGATCGAGCAGATGGGGACGCCACGGGAGCTCTACGAGCACCCCCGGTCGGCCTTTGTCGCGGATTTCCTCGGCACCAACAACATGCTCACGGTTCGTCCCGAGGCTCCGGGGCGGCTGAGCGTCGAGAACGGCGGGCTGCTGACGATCGACGACGGCAGGGACGTACCCGCCGACGCATCTGTGGTCGCGGTGCGTCCGGAACGGATCGCGCTGACGGACATCGCGGCTGCCCCACCTCCGGAATTCAGCCACTGCACCGGGAAGATCACACACCGTCTGTACCTCGGCTCGCACACGATGTACACCGTCCACTCCGAAACGTTCGGACCGGTGCGGGTACAAATGCAGCACGATGACGGCGAGCACCCCTACCGCACCGGCGAGACGGTAGGCATGATCTGGCGGGCACGCGATGTGAACGCCTTCGGCTCGACGGCCGAACGATGAAGGAGGACCAGGTGACCGAGCTGGACGACGAGCCCACCGAGCAGCGTGGCGTCAGGTCGGTGATCCGTGCGCTCAACCTGCTCTCCGCGGCCGCTCGCGGGAGCCGGACACTCACCGAGCTCGCCGGCGAAGCCGGTGTCAGCCTGAGTACCGCATCGCGGCTCCTGGCAACCCTGAAGATGGCTGACTTCCTGGAACAGGACAAGGACGGTCAGTTCGTCCCCGGACCCGAGCTGACCGCGCTCCTGTACTCCAGCGACCAGTGGTCGGGTATCCGCAAGCTCGCAGGAGTAGCCGTCTCCAGCCTGCGAGACGAGCTCGACGAAACCGTGGCGTTCTTCGTCCGTTCCGGGAACGACCGCGTCTGCATCGAGTCGGCGGAGTCCGGCAGGCTCGTGCGGAGGGTCTGCCACCCCGGTGAACGCGGGCCGGTGTACCTGGGCGCCGCAGGTAAGGCCCTTATCGCCTTCAGCAACTCCGAGCACAGCTACCTCGGTCTGCCGCCGGGCACCGACGAGTTCAAGACAGAGTCCGGGGCCGTACGCACCTTGGCCGATCTGCGGGCCGAATGCGCCGTCATCCGAGAGCGTGGCATGGCCTACAGCGGCCGCGAGTCGACCGAGGAATCGTGGGCGGTCGCGGCGCCTGTCCTCCGGGGCGACCTCCTTCTCGGCGTCCTGGCCGTGGTCGTCCCGATGACCCGGTCGGACGAGCAATACGTCGCAAAGATCCAGACGGCTTTGCAGCGAGCGGCGGCGGCCAACAGCTACAGATCTTGAACGGCCAGGTTCGTCCTATGTGGAGATGATCCTGGTGGGACCGCTGTGGTGTCGGGTAGATCGAACGTGTCAAGGATCTGCGTTTGCGGAAGTGCTCGCGGCGTAGCGAACGGCACCGCCCTGACGGAGGTGCCCTCTGACCTACCGCCGCAGCAACGGTGGTGGGCGTAGCCTCGATCCATGGATCTGCGGCTGGTGGTCGGGCCATCACGGCTACGCGACTGCGCACCTATGCTGAAGCAGTCCGGCGAGGCGTTCCTATTCTCGGACGAGGCAGCGGAGTATTACGAGAGTCTCGTGGCCGGCGCGCAGGTAGTGGCGGCGAGCTTCCCGTTCGCGGCATGGGCGGAGCCGGATGATGCCCCGTTGCACCTCGGCCGGGTGGACGGGCAGATCATTTCCGGTCTGCGGTGGTCGGCCGCTCAGCTGGCGGTCTCCGGGGAGGTGTCGGGAGAAGCCCCGCCTGGGGCCGGGGACTGGTTGTTCTCCGACCCAGTGGTCGCTGCCACCTGGGACCGCGGCCCCGAGTACGTCGCCAACGGCGGTCGTGGCGGCGCCGCGCCGGCGATCACCGGCACCGAACGACTCGGAGCTTTCGACCATTTCCTGCACCATGCCGGTGAACCAGTGATCTACTCGCCGGCCGATTTTGCCCCGGTAGTCAGAGACAACAGTGCTCCCGGTGCCGTTGTGCTCTCAGCGCCCCGCCTGATCGCTGAGGTGCGCTACCTCGCCGCGGTTCTGAACATCGATCCGGCCGCGGACGGCGACGACTGCGGTCGCGGGATCCACGCGCTCCTGGCCGCTGCCGAGGCGGCTACCACCGCTGGCGCCGCGCTGGTGTCGGAATACGCGTGATCCAGTGGTCGCGAGTTGGTGAATGTGGCCCAACGACCGCACGACGCCAACCGCCTCGCGACGGACATGATTCGCCAAGCCCTCGGACCGGCGTGGCGCGACATCTGGGAAGCGCTGAAAACACTCGGGAACTTTCCGATGCCGACCACGTCCCAAATCCGGTTCCACGCCGGCACCATCCATCGAGCCGGGACCAGGTGCCGTCAGCGGCCCAGCGGCGGAACCGCCGGAGTCCGCCCTTCCATGGCCCGTACCGCTCGGCCGGCCCCGCCAGAGAAGCGGGTACGCGGGGCACAGTGGACCGGACATCGGCGGCCAAAGCGGCAGGGCGGCTAGATATCTTGAAGGGCCGGGCTCGTCCGATGTGGAGGTGACTCTGGTGTGACGTGTGTGGCTCGGGGTAGATCGACGGTATGAGGTATCCCGATGGTGGTGGATTGTCCGCGCGGGTGCGGTGAAGCGGGAGGCGTGCGGCGGAACCGGGCGACGCCACCTCGTGCCGCAGGTGGTGTTCGCGTCCCAGGACCTGCCGCCGGACGCTTCCCCACCCCTGCCCCCGCGCTCCTCGGTGGTGCTCACCCACCCATTCTCGCCTTGTTCGGCGGATCCGGACCCATTTCCGTGGACCTGCGGGACGGTGCTCACCTGGCAGTCTCTGGCTGCGGGGTCTGCTCCACCGATCGGCCGGGTGGGCTCCCCGGTCTGTGTCAGCGCGGCGACCGAGGCGAAGGAATGTCGTCGGCCCTGCCCCCGGCCGATGTCACCCGACCCGGGTGATGCGCACCCACCCTGGTCGGGGCGATGCTGCCACTCGGTCCTGGATTCGACGTCTCGGATGCCGGCCGGCTTCCGCCGGCGCCAGGCGATCCTAGTCGGGGTGGGTGAGAGGGGAGAGCCGATGGCGGATCCCATCGCGGAGTTTTTCGCCGGGGTCGTACACCACAGGTACGACCGACTCAAGCAGGTCGCGGGCACGATCCGCTTCGACCTCGAACGAGATCAGCACACCACCAGCTGGCTCATGACGATCGAGAGGGGAGACGTCAGCGTGTCCCGGAAAAGTCGCCGCGCTGACTGCACCGTCCGGCTCGACGAGGCGTTGTTCGCGCGCATCGTGCGCGGCGAGGCGAACGTCTACGCGGCCTGGCTGCGTAACGAGATAAAGCTCGTGGGCCGGCTGTACATGCTCGACCTCTTCCAGCGGGTCCTTCCCGGGCCACCTGGAGCCCGGGATCCCCGACCGGTCGCGCGGCGCGGAGAGCTGCGGCGATGAGCGAGGAGACGGTCAGGATCCTGAACGGCAACACGTTCGTGGTCAGCGACAGGTGCGGCGACATCGCCGCGTCTCCGGAGTTTCCGACCGGTCTGTTCTCGTTCGACACCCGATTCCTGTCGAAGTGGGAGTTGAGCGTCAACGGCGAGCGCCTCCAGGCGCTGTCAGTCGACGATCTGCAGTATTTCGAGACACGTTTCTTCCTGGTCCCGGGCAAACCGACCCACTACGTCGACGCCAAGGTGTCGGTCATCCGCCAGCGCTCGATCGGCGGTAGCTTCGACGAGCAACTGACGGTACTCAACCACAGCCGTGAGCCGGTGGACCTCATCATCCGGTTGGAGATCGAGAGCGACTTCGCCGACCTGTTCGAGATCAAGGACTTGAGGAACAAGAAGGGCAGCGTGTACGTCCGGCTCGAGCACGGGCGCCTGCGGCTGGGCTACGAACGGGAGGCCTTCCGACGGGAGACGGTGGTTTCGTCGACCGCGCCCGCCAATTTCGACGAACGCGGGGTGACCTTCGATGTCCGCATCCAACCGCACGACAAGTGGGTGACCCGGCTGCACGTGGCGACGCTGGGAACGTGCGGACGCGAGATCCGCCCCAGCATGCACGGCCAGTCCGCGACCACAAAACGGCAGATGCGCCGGGAGTTGGAGAGTTGGCTGGCGCGGGCGCCCGACCTCACCTGCCAGCACGAGTCGCTGCAACAGTCGTACCGGCGCAGCCTGGTCGACCTCGCCGCGCTCAAGCTCTCGCCGCTCATCCTCGGTGCGAGCAACGTACCCGCAGCCGGCCTGCCGTGGTTCATGACCATCTTCGGCCGCGACAGCATCCTCACCAGCCTGCAGACGCTGCCGTTCACGCCGGAACTCGCCGCCACCACGCTGACGCTGATGGCGAGTATGCAGGGCAACAAGCTGGATGACTTCCGGGACGAGGAACCAGGCAAGATCATGCACGAGTGGCGGTACGGGGAGTCGGCGGCGTTCGAGGAGCAGCCACACACCTCGTACTTCGGCACCGCCGACGCCACGCCGCTGTTCGTGATCCTGCTGGACGAGTACGAGCGCTGGAGCGGCGACAGCCACCTGGTCGGGCTGTTGGAGCCGGAGGCCCGTGCCGCACTCGACTGGATCGACGAGTACGGCGACCTGCTCGGCGACGGCTACATCCGGTACCAGACCCGGAACGAGCGGACCGGCCTGGAGAACCAGTGCTGGAAGGACTCCTGGGACTCGATCTCCTACCACGACGGGCGCCTGCCGGATTTTCCCCGCGCGACCTGCGAACTCCAGGGGTACGCGTACGACGCGAAGGTCCGGGGCGCCCGGTTGGCCCGTGACTTCTGGGGCGACCCGGAATACGCGGACCGGCTGGAGCGGGAGGCCGCCGATCTTCGGGCGCGGTTCAACCGCGACTTCTGGGTCGAGAACAGGGAGTTCTACGCCCTGGCCCTGGATCCCGACGGCAGGCCGGTCGACTCGCTGTCGTCGAACATGGGGCACCTCCTCTGGAGCGGAATCGTCGATCCGTCCAGGGCGGAGGCGGTCGCGCGGCATCTGCTCGGGCGCCGGCTGTTCTCCGGCTGGGGGGTACGGACGCTGGCCGTGGATGAGGAGCGCTACAACCCCATCGGCTACCACGTGGGCACCGTCTGGCCGTTCGACAACTCGTTCGTCGCCTGGGGGCTGTGGCGCTACGGCTTCCGGGCCGAGGCGGGACGCATCGCCTCGGGCATGATCGACGCCGCGGAGTTCTTCCACGGCCGGCTGCCTGAGGTATTCGCCGGCTACGACCGGGAACTGACCCGGTATCCCGTCGAGTACCCGACCGCCTGCAGCCCACAGGCCTGGTCGACCGGAACTACACTCCTGCTACTGCGCGTCATCCTCGGCCTGGAGCCGGACGGGGACCGGCTGCTGGTCGACCCGGCAGTGCCCACCGGCATCGGCCGGATCGAGCTGCGTAACATCCCCGGACGGTGGGGCCACGCGAGCGCAACATCGGGCTAGCGCCGGCCACCACCGCGATGATCCACATCGGCGAGGCGCTCCGACTTCTGCCAGACAGGCAGTAGGGCGACGACCGTGATCACGCATCCGACCATGATGTACACCGCGATCACCCAGGGACTACCCGCCTTCGAGTACAACGCCGCCGCGATGAACGGTGCCGGTCCCGCCAGCACCGACCCGGCCAGGTGGTACGAGAGCGCGGCGCCGGTGTACCGCAAGCGGGCGTCGAACAGTTCGGCGATGAAACTCGACAACGGGGCGTAGGTGACCGCGCTGCTGACCGCCACCATCAGCACGAGCGCCACGCCGACCAGGAACGGATTCCCGGTGTCGAAGAGCCAGAAGAACGGAAAGGCGACGACGGCCGTGAAGATCGCGCCGCCGACGATGAGGCGCTTTCGGCCCACCCGATCCGAGATCGCCGCCCCGAGCAGGTTCAGTGGCACGGCCACGAGTGCGGCGACGACGATTGCGGACAGCACCGCGTTCTGGGAGATGCCCACCGTCTCGGGGCCGTACGACAAGATGAACACCGTCGCGACGTAGAACGATATGTTCGCCGCGCCCAGGCTCGCGCTCCCGATGATCAGACTCCTCTTCTGCGTACGGAGAAGCTGGATCAGCGGTACGGCGAAGCGCCGTCTCGACTCCCTGACGTCCCGAGAGGCCGGGGACTCCAGCACATGCCGCCTGGCGTAGAGCCCGACGAAGAACAACACGACGCTGGCGAGAAACGGGATCCGCCATCCCCAGCTCAGGAATTGCTCCTCCGGAAGCAGACCGACAAGATAGAACGCCCCGTTGGACAGGGCCAGGGCCAGGTAAGCACCAGCCTGCGGCCAGGCGCCGTAGAAGCCCCGCTTCGACGGCGGCGCGTGTTCGACCACCATCAACACCGCGCCGCCCCATTCCCCACCCACAGCCACACCCTGCATCAACCGGGTCACCACCAGTAACACCGGCGCCCAGAGGCCGATGGCCTCATACGTGGGGAGCAGCCCGGTACCCAACGTGCCGACACACATGATCAGCAGCGTCAGAATGAATATCGGTTTTCGCCCGATCCGGTCTCCGAAATGCCCGAACAGCACTGCGCCGAACGGCCTGGCGACGAACGCGACCCCGAAGGTCGCGAAGGAGGCCAACGCACCGGCGGTCGGACTGAGGGCAGGGAAGAACAACTTATCGAACACCGTGGCGGCGGCCACCCCGAAGAGGATGAAGTCGTACCACTCGATCGTGGTACCGATGAAGCTGGTCAGGGCGACACGCGCCAGATGGGAATCCCCCTGCCCTTGCTCAGCCACCGATCGACCCCTTTCGGGTCGCCAGCGACCCGGATCCACCCGCCCAGGCGCGAACACCGATCACAATCTATTAGCGGCCCGTTTCGGGTTAATGATCTATTGGTGATTAATGGTCGCACACCGGCCGACCACAGCGGCGCGTTTGACGAGCTACGTCCGATGTCAGCAGCCCATCCACCCACTGCTGGAGCACCCTCCTCGATTCCACGGGTCCGGCCTCGCGCTCACCGAGGGCGTCAGCACGTTCATCCTCGGCAGTGACCGCCCCGACGACCTGCGCCGCTTCGCCGCCGAGGTGGCGCCGGCCGGGCGCGAGCTGGTGGTCGCCGAGCGGAAGGCGGACGTGGCCGCCCGCCTAGGCCTGTCCTGACCAGACCTGACCTGACCGGAGATCGGGCGGGCCGCGCGTCCGCTCACGTCGAGCGTGGTCGGGCCGGCCGGCAGCTGGTCGGTGGCGACGCCCGCGCAGATCGCGCCGCCCTGGGCCCGGGCGGCCGCCGCCGAGCGCCGCACCAGCTCGCGCGTGGCCGGGTAGTCCAGGCCCATGCCCCGCAGCTCCGTCACCTCGACGCGCCGGCCCTCCCGCGCCGACCGCAGGCCCAACTCGGCCAGCTGCACACCCCGCGCGCCGGCCCACAGATCCCAGGTGTACGGGGGGTCCTCGGCGACGCACCGCAGGAACATCTCCCACTGCGCCTTGAAGCCGTTGTCGAACACCTCGTTGTCCGGCACCTCCTGCCACTGCGCGCGGAAGTCGTCGGTGGACGGCAGGTCCGGGTTCCAGACCGGCTTCGGGGTAACGGCCGGTGCTGGACGCGGCAGCGACGCAGGCCGGCGACCGCGCTGCCCTCGGTGCCGTCGACCTGGAACTCGACCAGCTCGTCCCGGTTCACCCGGACGGCCCAGGAGGATGATCTGGGCGACGACGCCACCGTCCAGCTCGAAGATCGCGTACGCGGCGTCGTCGGCAGTCGCGTCGTAGGGCTGACCGTCCTCGGCCCACCGGCGCGGGATGTGGGTGGTGACCTGGGCGGTTCCGGCCGACCAGGACGAGTTCCGGCCAGAGCCGGCTCCCGTCGCGCAGCGGTACGCCGCCCTGCTCGCGGATGGCCAGCAGCGACCGGACCAGGTGCTGCCGATAGCCCATCCGCCGGTCACGCCGTTCATCACGATGCCGATCGGGACACGTGCCGTCATCTTCGGCACCCGGGCCGGCCGGGTGCCGCACACTGCCCGTCACCGGCGGGGACGGTGGCCCTGCCGTCGTCCCCGCCGGACCGGTTCAGGCCCGGGTTCCGGTCACCGTCAGGTGACGCAGCCGGCCGATGTTGTCGAACGAGCCGAAGCCGACCCGTCCGGAGCTGAACGTGGTGTCCTTCGCGGTCATCAGCGGGTTCTTCTTGCCGTCCACATAGACCGCGATCTCGCCGGTGGCCGGCAGGTGCACGACGCGCACCTTGTGCCAGTCGGCGTCGACGATCGCCGGGTTCGCGCCGCGCGACCGGCCGTTCCACTGGTAGTCGATGCGCTGCCGGTCGGCGTTGTGCACCTTGAAGATGCCGTTGTGCGGCAGGTTCGTGTTGTCGGTCGACAGGTGGGCGTAGTAGAACTCGGTGTCCGATCGCCAGCCGAAGACGATGATCACGTCACGGTCGCTCACCTCGACCGGTGTGTCGAGCCGGACGTCGGCCTCGATCTTCACGGACGACCACTCCGGCCCGTCGGTCACCACCGCGTACTCGAACGGACGGTACGGACCGGGCCGGCTCACGCCCGCCTCGGCGAGGATCACCTCGTCCCGGTCGAACTGCCACTTCGACGGGGTCACCGGCGTCCAGCTGTCCGGGCCCGAGGGCCTGTGCAGCTTGGTGCCGCCGGCGTCGCCGCACGCGAACTTCCGGGTTCCGGTCACCTTCCAGATCTTCCCGTTGGCCTTGGCGAGGAGGTAGAGCTCGCCGGCGGCGTCGGTGCCGAAACGCAGGTCGACCCGCTCCGGGTTGCCCGGGGCGCCAGGGCCGGAGAGGTCCTGCATGCGCACCGGCTCGCCGGCATCGTTGAAGAGCGCGAGGCGGTGGATCGTGGCCAGGTCGGCGCCGCGCCGCATCTCGTGCGCCTCGGTGTAGAGGACCTGCCCGTCGACCAGATCACCGAAGACGTACTTGCCCTTCAGCGCGGGCAGCGCGTTGCCGCGGTAGACGAACCCGCCGGCCACCGCGACACCGACGTCGGAGGTGCAGTTCCAGCCGGGCGGCGGGTTGTGGTCGTACGCCGCGACCGGGTACGTGTAGCCGTACTGAGCGTCGTCCGCCGGCAGCGGCAGGAGCTTGTCGCAGGCGTCTCCCGCCTTGTTGAAGACGAACGCGCCCTCCCGCTCGCTCCAGCCGAAGTTGTCACCGGCGCGCACCTCGTAGATCGCCTCGATGGCGTGCTCACCGATGTGGCCGAGGTACATCCGGCCGGTGGCCTGGTCCCAGCTGAACCGGTGCGGGTCGCGGAACCCGACCGCGTAGATCTCACCGAGGGCGCCGGCCCGGCCGACGAACGGGTTGTCCGCCGGGATGCCGTACTGCCCGTTGGCCGAGTCGGTGCCCTGCGGGTCGATGCGCAGCAGTTTGCCGTGCACCATGCCCAGGTTCTGCGGATCGGTGTTGCGTACGCCGATGCCGCCGTCGCCGACGGCCAGGTACAGCAGCCCGTAGTCGCGCTGGCCGGGCCGCGCCGTGGGGTTGAAGTTGATCTCCTGGATGCCGTGGATCTGGCCGGCGAAGCCGATCCGCAGCATCTCCCGCCGGCTGCCGGTGAACGTGTCGGCGGCCGGGTCGGTCGCCGTCCACTCGGTGATCACGCCGTGGAAGATGCTGTTGGCCTGGGCGTAGTCCGGCGCCTTGGTGGCCAGCGACGCCTGTTCGGTGTGGATGGTGTAGAAGCGGCCGTTGGTGCCGAACTCGGGGTGGAACGCGACGTAGCCGAAGCCCTGGCCGAGCCCGCGGCCGGAGAAGAACTGCGGCGCGAACGTGTCAGCGACGTCCAGGTAGACGTGCGGCACGCCGGCCCTGACCAGGTAGAGGTAGCCGCTGAGGTCCGGCACGGCACGCCGGCCGGAACCGTCGGGCAGCTCCATGATGGTGTTGATGCGGGCGGTACGCATGAGCCGCTGGTCGGTCGGTGCCGGGATGGGAGACGACTGCGGGAAGCTGGCGTACTCGGTCAGCACCAGTCCGAGCCGGGACTGGCTGGGCATCTCGACGACCGGATCGTGGACGGGATCGCCGGCCCGGGCGGGGCCGACGGCCAGGGTGAACAGGACGAGGATAGCGGCGGACAGCCCGGCCGTCAGCGCGGATTCGCGGATCTTGCGGATGCTGGGCACGCAGGTCTCCTTCCCGGTGAGGCGGTGCGGAGGGTGGTCAGCGGGCCAGGTAGCGGTACTGCTTCTCGACGTCGGACGCCGAGACGACGGTGTCGAGGAACATCAGGGCGTCCATGCGGCAGTCGCACGGGTTCCGCTCCAGCGTGTCCTGCGGGAAACTACTGCCGATCTTGATGCCTCGCGGGTCCGAGGCGGTGGTGACGTGCGGGCCAGGGCCGGACACGAGCCACGGGTCGTCGGTGCGGGTGTAGAAGCCGTCCACCGGCTGGCCGTTGCGGTAGAGCGCCAGCGCGCCGGTGTTGAAGTCGAAGGTGGCCGTGAGGTGGACCCACTCCCCCTTCGGCAGCAGCGTCCGCCAGTCCTCCCTCGCCGCCAAGGTCTGCGAGTTGCCACCGTCGAGGCGCCGGCCGAGCGCGACCAGCCGCAGTTCGCCGTTGACGTCGATGAGCTCCAGCAGCGCCCGGACGCCGTGGCCGTCCGAGTCGCCGGTCAGCACACCGGCCAGCCCGATCGCGTCGAACCGGTCGGCCGGGTTGGCGGTGGTGGAGTTGAGCGCCGGGACGTCCATCTCCATCTTGAACCAGCCCATCACCGTGGTGCCCTGGGTGCCAGCGAAGGGGCGCAGGGTGCGTACGCCGCTGGCCGACCAGGTGCCCGCCTTCCAGTCGTCGTTGCCGGCCTGGGCAGGGTTCACCTGCCGGGTCTGCAACGCGTTGCCGCTGCCCGGGTAGGCGTGCTCGGTTACGCGCATGTCGGCGCCGCCGTTGACGAGTTCGATCTCGGTGCCGGAGCGGCCCAGGTCCCGCTCGAGCGCCGCGTCACCCTCCACCGGGTGGTCGAAGCCGTAGAAGGCGACCAGGCTCGACCGCAGGTGGGGATGGACGTCGCGCGGGTCACCCCAGATCGCCTGGGCCGGTGGTGCCCCGGCGCCCGCCAGCACACCGGTCGCCAGTACGGCGGCGGTGGCGGACGCGAGTCGTCTCAGTCTGGTCAAAGCGATACACCTCGTTTCAGCTCTGGCGGGAGCACGCAAATGGTTTCGGAAGCGTTCACGTGCTCACGCTCCAACTTTGTGAGCCGCGTCACATCAGAGTCTGTCACCGCTTCGGCGGTGCCGTCGGCTCGGCGGGCCGTCCGCCGAGGTACAGCTCGCCGAGCTGCGGGTCGGCCAACAGTTGCGGCGCCGGCCCGGAGATGTGCACGCGCCCGAGGTCGGCCGTCTTCAACACCCGCCGGGCGTTCTGCTCCACGAGCAGCACCGCCGTACCGGCGTCGCGCATCCGCACGACCTGTTCGAACACGGTGGTCGTCGCCCTCGGGTCCAGACCCATGGACGGCTCGTCGAGGAGCACGACCTTGGGGTTGACCATGAGCGACCGGGCGAACTCCACCTGCTTCTGCTGCCCGCCGGAGAGCAGTCCGGCCAGCGAGTTCCAGCGCTGCGCGACGACCGGGAAGACCTCCTTGACGAAGGCCGTCCGTTCGGCGATCAACACCTTGTCCTTCAACGTGTAGCCGCCCAGCAGGACGTTCTCCGCCACGGTCATCTCGCGGATGACGCTGTGCCCCTGCAGGACGTGCGCGACGCCGGAGGCGCGCATCCGCTGCGGCCCGTGCCCCCGGATGGCGGGCCGGCGCCGGTGACGACCGTCCTGCGCCGCACCGGCCCCCGGATGGCGGGCCGGTGCCGCGGTGGCGCCTACGCGGGCAGGACGAGGTAGATGCTCCATACCCCGGTGGCGAACAAATCGAGCACCATGGCTGCGAACAGCAGTTGGTAGTTGTGGTGTCGCAGTGGTGCGAAGGGAGAGGCGGGGGAGGATGTCAAGGCAGGTCCTTGGCGTTGACGGTGAGCGGCAGGGTGGGCCATGCCGCGAGGTCGTCGAGCATCTGACGGTCGTGGGTGGCGACGACGACCGCTGCCGGGGTCTCGAGCAGGGCAGCGGTCAGGTCGTCGACCAGGGGCGCCGACAGGTGGTTGGTGGGTTCGTCGAGGATCAGCAGGTCGGGTCGTTCGGCCAGCCGCAGTGCGAGGTTCAGCCTGCGTTGCTGACCCTGAGACATCCGCCCGACGGGAGTATGGAGGGCTTCCTTGTCGAGGAGGTTGGTCGCGGTCAGGGACAGGAGATCCTTGTCACCGAGGTGTCCCCCGGACCGGAGCTGGCCGACGTGCTGGTCGTACAGCTCGTGGGCGAGCACGGTCGGAGGCCAGTCCGGTATTTCCTGCCCGAGGTACGCGACCCGTGCCCGCGAGAGGCGACGGACTTCCCCGGTCGACGGTTCGAGGTCTTCCGCCATTACCGCGAGCAGCGTCGACTTGCCCGCCCCGTTGGGGCCGGTCACCAGCAAACGGTCCCCACCATCGAGGGTGAGCGTGACGGGTTGCTGAAGGCGCCCGGTCACGGTGACGTCGTGGCAGCGCAGGATAGGCAATCCAGGACGTGTGCCGACGCCGGGCCAGCGCAGTGGCAGTGGCGGCTCAGGCACGGTGATCCGGTGGGCCGCAAGCGCTTCCCGCCGGCGCCGGAGCGCCTGGACGAGACCAGGGGCGTGGGACTGGCGCTGGTGTTTGCCATGTCCCTTTTCGGGGCGCCAGCCGGTGCTGAGACGGCCCTGTGCCTCGTTCACCGCCTCGGCCAGCCGCTGGTGTTCGGCTTGTTGTGCCTCGTATTCCCGCACCCAGCGCTCGCGCTCACGCCGGCGCCCATCCTGCCAGCCGGCATAGCCCCCAGCGAACAGGCGCGGTCGTCCGTCCTGACTGGGGTCCAGGTCCAGGAACTCCGCGGCCACGTCTCTGAGCAGGGCACGGTCGTGGGTCACGACCACCACCCCGCCCGGATGCTGACGAAGCCGTGCGGTGAGGAACGCCAGGCTGCCGGCGTCGAGATGATTGGTCGGCTCGTCGAGCATAAGCAGGTCGTAGCGGGCCCCCAGAAGGCATGCCAGGCGGACCCGGTAGCGCTGACCGACCGACAACGTCGACAGCGGACGTCCCCAATCGGTGCATGCGTCGAGTCCCGCCAACGCCACGTCGACACGGCGCTCCGCGTCCCAGGCATCCAGCCGGGTAGCCGCGTCGAGTGCGGCAGCGTAAGCCGCATCCGCGTCTTTCCTGCCCTCGGCCATCGCGGTCGCGGCGTGGTCGAGCGCCAGCAGCGCGCGTTGGGACTCCCGCATCGCGCCCAGGACGAGGGTGCCCACCGTCTCGCCGCTCCGCGCCTCCAGCACCTGCCGGGCGACGCCGATCGTGCCGATTCGCTCTACCGTGCCCTGGTCGGGCGAGATCATGCCGGCCAGCACGTGCAGCAACGTCGTCTTGCCGCGGCCGTTCTCGCCGACGATGGCCAGGCGTGAGCCAGCAGAGACGGTCACGCTGACACCGGACAGAACCACCCGCCCACCCAGCACGACCCGAACGCCGTCAGCTCGGACATGTGCTCGGTCCCCAGCCGGCAGCCGGCCGCCCCAGGCGAGGTCAGGCCCCGCCGTCAAGTCCTGTGATGAAGTCCGTGCAGAATTTTTCACTCTGTACTCTCAGCTCGTCATGGAGCCGGGCAGCACAAACACACCGCCCGACAGGAACGCCAGGACGGCGGAGCAGAGCTACGTCAGAGAAAGTCAGTCAACCCTGCCGCCGTCAGCGGAGGGACCAGGGCTTCATCATGGCGGTGCCTGAGTACATGTCCCGACCATACCTGAACAGCCGGACGTATCCCCAGTCACGCTCAGCGACCGACACCGGCGAATCGGGCATGGTCTTGGGGTACGGGTGGACGTGTCCGACCACCCCCGGGAGGACGACGAGGAGAGCTGCCGGTACGCCGCCGTCGCGGAGTGACACCTGCCCGGCGTCGCCTCGCACCCGGCCACCGTCGGCCATTGCGGCGGGACGGCGACCTCCGGCGCTCACCGGCCCCGGTCGGGCTCGCCGGCGGCCGCACGGCAGGTCGCGAGCACGCCTCGCAGTTGGTCCAGCGCCCACCGGAGGTCGTCGTCGGTGGCGACCAGCGGGGGTGCCATCCGGATGGTGGGACCGTGGGTGTCCTTGACCAGCACGCCCCGCCCGGCCAGCGCGGCGCAGATGTCCCGCCCGCTGGCCAGGGCCGGGTCGATGTCGATGCCGGCCCACGCGCCCGCGCTGCGCACGGCGGTGACCCGTCGCCGATTATGGCGTCGAGCCCCTCCTGCAGGACGGTGCCGAGGCGGCGGGCCCGGGCCTGGTACTCGCCGGTGCCGAGCAGGTCCACCACGGCCTCGCCGACCGCCGCCGCCAGGGGGTTGCCGCCGAAGCCAGCAGGCCGTGCCGGCGGCCGTCCACCCCGGCTCACCGCCCGCCAACTCGACCAGGCCCAAGTCCGGTGCACAAGGACGGCCGTGACTGCGGGCCTGGCATCGACGGCTGGTACGACGCAGCAGCCACCCAACCATGGCCCGACCGTCGTCATCCCGATGACCACGCCCGTGCGGCGCCGACGATTGGCTGGGTGATCAATGAGTACCACCGGCAGCCTGACCCGATCTTCAAAATCCCAGGTCAGGGCCGTCGAACGAGTTTGGCACGGTACAAGATTATTTGGCGGCGTGATGGGGATCCGCCTCAGGTGGCAAGAAAGCCGTGGCCGCTTTACCTCCGCCTCTAAAGGAGTCACTACCCGGTAACGGCAGAATGCGAGGCGTGCACGACGTCATGGACAGCCAGGCCCGTCGACCAGCCCTTCGGGTAGCTCGCGCCGTGACTGAGGTGTTCGCGCCGGCGCTGCTGGCCGCAGTCATGCCCATAGTCGTCGGAGTGACCAGCGTGTTGCCCATCGGGACAGGCCTCGGATGGGCGCTGGTCGGCGCTCTGTTCTGCTCCGTCATCCCCAACATCTTGATCTGGTGGGGAGTGCACCGAGGCCGGCTCACTGACCACCACATCCGGGTACGCGAGCAGCGGAGAACACCACTGATCCATGGCCTGCTGTCCGTTCTCGTCGGACTGGCTCTGATGATCGGCCTCGGTGCCCCGCGGCCAGTCACCGCAATGGTCGTCGTGATGTTCGCTCTTGGCCTAGCGGTTACCGCGGCGAACCTAGTCTGGAAGCTCAGCATCCACGCAGCGGTGGCCGCGGGCTCAGCTGCAGTGCTGGTAATCGAATTCGGGCCCGCGCTTCTCGCCTCGATGGCCGCGGTGGCACTCGTCGGCTGGTCGCGGGTGCGTCTGCGCGATCACACCGTGGCCCAGGTGATCGCTGGCACCGCCGTAGGCATGCTCGTCGCGATCCCGGCATTCCTTCTCCTGCGATGATCCCGCAGCGACCTGCGTCCGATCGGCCCCGCTGCGCTTTGCTCTGCGCCTCCAACGCGGCAACCTGCTCGACGATCGCGCGCAGGCTCGCCCGGGGCGCCCCCGCAGGCATCCGGCGCGCAGGCACGGAAATCGTCTCCAGATCCGGGTCGCCATCCGCACCGACAGCGTCAGTACCAGCAACGGGGTCGAAGAAGAAGTTCGGCTGCCCCCGAAAGAAATTGGCCAGTTGCTGGATCGCAGACCGCGAGGGGTGGGCCCTCTCCCCGCTGCCATGATCCCGAACGGCGGCTGCCGTATAGGGTGGCTAACTGGTGGCGTGTCAGTCAGTTCTAGTGCTCGTTGGTGGTCTAGAGTAACGGCGTGAACTTGAAGGAGTGGGCAGCGGCTACCGGAATCTCGTACGCGACCGCGCGGCGGCGTTACGAGTCCGGCACGCTGCCTGTTCCCACGTACCGGCTTGGCCGCCTGATCATGGTGGGGGAACCGGTCACCGGCGTTGTCGCCGACGCGGGGCAGGTGGTGGTGTACGCCGGTGTCTCGTCGGCAGACCAGAAAGCTGACCTGGACCGGCAGGTCGCCCGGGTCACCGCATGGGCGACCAGCCAGCGGCTCGCGGTGTCGCGGGTGGTGACCGAGGTCGGGCCGGCGCTCAACGGGCACCGGAAGAAGTTCCTCGCGCTGCTGCGCGACCCGGCCGCATCAACGATCGTGGTCGAGCATCGGGACCGGTTCGCCCGGTTCGGGGCCGAGTACGTCGAAGCGGCGCTCGCCGCGCAAGGGCGGCGTCTGCTGGTGGTGGACCCGGCCGAGGTGGACGATGACCTGGTCCGTGACGTGACGGAACTCCTGACGTCGCTGTGCGCCCGCCTGCACGGTCCTCGCGTGGCGGCGAACCGCGCCCGCCGGGCGATCGACGCCGCCACACAGGACGGCCCGGCGTGACGACGATCCAGGCGTACCGGTTCGCACTCGACCTCAACCCTGGGCAGGAACGGGCGGTGCTCGCGCATGCCGGGGCGGCCCGCGTGGCCTACAACTGGGCGCTGGCCCGGGTGAAGGCGATCATGGATCAGCGGGCCGCCGAACGCATTTACGGCGTGCCTGACGGTCAGCTCACCCCGTCGGTGTCGTGGTTGCTTCCCGCGCTACGTAGGGCATGGAATACCGCCAAGGCCGAGGTCGCGCCGTGGTGGGCCGAGTGCTCGAAGGAAGCGTTCAACACCGGCCTGGACGCGCTTGCTCGCGGGTTGAAGAACTGGGCCGACTCGCGGACAGGAAAACGGGCCGGGCGGCCGGTTGGTTTTCCTCGGTTCACATCCCGTCGTCGCACCACACCCAGCGTGCGGTTCACCACCGGCACGATCCGGGTCGAGGCGGACCGCATGCACGTGGTGCTACCCCGGCTGGGCCGGTTGCAGCTGCACGAGTCGGCCCGCAAACTCGCTCGGCGCATCGAAGCCGGCACGGCCCGGATCATGTCCGCGACCGTGCGCCGCGAAGGCAGGCGCTGGCACGTCTGCTTCACCGTGGAAGTGGAACGTGCCGAGCGGGTGCCGGCCCAGCCCGCCTCGGTGGTCGGTGTCGACGTCGGCATCACCCACCTCGCCGTACGCGCCACCGGCGAGGTGGTGCCCAACCCGCGTCACCTGAGCGCCGCCCAGTACCGCCTGCGCGGGCTCGGCCGGGCGGTGTCGCGTAAGACCGGCCCCGGCGGGCCGGTGCTGTGAAACGTCAACCTGGCACGGCATCCGCCGGTCAGACCGGGAACGTCCCACCGCAAGGTGGGACTCAACCGTGTGCTTACTGAAGCGCGCTGAGAGGTAACGGTAGAAAGATGACGTACGCCGCCGTGGTGGTCGGTGCTCGGGCCGCCGGCTCCCCGACCGCGATGCTGCTGGCTCGTCAGGGTCACCGGGTACTGTTGGTGGACCGCGCGACGTTCCCGAGTGACGTGCTGTCGACGCACCTGCTGCATGTGCCGGCGATGGCCTACCTGCGCCGGTGGGGCCTGCTGGACCGGGTGGTCGCGACGGGCGCGCCGCCGCTTGAGCGGTTCACGATGGACTTCGGGCCGTTTGTCATCGCAGGCCCGCCGCCCTCGTTCGACGGCGCGCAACACGCCTACTGCGTGCGCCGTACCCTCTTGGACAAGATCCTCGTCGACGCGGCGCGGGAGGCCGGCGTCGAGGTGCGCGAGAATTTCACCGTTGACGGTTTGCTGCGCGACGCCGACGGGCGGGTTACTGGCGTGCATGGCCCGGACGGCCCGGTGAAGGCTCGGATCGTGATCGGCGCCGACGGACTGCGCTCGGTCGTAGCCCGCGAGACCGGCGCCGGGACGTATGACGCGACGCCGTCGCTGACCGCCTGCTACTACGCTTACTACCGGTCCGTCTCCGGTCTGGGCGCGGAGATCTACCAGCTCGGCGACCGTGCGGTCGTGGTCTTCCCGACCAACGACAACCTGGCGTGCGTGTTCGTCGCCTGCCCGATCGCGCAGTTCCACGCGTTCCGGGATGACGTCGAGGGCAACTACCTGGAGGCGATCGGCCGGGTGCCCGAGCTGGCCGCCCGGGTCGCCGCCGGCGAGCGGGTGGAACGCATCCGTGGTACGGCAAGCGTGCCGAACTTCTTCCGCGAGTCGCACGGGCCAGGCTGGACCTTGGTCGGGGATGCCGGCTACCACAAGGATCCGTGCATGGCCTCCGGCATTACCGACGCGTTCGTCTGCGCGCAGCTGCTCGCCGACGCCATCCACAGCGGACTGACCGGCGAGCGGGAGCTGGACGAGGCCGTGGCGTCGTACGTGGCCACGCGGGACGACCGGTTCCGGCCGGCGCTGCAGCTGGCCTGCCAGCTGGCGTCGATGGAGCCGCCGCCAGCGGACATGGCGGAACTGCTCGCCACGATCGCGGCGGACCCGGCGGAGAGCACTCGGTTTTTCGGCGTGTTGCAGGGCAGCACCCCGATCCCGGAGTACTTCGACCCGGCCAACATCGGCCGGATCATGTCCGGCAGGTAGCGAACGGCGGGCGCGGAGGTGCACCGCCCCGGTCACCCCGGCGTGTTCCGCGTCGGCAGCGCGACCTCGCGGCCTGGCCACCGCTGGCGCAGCCGTCGGTCGTGGCTGGCGACGACGACGGCGCCCGGTCCGGTGCCGAGTGCCTCCTCCAGCTCGTCGCAGAGCAGCGGCGACAAATGGTTGGTCGGCTCGTCCAGCACAAGTAGCTCCGGTGGGTCGGCCACCAGCACCGCAAGCGCGAGCCGCCGGCTCTGCCCTACCGACAACTCCCCAACTGGCCGGTCCACGTCGGCCGGTCCCAGCAGACCCAGCGAGGCAAGCGGCGTCGCCTCGGCGCGCGCCAGTCCGACCGTACGGTTGAAGGTCTCTCGCGCGGTGAGCCCCGGTTCCGCCCATGTTGTGTCCTGAGTCAGCAGGCCGATCCGCAGCCCGGGCCGGCGCTGAACAGTGCCCTCGGCAGGCAGCCGGCCGGCGAGAACCGCCAGCAGGGTGGACTTTCCCGCGCCATTCGGCCCGGTGAGCAGCAGCCGGTCGT
The DNA here is from genome assembly GCF_036906895.1 of Micromonospora sp. CPCC 206060. Classification (NCBI taxonomy): domain Bacteria; kingdom Bacillati; phylum Actinomycetota; class Actinomycetes; order Micromonosporales; family Micromonosporaceae; genus Micromonospora; species Micromonospora sp. CPCC 206060. The sequence goes on from NZ_JBAKHU010000048.1 coordinate 29,695, forward strand.
TCGCCGTGACGGTCAACTCCGCCAGGCGCAGCCGCCTGGGCACCGTCACGTCGTGCAGTTCCACCAGGACGCCGTCCCGGTCGCTGGCAGTGAGGGCGGGCGCACGAAAGCGCAGCGGTTCCGGCGGCGGCGGGACCTGGGTGTGCTCCAGCAGGTCGAGGCGGCGGGTGGCGGCGCGTACCCGGCGGGATATCTGGTTCTGCACGCGGCCGGCCGTGTGGCCGTACCCCATCTTCTCCGAGTCGCGCGGCGCACGACCATGCGCAACGTGATGTCCGGTGACCGCCGCTGCCGCCCGCAGTTCGCCGAGCTGTTCCTGTTCCTCCTCCCAGCGCCGCCGCCAGCGTGCCGCCTCGGCGCGCTTTTCCCTCAGGTAGGCGGTGTAGCCACCGCCGTAGCGGACCGGGCCGTCGATCGCGGGGTCCATGTCGATCACGTCGGTACACACGGAGTCGAGAAACTCACGGTCGTGGCTGGCGACCACGACCACACCGGGCATGCCGCGCAGATGCTCCTCGCAGAAGGCCGCGGCCGCGTCGTCGAGGTGGTTGGTGGGCTCGTCGAGCAGGAGCGCGGCAGGCCGACGGACCAACAACGCGGCCAGTGCAAGCCGCCCGCGCTGGCCACCGGAGAGTTCAGCCAGCGGCCGCCGGTGATCCAGCCCGGCGAGACCCAGCCCGGCGAGGACGGCCAAGGCCCTCCGGTCGGCGTCCCAGACGTCCTGGTGCTGGGCTTCCTCCAGCTTCTCCGCGTACGCGGTGAGCAGCGCGGCGTCGTCGTCCGTGGCGACCGCCGCAGCCAGGCGGTCGAGCTCGGCAACGGCTTCCCGGGCCTCGCGCAGCGCGTCATCGAGGACGGCGGCGACCGTGGCATTCGGGCCGAACGGCAACTCCTGGTGGAAGTAGCCAACAGCGGCAGGCCGCTCGATTGTGCCGGCGTCCGGCTCGTCAACACCGGCCAGCACCCGCAGCAGGGTGGTCTTGCCGGCGCCGTTCTCGCCGATCAGGCCGATCCGGCGGCCGGGAGCGGCGGTCAGCGAGAGGCCGTCGAGCACGCGACGGCCACCGCGCACCCGGACCACGTCATGGGCGATGAGTGCCTTCACCGCTGCGGCGCTCCGGTCTCGGTGAGCCGGCCATCGGCCAGACGCAGCCAGCGGTCCACCCTGATCTCGGTGAGAAAACGGTCGTCGTGGCTGACAACCACGAAAGCTCCCTGGTACGCGGTCAGCGCAGCCTCCAGCTGCCCGACGCTGACCAGGTCGAGGTTGTTGGTGGGCTCGTCGAGCAGCAGCAGCTGCGGCGCCGGCTCGGCGAACAGGATGCAGGCCAGCGTGGCGCGGAGCAACTCGCCGCCGGAGAGCACACTCACCGGCAAATGCGCACGGGCACCGCGGAACAGGAAACGGGCCAGCAGGTTCATCCGTTCCGCCTCGGACAGCGTCGGCGCGAAGACGGCGAGGTTGTCGACGACCGTGCGGTCCGAATCGAGCAGGTCGAGGCGCTGCGAGAGATACGCCACCCGGCCTTCGGCTCGACCGGCGGTGCCAGACTCGGGCTCCTGGTAGCCGCCGATCAGCCGCAGCAACGTGGACTTGCCCGCCCCGTTGGGGCCGATCAGGGCGATCCGTTCCGGGCCACGGATGGTCAGGCCCGCACCCTCGCCGGCGAAGACTGGCCGGCCGTCGTACGCGGCCTGCAGGCGCTCGCCGTAAAAGACGGTGCGCCCACCGGGCACCCTGGTGTCCGGCAGTTCGAGGGCGATGTGGTCGTCCTGGCGGGCGGCCCGGCTGGCTTCGTCCAGCCTGGCCTGGGCGGCGCTGACCCGCGAGGCGTGCACCTCGTTGGACTTGGCCGCCGACACCTGCGCATCGCGCTTGAGGTTGCCGGCGACGATCCGGGCCAGCCCTGCGTCGGCCAGGTTGCGCGAGGCGGTCGAGGCTCGCCGGGCAGCCCGCTCGCGGGCCTGCTGAAGCTCACGCTTCTGCCGCTTCACGTCCTGCTCAGCCTGGCGCACCTGCCGCTCAGCCACCTCCCGCTCGGCCCGTATCGCCTGCTCGTACTCGGCGTAGGCGCCGCCGTACCAACGGATCTCGCCATGGTCGAGAGCGGCGATCCGGTCCACCTCGTCCAGCAACGCGCGGTCGTGGCTGACCACGATCAGGCAGCCGCTCCAGGAACGAAGCACCGCGGTAAGCCGTTCCCTGGCCTCGCGGTCGAGGTTGTTGGTCGGCTCGTCCAGCAACAGCACGTCGGGCCGCTTGAGCAACTGGGCGGCGAGCCCGAGAGTGACCACCTGGCCACCGCTGAGGGTGCCGAGCCGCCGGTCCAGCGCGACATCGGCCAGTCCGAGGCGGTCGAGTTCGGCGCGGGAACGCTCCTCGATGTCCCAGTCGTTGCCGATGGTGGTGAAATGCTCCTCGGCAGCGTCGCCTGCCTCGATGGCGTGCAGCGCGGCGATGACATGGTCGACCTCGAGTACCTGGGCGACCGTCTGCTGCTGGACGAAGGGCAGGTGCTGCGGTAGGTAGCCCAGGGCACCCTCGACGGTGACGCTGCCGCCGGTGGGAAGCAGCTCACCCGCGATGAGCTTCAGCAGGGTGGACTTGCCGGCGCCATTGGCGGCGACCAGGCCGGTGCGGCCGCCGGGCACGGAAAAGGACAGATCCGCGAAAACCGGAGTGTCATCCGGCCAGGAGAAGGACAGGGCGGAGCTGACAACGTAGCCATCGGACATGAAAGACCTCAAAGACAGGAGATCCGGGCGCGCAGAGGCTGCCCGGCGCGGGCAAGGCATGACGACACGGGCCACGCGCCGGGCGAATCATTCTCCCGTCGGCGGCCGCTCCAGGGCTCTCACCCGGAGATGTCGTCGTCACCTGCCACGATGTGCTCCTATCTCGCAATCTGGAGCCAGGATAGCTCACCGGTAGGCGTGCGGCCCGTGCGCCGCAACCACTGGATGGCGAAGCGGGCGCACACCAGGACCGAGACCGTCAAGGACGCCTCGCACTCGGGCATCACCGTCAAGATCATCGAGCGGGCCGGGCACGGCACGGTCTCAGGATCCGCCGGGGACGAGGAGTCCGGTCTCGTATGCGATGACGACGAGTTGGGACCGGTCGCGTACGTGGAGTTTGGTCAGTAGCCGGCTGACGTACGTCCGGGCGGTGTCGGGGCTGAGATGCAGGATGCCGCCGATTTCCGCGTTCGAGCGTCCGGCGCCGACCTGGGCGAGGACGTCACGTTCGCGGTCGGTGAGAACCGCCAGCCGTTGGCTGCCCACCACCCGGGAGCGGGCCGCCGCGGCCAGGACACGCCGTGTGACGGCTGGGGAGAGCAGCGCGTCTCCGCCGGCCACGACGCGTACGGCGTCACGCAACGCCGCTGGAGAGGTGTCTTTGAGAAGGAGCCCGGCCGCGCCGGCGCGGATGGCCGCGAAGAGGTACTCGTCGTCGACGCTGGTCAGCATAGGGTCGAGGAATGGCCAGCCGTCCCCACCGCCACAGGGCAGACGTCCACAATGTCGTGACCGCCCAGATGCCCGACTACCCGGTCACGTCGGTGGTTCCGTTAGGTGAGGGCTTGGACAACCTCGCTCACGAGGTCAACGGTGAGCTAATCGTGCGTTTCAGCAAGGAGCCCGACCCGGTTCGCCGGGCGGCGCTGCTCACCCGTGAGGCTCGTCTGCTTGCCGCTGTCGCTGATGCTTCACCGCTGCCGGTCCCCGAACCAGCGATTGTGGACCCAGGACAGGGCTGTCTGGCCTACCTCAAGCTTCCCGGCATGCCGTTGCTCGACACCGCCGCGCGTGGGCGATCCGACCACAACAGCGCGATCGCTGCCACGCTCAGCGAGATGCTCACCGCGCTGCATGCCGTTCCGGCTCAACGGTGGACCGATCTGGTCGACACCGACACCCAGCCGCTGGCCGAATGGCGCGAAGAGGCCGCGCAGACCTACCTGACGATCGCCGGGCATGTTCCTTCGGAACACCGCCGAACTGTCGAGAGGTTCCTGAACACTCCGACACCGCATGACGGATACACGCCCGCGTTCTCCCACAACGATCTGGGTGCCGAACACGTGCTCATCGACCCGCTCACGTGGACGGTGACCGGCATCATCGATTGGAGCGACGCCGCCATCGTCGATCCCGCCTACGATTTCGGGCTGCTCTACCGCGACCTCGGCCCGGCCGCTTTCCGCGTCGCCATCAGCAGCTATCGAACGGAAGCCAACGACATCGCGGCCCTCGCCGACCGCGCCGTCTTCTACGCCCGATGCAGTGTTTTCGAGGACCTGGCCTATGGCATCGAGGTGGGACGAGCAAAGTACGTGGACAATAGCCTCGCTTCGATGCAGTGGCTGTTCCCGGCGTAGGCGCGCGCCCTACGCAAGGTTCGCACCGAGCGACACACGTGCCGGCCATCGCGCGGGCCGAGGCGTACGTCTTTCCCGACAAGCTTTTACCCCGGGGGAGCGGTGATGGCAGGCGAGACACCTGACTGCCCGCTGTCGCAGCGGGTTGAAGCTGGGGGCAGCCTGACCTGAGAGACGCCGGAAAGGGTGGACAGCAGCCCCGACAACGACGGGACGCCTTGGTATCGCCAGACGTGGCGGGTCCGGCAAGCGTGACGGGACGGTGTACGTAGGACCCAGCGTCTGAACGCCTCTCAAGAGAGAACCACCAGCTCAAATCTGGCGGATATGGGCTGGGCAGCGACGCGCACCCGGGCACTTCGGTGGCCCCGGGGAACTCCCGGGCTGGTTAATGTCGCTGGTAGGGAGGCCACGGTGAAGGTCTGCGGCGTAGCCGTGGCGAGGTCGCAGGGGCATAGCTGGGCACCAAGCTCGTCGATCGGTTCGCAGTGAATGTGGGAACCCTTGTGGTAGTCCCCTTCCCGGTCGGCGTCCGGCTGCCCGGAGGGAAGGCCCGTCGTCGGCCGATGCCGCTGCAAGGGGGCGGAGGACCCGTAGTAGTCCGAGGTCGGGAAAGCCGGCTGCATGGCGAAGGGGTCCAGCGTGTTCGCAGTTCTGGCATCTTCCGGAGGTCGTTGGTGAATACCGGCGCGCCGTTGCCGACGCTGGATGAGGCGTGGCCGCGGGTACGGCAGATGCAGCGGAAGCTGCACCGATGGGCGGTGGCCGAGCCGGGCCGCCGTTTTGATGATTTGCACAACCTTGTTTATGACCCGGCTTTCCTCGTCGTGGCGTGGGACCGGGTGCGGGTCAACAGGGCGCCCGCACGGCAGGCGTGGACGGCAGGCCGGAAGTCCAACCCAGTCCCGGAACGTCCGTGCCAGTTCGCCGACCTCCGAGCGGCCGCGGAGCAACCACCTTGACCGATCGACGGAGCGCCAACTGCACACCGGTCGGACCGACAAGACCTCACCCGCCTACCGGCGGATGACCCAGTCCGCGTCCGCCAACTCGGGCGTATTACAACGTGTTACGGTTAGGGGGTGCCGGAACGCGAGTATGTGTGGACCGACGTGGGCCTGGACAACGCTCGCAGCAACGGCGTCGGCGTGGAGGAGGCGAGTCCTGTGACCGAGCCGGACTTCGACCGGATGACCAAAGACGAGGTCGTCGCATGGTTCCAAAACACCGACAGCCTGGCACCGGTCATCAGGTCCATGACCGCAGCGCCACCGTCCGGCGTCGCACCCGAGACACCCATGATGCTGGTCAGCATCCGCCTGCCCGTCCCACTCGTCGAACAACTCGAACGCCTCGCCGACCAGGCCGCAACCCGCCGATCCGACATCATCCGTGACGCCCTGACCAAATACATCACCGCCCGCATCACACCCGTCAGCCGCGACGAGGCCGAACACGCCCTCGACGTACTCCGCCGCATCGTCACCGACCGCACCACCGAAGGACACGCCGACGCGGCATAACCGCCCGGTCTGACCCGACGACCGCGTTCACGCCTGGCGTTTTCCGGGACGCCCGAGCCCCCCGGCGCCGCACTGTCGAATGGCTGGTCGACAACGACCTCGTCAGCGACGCCGACGCCGAGCGGTTCCTCGCTGACCATCCCGAACCCGCGTTGCCATGAGCCAGGTTCGTTGATCGCTGGATTGGACCGCTTTCGTGAGCGGGCCCGGATCTGGAGCGCCGCGAGGCCAGCGTCGTCGAGCGCGGTGGCAACGTCTCGTGCCAGATGATGGCAGAAGCCGTACTGGTCGTTGTCAACCAGCTCAGCAGACGGGCTGCGGCCTGATGCGCTGGCGGCCTGCCACGAATCCGAAGCTGCCCCGGTCGGACACGAAACGGCCCGGATCGAATGCGTTCTCTACCTCAGGCTCGAAGCGATCCGCAGGTTCGCTTGCGTTGCTCACCGGCGCCTGCGGGCGGAACGCTTGACGGCTGGTTCGGGTTCGGCGCGTACCGCTTGGAAGCCCGAGTCGTCACCGAGGTAAAAGAAAATGCGCCCGTCGAGCGTGCCATCATCGGCCAGCGCGGCCCAGCCACGGCCGCTGACCTGGTCGCCTTCGTCGCTACCTTCCCAGGCGAACTCGAGACAGGCCCGCCCGTCGCGGGTGCCCTCGCGGCAGTCCATCCATCCCTCGACGGCGATGAACCCGAACCGCCCGGTCCGGTCATGGTGGAATTCGATGAAACCCGGCTCCACCAGGTCGATGGCGTCGGCATCCCACAGCTCCATCGATACGATCCGCCACCGACCAGTGAAGCTCGTCATCCGGGTCCCTCCGTGTCCGCTGCCGACCTTGGCGGTCAACGTCCTGCCCCCACCGTCATACGGCATCGTATAAACACATAAAGTCGCAGCACTCGGATCCCTGCCCCGAAGATCGCTGCAACCTGCGTGTGGAGGAGCCGAATGTCTGACGAACTGGCCCTGTTCGACCTGCCCACGCTGCCCGAGCCACGGCCGGCTCTCACCCGCTCTGGTCGGGGCCGAGCCCGGGAACGCTACGCCCGAAGCGTGGCGGCTGACGTGACAGTGCAGCGGATACCGGTCCTGCTCGACGCAGCCGTGCGCGCGTTCGACGACAGCCTGACGGTCGACGCCGACGATGAGGCACCGGATTCCCGTGCCCAGATCGGCCGGGATCCGGCCGCGGCGCTGAGTTGGTTGCTCGACCCGACCGACAGGATGTGGCCATTGTTGGAGGCCGGCTCGGCGTCGGTACTCAGCGCGGAGATCGACATAGATAAGCTGTCGTCGACCCGATACCGGCTGCGCTGGACGATGACGATTCAACTTCGTGACGTCGCCGCGTTCCGTCGGATCGCGCTGGATGCCTGCCCGGCCGAGGACACCACGACGCATGCCGAAATTGCGGCGAGTCTGGCGGCGGCATGGCAGCAGGCCGCCCCGCCCTTTGCCCCGCTGCATCGGATTCCCGGGATCACCTGGTCACCGGTCGAGGCTGTCGTTGCTCACGTGCCCGCCCGCCCTGAGCGTAACCCGGCTGAGTAAAGGGCTCATGGCACGTGGCCGTTTGCGGACATTTCGCTAGGGCATGGTGATCAGGAATGGCGTGAAGGCTGCCGGCTGCGCTTGGTACTTCGGCGACGACATGAGCGACATCGATGCCTTCGACGCACTGCGTGTCCGCGCGGCGGCGGATCCGGCGTTCTTCGGACGTGGCGGTGGCGAACCCGGAGACGGGCGCCGCGGTGTCCAGCGCAGCCGACCTGACGCTGGACTCACCGGCCGCGGTGGCCGCGTTCCTGCGCGAGGGCTGGCGACCTTCCGCTGATTCGTCAGCCGCGAACGACCAGCGCCTCCACCCGGTCCGGCGCGAAGATGCCGTCGGCACGGGTGATCCCCGCGGCGCGCTACTCCTCACCGGCGTGGATGCCGGCCTGCTGGGAGCCGCCGACGATCCGCCGGACCGGCTCGTGCCCGCGTTCCGCAGGAGTCGGCCGATCCTGCGACACGGAAACAGCCGTTGACCAGCACGAACAGGGCCTCGCATAGGCGGTCGGGCGTGTCACTAGGCGTTCGCGTCTTACCAGTTCAGAAGGGGTGACAGTGTCACCAGGTGGGGCCCTCAAAGCTGCTGCGATGTCTGGTGCATATCGGGAAGTAACGGTCGGCCGGCGTGTCGTTGCCACAGCCGTGGAGAGCGGGTCGCTATGGTCTGCGCGCCCGGTTGGTGTCGCGTGCCACCGCCGGGCCGGCCGCACGCCCGGCTACGGCAAGCCGGTGACCTGCGGGAATGCCAGCCCCTAGTGACACGCCTCCTCGCGCCACTCAGACGTGCTTGCCCTGCTCACGCCGATGATTCGTAGCCCAGGACCCGGCACGAGCTGCGGAACGCCGGTCGTGGTGCGCCGACGTGTAAACACCTCTTCACTCCCAGACCACCCATCGACACCTGAAGATGCCATCGCCAGTGGCAGGGGGGCGCCAATTTGTCCGAAATTGCTCCGTCGTCAAGGAGTCCGCCGGCGAGCGCCACGATGCTAAAGCACGGAACATACCAGGCCACTCACGGTGGAAGCCCAACCGAGATCAACTCAGTAGACCGCCGAGTTAAGGGTTCCATCAGCGGCGTGCTCACCATTGAATCGATCCGCAGCGATAAGAATGCCTGGTCGAACAGATCCGTTTGAACCACGGCGCAGGGACCCGGCCCTGACCGCCATGCGTGCTCTGTCAGCGCAGTCCGGCGAACAGGTCTTCCTCGGGCGTCGGCGCATCGGTGGTGTCGCGGACCCGGACGAAGGTTTCCACGCCCATCAGCTCGGTGAACCGATCCTGGCCAAGTTGCAGGAAAAAGATGTTCTCGGCCTGACTGGCGTGCGCAGCCAACGATTCGAACTTCTGCGCGCCGTAGCCGCTCGTGTCCACCCAGGTGGTGATCTCGTCGTCGGGCAGGCCGAGCTGCGGCACCGCCTCCGACGGCCCGTCCGGCTCGGGAAACTCGACGCCAATCTCCTTCATCACGCGGCCGAACTCCTGAAACGCACTACGCGGCACAGTAGTCCAGTACACCTTCGCGGGGATGTCCGTCCGCTCGACGGCGGCCATCGTGATGCGGTGCGCCTGGATGTGATCCGGATGGCCGTAGAAGCCGTTTTCGTCATAGGTGACGACGACGTCGGGTCGATAGCGCCGGATCAACTCGCTCAGCCGGTCGGCCGCCTCCGCCACCCGCGTGTTCCAGAACGCGCCGGGCACGTCGTTGGCCGCCCAACCCATCATCCCGGAGTCGGCATAGCCGAGCGTCTCCAGGTGCGTGACCTTCAACGCCTCGCAACTGGCCGCCAACTCGGCCCGGCGCATCGCTACCACGGCCTCCGGGTCATGCCCCGGGTCGCCCGGCTTCACTCCGCCGGGCCCGTCGCCGCACCGCCCGTCCGTGCATGTTACGAGCACCGTCGTGATCCCCTCCGCCGCATACCGGGCGAGGACGCCGCCAGTACTGGTCGCCTCGTCGTCCGGGTGCGCGTGCACCGCCATCAACGTCAGAGATCGCTCAGCCACCCCACCACAATACGAGGGACGTCCGACGCACCAGCATTGCCGGGGTCCGCGACGGCGGCTGAACCGAGGCGAGACGCGTTGGCTCCGGCAGTTGCCGGGTAGCAGGCGGGTTCAGCTCAATCCGGGGCGGCAGCAGGCGTACTGTTCGGGGTAGTGCTGGCTGAAGATCAGCCAGCCCGCCATGCCGTAGACGTAGACGTAGACGTAGACGTAGAGCGTGACCGCGGCCAACGCGAGGAAACCCGCGACCCCCGGCAGGCTCCGCCACAACGCCGCGACGATGATCTGCAACCCGGGTGAGAACCGCACCAACCGCAGCACCCGGGCCACCCGCACGAACCGCAGTACGGCGGAGTCCCCGTGCAGCCCTGGAACGAAGATCGCCACCGTCACCAGGAAGTCGAAGACGTTCCAACCATGCCGGAAGAAGTCCTGTGGCCGGCGGCCGTACGCCAGCACCCGGATCGCGATCTCGACGATGAACACCAGCCGGAAGACCCACTCCGTCCATCGCAGGACCGGTCCCGCCGCGCCGAAATCGGGGTACGTCTCGACGCCCAGCACGATGCCATTGGCCATGATGAGCACGACGATGGTCACCTCGAACGGGCGCGACCCGGCAATGCGGGCGGACCAGGCCGCGAGGCCGGGTCGTGCCCCGTCCCGAGGCGACGGGCCATCGGTGCGCTGCGCCGGCGCCGGCACCGGCACCGACCCACCACTCACCGCGACCGCAGACCGGCACTGCCGGCGATCAGGGGGACAGGGTGTCGCGTAGCAGCCGGCCATCCATACGAACACCCTACGTACGGCGCCGTTGTCTGCTGGCGCGGAGCTTCGGGTGCCAGCACAGGCGGTGCAGCTCGACAGGCGGCGAGAGTCGGTGTCCTGCTGCGGAGACGCTGAGCGGCACCGCCGGACGGAAATGGCCAGTGGCGGTCTGACGCACGCCGTTACGCATCGCGTCAGACCGCCACCCCTCCCCAGCGGTCAGTCCTGGGTGAGCAGGTACGCCCGTTCCGGATCGATGGTCACGTCGACGTTCGTACCCTCGCTGAGCGCTTCGCGTGGATCCCTGCCCGCCTCGGTCACGGTGACGGTGCCAGCGGTCGTCTCCACCTCGTAGTCGATGCTCGGCCCGTGGAACGTCGACCGCAGCACCACCCCAATGCCGGTACCACCGTCGACGACCGGGGTGAGCCGCATCGTCTCCGGGCGCACCATCAGGTACGTCCCGACGGCCCCGGCGGCCACCGTGGGGTGGGCGGCGACGGTCAACTGCCGGCCGAACACGGTCACGATGGCCCTGGTGCCGCTGATCTGCTCCGGTACCGCCTCCAGGAAGTTGGCCCGACCGATGAAGTCGGCCACGAAGACGCTCGACGGCCGGGCATAGATCTCACCGGGCGTGGCCACCTGCTCGACCCGGGCCCTGTTCATCACCACGATCCGGTCGGACATGCTCATGGCCTCGTCCTGGTCGTGTGTGACGTAGATGCTGGTGATCCCGAACATCTTCTGGATCCGCCGGATCTCGGCCCGCATCGCGTCGCGCAGCTTCGCGTCCAGGTTCGACAGCGGCTCGTCGAACAGCAAAACCTTCGGCTGCACGACCAGGGCCCGGGCCAGCGCGACCCGCTGCTGCTGGCCACCGGAGAGCTCGTGCGGGCTGCGGTCCTCCATCCCGACCAGGTTCATACTGGTCAACGCCATCCGCATGCTGGTGGCGATCTCGTCCCGCGTGCGCCGCTGCAACCGGAGCCCGTACGCGATGTTCTGCGCCACCGTCATGTGCGGGAACAGCGCGTAACTCTGGAACACCATCGCCATCGGCCGCCGCTGCGGCGGCAGGTGATCGATGACGGCGTCGTCGAGCCGGATGTGTCCGCTGGAGGCGTCCTCGAAGCCCGCCACCATCCGCAGCGTCGTCGTCTTGCCACAGCCGGACGGTCCGAGCAGGGTGATGAACTCCCCCGCCCGAACGTCGAGGGTGACCTGGTCGACGGCGGTCACCGTACCCGAGCGGCTCGTGAACCGCTTGGTGAGCGCCTCCAGTTGCAGGCGTCCGGTGCCGGCCTCCGGTCGGGCGACGACGGGATCGGTCGCGACGGGCGCGGCGGCGGTCATCGTTTCTGCCTTTCAGATGTGACGGTGCGTTGCAGCGAGACACCCGCACCGACGACCAGTCGGATGAGCACGAAGGCGACCAGCACGAGCGCGGTCAGCACGGTGCAGTAGGCGAAGGCGACCCCGTACCGGCCGGTGCTGGCGGCACTGAGCACCTGTGACGTGATGATCTTCGTCTCGGGGGTGACCAGCAGGACGATGGTGGAGACCGAGGTCATGCTCCGGGCGAAGCTGTAGCTGAGGCCGGTCAGCAGGGCGGGCCGGATCAGCGGCAGCGTCACCCAGCGGAACGTCCGCAGCGGGCTGGCGCCCAGGTCCATCGACGCCTGCTCGATGTAGGGGTGCAGTTGGGTCAGCGCGCCGACCGCGGTCCGCTGGCCGGCGGGCACACTGCGCACGACGTAGGCCAGCACGATGGCGAACGCTCCACCGGCGATCGCGCCGCCGCCGACCAGGCTGGGGAACACCTCGAAGTCGCCGATGTACCGGTCGGGTCGGTAGGCGAGCACGAAACCGATGCCCAGCACGGTGCCGGGTACGGCGACCCCGAGCGTGCCACCCAGGTCGAGCAGCCACGCGGTACGGTGCAGATGCCGTACCACCAGCCAGGCGACGACCAGACCGAAGAAACCGGCGATCGGCGTGGCGATGGCGGCGAAGGTGAGGGTGTCGAGCACCGCCTCGCTGCCGACGCCCAGCACCACCTCCTCCAGGTAGTCCAGGGTGAGGGTGTTGTCGACACCGAACACCCGGGTGACCGCGCCGACGATCACCGTGCCGTACAGGCTGACGATCACCGCAGCGGCCAGCAGGGCAAGGCCGTAGACCGGCCAGCGGGCCCATCCGGTGACCAGGTGGATGCTGCCCGACGGGCGGCCGGTGATGGTGGTGCGCACCTTGCGGTTCAGCCACCACCGTTGCCCGAAGTACATGGCCAGCGACGGCACCAGCAGAATCACGCAGTAGACGGCGGCACTGGTGGTGTCGTACTCCCCGGTCACCGCGAGATAGGCGCGGCTGGCGAGCACGGTGTAGTCACCGCCGAGTACCAGCGGGTTGGCCAGATCGGCGATGGCCTCGACGAAGAGCAGCAGGAACGGGGCGACGAGGCCGGGGGCCAGCAGTGGCAGGATCACCGTACGCAGGATCTGCCAGCGGGTCGCGCCCATGTTCATCGCGGCCTCCTCCAGCGCCGGATCCAGGCCGCGCAGCATGCCGAGCAGGCCCAGGTACGCCACCGGGAACAGCGACAACGACAGCACGAACACCAGGCCGTCAAGCCCGTAGATGTCGTACTCGATGCCGAAGATTCCGTTGCTGACCACGCCGCGCCGGCCGTACAGCACGACGGTGGCGGTGGCCACCGCGAACGGTGGGCTGACGATCGGCATCAGGGCGATGACGTGCAGGATCTTCTTACCCGGTACGTCCAGGCGGGCCTGCACGAACGCGAACAGGAAGCCCAGGGCGGTGCCGCACACTCCGACAAGAAAGCCGAGTACCAGCGTGTTGCGCAGAATGGTGAGGTCGACCGAGGAGGTGAAGAACTCCACGTAGCGGGGCAGCGCGTCGGGCGCGAAGGCCGTGGCCAGCACCGCGACGAGTGGTACGGCCGCGCCGATCGTCACCAGCACCACGCTGGCGGCGATCAGGGCCTGGATGCCCCTGTCGCGCCGGGGCCGTCGCCGCCGGGGTTCGGCCGCCGTCGGTCCGGCGGCCGGCGCGGGCTCGGACAGCAGCACGGTCATGACTTCGGTGCCTGGGCGACCTCGGCGTCGAACCGCTTGTTCAGGGCCAGCTTGGCCCTACCCGCCGCTACGGCGTCGTACTTCACCAGCTTGAGATCAGCCAGTTTGACCACCTTGTCGGACACTGCTGCCTTGGGGTTCGTCGGGAACTGGTACGCCTTCACCGACGGGCCGATCTCCTGTGCTTCGGTGGTCAGGGCCCAGTCGATGAACTTCCGGGCACTGGTCGCGTTCTTGGCGTTCTTGACCAGCGCGATGCCGCCCGTCTCGTACCCGGTCCCCTCGACGGGGAAGCTGACCTTCAGGTCGGGGAAGCCCGCCTCGATGGTGGCCACGCAGTCGTGCGAGAAGATCAGACCGACCGCGACCTCACCGCGCGCGGTCATCTGCCCCGGCGCCGAGCCGGACTTGGTGTACTGCAACACGTTCGGGTGCAGCTTGCGCATGTAGTCCAGCGCCCTGGCCTGGTCGCCACCGGCCAGGGTGACCTGGGTCCAGAGCGCGGTGTACGCGGTGCCGGAGGTGGACGGGTGGGCGATGCCGATGTCCTTGGACAGCTTCGGGTCGAGCAGGTCTGCCCACGAGTCGGGTACGTCGACCCCCTTCTCGGCCAGCACCTTGGTGTTGCTACAGAACCCCAGTGCACCGACGTACACGCCGGTCCAGTAGCCGGCCGGATCCTTGTACTCGGCGGGGATGACGCCGGCGTTCGGCGACACGTACGGTTCGAGCAGGCCCTCGTCTCCCGCGGCGGCGTACCCGTCGGCCGGGCCGCCGTACCAGACGTCGAACTCGGTGCTGCCCTTACCGGCCTTGATCCGGGCCAGCGCCTCGCCACTGGAGAGTCGTACGAAGTCGGCCTTGACCCCGGTCGACTCGGTGAACTTCTTCGTGGTCGCGGCGCACCAGTCCTCGGTCGCGCCACACACCACGTGCACGACTCCGCCGTCCGGGCCGGCGTCCGCACCGCCGTCGGTACGCGCGCACCCGCCAGCCGTCACGGCGACCGCCGCGATCAGCGCCGTCGCCCAGGTCGCGCCCCGGCGCGACACCCCTGTCCCCACCACGTTGACCTCCACTTATCCGGACCGAAGCAGGCTTCGGAGTGATGTTTCGGCCAGGTTAGGGCCGTGTGAACGGTCCTCCGGTGACAGCAACGTGAGCCGTGGTGACACCGTCCTCACCTAACGGCCGGCGGTGCCGGCCGCACCACCGGCCGGGGACTCCACCGGCAGGTCGGGCATCAGGTAGCCGACCCCGCGGAGGGTGCGGATGTACGCCGAACCGCCCGGCAGGCCGGACAACCGCGACCGCAACCGGTACACGGTGGACTTGACCACGTCGCGGCCCCCGATCAGGTCGCTGGTACCCCACACCTCGCGCAGCAGGTCCTGCCACGAGTGCGGGATGCCGGGGCGGGTCGCCAACTGCGTCAACAGCTTGAACTCCGTGAACGGCAGGTCGAGCTGGTGCCGCCCCAGCGTCGCCGTCCGCGCGGCCGGCTCGATGACCAACTCGCCGACCCGGATGACCAGTCCGGATTCCCGCCGTCGGCGTACCAGCGCCTGGGCCCGCAACGCCACCTCACGCGGATGGAACGGCTTGGACACGTAGTCGTCGGCGCCGTGCTCCAGGCCGGCGATCACGTCGTCGTGCTGGTTCAGCGCGGTGAGCAGCATGATCGGCACGTCGTGACGCGCCCGGATCCGCTGGCACAGCGTCAGCCCATCCATCGCCGGCATCAGCACATCCAGCACGACCAGGTCGACGGCGTGTGACCGGAGCAGGTGCAGCGCCGTCGCCCCGTCGTGCGCGGTGAACACCGTGAAACCCTGGGTCTGTAGCGCGAACTCGATGATGAGTGTCATCTGCGGCTCGTCGTCGACCACCAGGGCGGCCGGCCCGCCCGACCGGCCCTCGGTCATCCCGGTCACGACCTGCTCGGCAGCGTCAGCAGGAAGGTGGTCCCCCGGGTCGACGCGGTATGCACCATGATCTCGCCACCGTGCAGCTCCACGATCGTCTTGGTGATCACGAGACCGAGGCCGGTCCCGTCCGCCAGCGGCCGTCCTGTCGCGAACCGATGGAACAACCGGTGCCGTTCGGCCCGGGTCATTCCCGCACCGTCGTCGGTGACGTACAGGGCGACGCCGGTGTCGATCAGCATGACCCGGACGTCGATGCTTCCCCCCGTCGTGGTGAACCGGCTCGCATTCGACAACAGGTTGGTCAACGCCTGGGTCAACAGCATGGGATCCGCGGAGATCCGGGGCATCACCTGCGGCACGTCCAGGCTGATCCGTTGCTGGCGTTGCGCGCACAACGGTCGCATCGCGGTGACGACGTCCCGCACCACCACCGACACGTCCACCTTCTCCGGCCTCGGGGTGAACAACCCCGCCTCGATCTTCGCCTGGATCAGCAGGCTCTCGCACAACCCGATCACCTGGACCGACTGGTGGTCGATGACATCCAGGAACCGCTGCTGCATCGGCGTCAACGTGCCCGGACCACCCTCGAGCAGCAACTCCACCGATCCCTTGATCATGCTGAGCGGGGTACGCAACTCGTGGCTGAGCGCCGTCACCTGATCCGCGCGTCGCTGTACCAGTTGTTCCAACTGGCGCAGCTCGGTGATCCGGGCGGCCGACGCGTGCCGCGTCTGCCGTGCGACGAACGCCGCGCCGATGATCCCGCCGCCGACCAGCGCCAGCAGCGACCACCAGCCGGCCGCATCCATGCCCGCCCTCCTCAGAGGTGGGCACCCACCGTAGGGCCAACCTCGTCACGTACCGCCGTCGCCGCTGCCGACTGCCTGCGGCGGTTCCCGCGCATTCTGTACGCCCTGGACCCATACCACAACGGCCCCAGGGAGGGCCCAGTTCATGCGGGGTCCCAATTCTGCTCGTCGGGTGGTGCGGCGGCATCGACCCCGAAGGACGACGTGGACATCTGGCGGCGATCAGGCCGGCGAGACGCCGTCCGGCGCGACCCGGGCCGGCGCGGTGGTCAGCCGGGCGACGCGGCGCCCGCCACCCTGCTCTTGCGGACGCGGTATTGGGCCGCCTTGATCCGGTTGCCGCACTCCTCCATGCCGCACCACTGCCGGTTGCCGCCCCGCGAGCGGTCGACGAAGATCCGGGTGCACCCCGGGCGCCCGCACTCCCTGACCCGGAGCGTGTCGATCTCACCGAGCAGGTCGATCGCCGCCCGGGCGACGGCGGAGGCGATGGACTCGGCGTCGCCGGTACGCACGACACCGGCCGGGGTCAGTGCGTTGCGCGCCGGTGCCGCACCGGCGGCCTGGTTGACGGTCGCCAGGTCGTCCGCGGGCCAGTCGCGCCCCTGCATGCCGTGGACGACGAGGCGGTAGACGGCCTCGCGGAGGGCGCGCAGTCGGCCCAGCCCGTCGGCGTCGACCGGGGGCCGCTCGGTGAGCAGGCCCGACTCGACCGCCCATCGGGCCAGGTCCTCGGGGTTGTCGAGGAACTCCTCGGGCGCGCTGCGTCGCCACTTGAGGGTGCCGGCGAAGTCGAGGGCGAGGTTACCGCTGACGAACACGAAGCTCACGTCACCATCTTGACAGGTGACGGAACGGGGGTGCAAGGTTGCCGTCACCTGCTTAGCAGGTGACACGATATCCCATCGGCAAGGAGCCGGAGTGATCACTGACGACGACTACCTCTACTTCGCCTACCGGGCCCTGGACGGCATGGTCGACATCGTCGCCGGGCTGGGCGACGAACTGGCCAACCAACGGCCACCCGTCCCGGGGGCGAACTCGCCGTACACGCTGCTCGACCACTGTCTCGGCGTGATCTCGTACTGGGCCGGCGCGCTGGTGGCCGGACGTACGGTCAGCCGGGACCGCGACGCCGAGTTCCACAGCCACGGCCCGGTACGCCCGCTGGTCGACCGGGCGGCCGTGGTACGCGCACAACTCGCCGCCGACGTCGGTCGGGCCACGTTCGGGGCACGGCTGCACGGCACCCCGCCGTCCGACTTCCTCGGCCCAGACCGCGAGCTGACCCAGGGCGCCGCGCTGCTGCACGTCTACGAGGAACTCGCCCAGCACCACGGCCAGATGGAGATCCTGCGCGACGCCATCGTCACCCGGCTCCCCACCCAGCCCGTACCCGCCGACCAGCCGGACCGGAGGCGGACATGACCCCCGGAGCCGTCCCGACCGGATCGCCGCCCCCGGTCGACACCCGGTTCGCCGCCATCGACCAGCGGCGGCTGCGCTCCGGGTACGGCGTCAAGTGGGGCTCGCTCGCACCTGATGTCATCGGCGCCTGGGTCGCCGACATGGACTTCGGTGTCCCACCCGCGGTACGGGAGAGCATCCTGCGGGTGACCGGACGCGAGGACTTCGGGTACCCGTTCTGGCCCGGCGCGGATCCGGTGGTCGAGGCGTTCCAGGACCGGATGGCGGCGCGGCACGGGTGGCAGCCCGAACCCGGACGGACCCGGGTCTTCACCGACCTCATCCAGGTGCTCCAGGTGATGGTGGAGCACGCCACCGCGCCGGGCGACGGCATCGCCGTACACGTACCCTGCTATCCACCGTTCCTGGCGAGCATCGCCCGCTCCGGGCGGCGGATCGTCCCCCTGCCGATGCTCTGGAGCGAGTCGGGCTGGGGCTTCTCCACCGACGACCTCGTCGACCGGCTGCACCGCGCGGGCTGCCGGATGCTGGTGCTGGTCAACCCGCACAACCCGACCGGCCGGGTCTTCACCCGGGACGAACTCACCGCACTCGCCATGGCTGCCGACGCGCTCGACCTGGTCGTTCTGGCCGACGAGATCCACGCCGACCTGGTCTTCGCCCCGCACCGGCACGTACCGTTCGCCTCGTTGGGCGCGTCGACGGCCGCGCGCACCATCACCGCCACCTCGGCCACCAAGGCGTTCAACATCGCCGGTCTGCGCTGCGCCGTCGCGCACGTCGGACCGGACCACGTCCAGGACCGGCTGGCCCGGGCGCCGCTGGACTACTTCGGCACGCCGAGCATCCTCAGCAGGGTCGCCACGGTCGCGGCCTGGCGGGAGTCCGACGGTTGGCTGGACGATCTCCTGCGGACTCTCGACCACAACCGTCTGCTGGTCCAGCAGTGGGCTGCGGGGCTGCCCTGGGACCTCCGTCACCACGCTCCCCAGGCCACCTACCTGAGCTGGCTGGACCTCTCCGCGACCCCGATCCGCGACCCCGAACCGGCCGCCCACCTCGAACGCACGGTGGCGGTCAAGCTCAGCGAGGGCGCGGAGTTCGCTCAGGCCACCCCGGTCGACACCGGGTCGTTCGTCCGCCTCAACTTCGCGACCAGCCCGGCCAACCTCCACGAGATCCTGGCGCGTATCGCCGCCCTCTGAGCCCTGGCTCCGTCGGGGTTCGCCCTGCCTCCCACCCGAGCCGGGTGGACCCCACGTCGGCGCCGGTCGCGACCGGCTGCCCGACGGGCCCCCCATCCCCCGCAGCGTCCGGCAGTACCCGGACCGGCGCTGCCCCTCCGGCGTGCCCCGGTCACCCACCGGTGACCGTCCGGAGTATCCCCCGAGCCTGACGACTTCTCCGCAAAGGACAATTCCATGCCGAACGAATCACCCGCCGATCTCGGCGTCGCTGTCCATCCCACACCCGACAGCCCGACCGGCACATCCCCCGCCGCCATCGCCGCCCGTCTCGAACGACTTCCCTGGAGCCGGTTCCAGCGCGGTCTCTTCCTCGTCGTGGCCACCGCCTGGCTCTTCGACTCGATCGACCTCGCCGCCATCACGTTCCTGTTGGGACCGATCAGCAAGGAGTTCGGCCTGACCACCGCCCAGGCGGGGCTGCTGGGCAGCGCCAGCTTCGCGGGCATGTTCGTCGGCGCGGTCTCCGCCGGAGCCCTGGCCGACCGGTTCGGCCGCCGCCGGGTGTTCCAGTACAGCATCGTCGTCTGGGGCCTGGCCAGCCTCGGTCTGGTCTTCGCCGGGAACCTGCCCAGCCTGCTCACCCTCCGCTTCGCCCTCGGGGTGGGGATGGGGGCCGAGTTCCCCGTCGCGGCGGCCCTGCTCGCCGAGTTCATGCCCGCCGCCCGGCGGGGCCGCTACGCCGCCCTGCTGGAGGGAGCCTGGCCGCTCGGGTTCATCGTCGCTGGCGTGCTGGCCTACCTGATCGTCCCCGCCACCGGTTGGCGCGCCTTCTTCGCGCTACAGGCGTGCCTGGCCCTGTGGGCGCTGGTGATCCGCCGCAGTGTCCCGGAGTCACCACGCTGGCTGGCCTCCCGTGGCCTGCGCGGACCCGCCGACCAGGTCATGTCGGCCATCGAAAACAGGGTCGCCACCGTGACCGGGCAGGCGCTACCGGCACCGGCACCGGTGACCGGGACCGGCGTCACCGACGAGCGGGCCGGACTGCGGGTGCTGTTCTCCGCCGCCTACCGACGCCGCACCATCGTCCTGTGGATCACCTGGTTCGCCATCCTGTTCGGCTACTACGGTCTGACCACCTGGATGGGCAAACTGCTCTCCGACGCCGGTTTCGACATCGCCCGAAGTATCGGCTTCATCGTCCTGATGGCGCTGTGGGGCATTCCCGGCTTCCTCTCCGCCGCCTACCTCATCGAGGTCGTCGGCCGCCGTGCGTGCCTGTCCGGCTACACACTCGCCTCGGCGGTAGCCGCCTTCTGCTACGGCCAGGCCGCCGGACAACTCGAACTGATCTTCTTCGGCTCGATCCTCCAGTTCGTGTTCTTCGGCATGTGGTCCTCCATCTACGCCTTCACCCCGGAACTGTTCCCGACCCGGGTGCGAGGCATCGGCGTGGGCACCGCGACGGCGGCGGGCCGCTTCGGCGCCCTGCTCGGGCCGGTCGTCGTACCGGTCCTGCTCGCCGTCGGCGGGACCAGCCTGGTCTTCACCGCGAGTGCGGGCCTGTTCGTCCTCGCAGCGACGGTGGTGCTGCTGTTCCTGCCCGAGACCAGGCAGTCCGTACTCGAGGACATCGCCACGTAGCGGCGGTCGGCACCTCGTCCGCAGCCGGGTCGCGGTGGGCGGACCCGGTGCGCGGGTCCCCGGTACGGAGTCGGACGGGGCGGTCGGGCTTCTGGTCGACCGCCCCGGGCACCGGCCGCTACCGGGCTTTTCCGACTTCCAGGTCGCAAGAGCCGGTGCACACCGCGGATTACCCGATCGACCTGACCCGGACGCCCCGGACTCCCTGACTGAACAGTCGGTCAAGGCGGGGTCAGGACCCGGCCCACCCCGCCCGCTGGCACGCAGTGGCGGGAGACCCCGTCGGCCCCGATCAGCTCAGCGTGTCCCCGTCAGGCTGCGGCTGGCGGCGTCTGCGCCGGTAGCTGGTGCAGCGCGTTCACCAGTGGCGCCAGTTCCGGGACGTCCTCGGCCTGGAGCAATGCGCTGGCGAGGACTTTGTCGTGCACGGGGCGGGCCTGGTTGAGCAGTGCCCAGCCCCGCTCGGTGAGTTCGGTGTAGATGCCGCGGCGGTCGTCCTGACACAGGATGCGGGTGAGCAGGCCGCGGTCTTCGAGCCGGTTGACCAGCCGGGTGGTGGCACTGCTGGACAGAGCAGCGGCGCGGGCGAGCTGCTGCATGCGCATGTGCCAGCCGGCCTGGCGGGACAGGGCGTCGAGCACCGTGTACTCCACGACCGACAGATGGTGCTCGGCCTGCAGCGCCTTCTCCAGCGCGGTGTCGATGAGGCCGTGCAGGGCCGCGAGGGTCCGCCAGCCCTGGGCGCGGATCTCGACCGCGTCGTCGCCGATGCCCACGTTCTGCGCTCCTTGCTGTCGCCGCTTACTGCCGACCGTCCGGGATCCGGCCAAGGTGTCCGCCACGATCCTAGCGGCGCACGCCGATAGTTGCAGACGCCAGCCATGTGACCAGTCGCACGCTTGCGCCGATAGACGACGCGGGCAAGTATCGGAGTTGCGCGCGCCGGTAGTTGCAAGCGCGCTACATGTCCGCAACGGGAGAACTCGTGTCTGCTGAACCGAAGAAAATGCCACTGGGCCTGCTCGCTCTTGCGATC
>NZ_JBAKHU010000049.1:0-50286 GCF_036906895.1 Micromonospora sp. CPCC 206060
TCAACTTTTACCGATCACCACCACGCCGGACATCCATCACAACCGGGCACCTTCAGCCCATACGAAACACGGCCTAGGCCATGGGTGCCTCGACCCGCAGGGCTGCGCGTTCGGGCTGGGATTTCGCCCGTTGGCCAGTCGAACAATCACCACCGCCGTCCGGGCGGTACAGGAGGCGCACGATCTGCTCCGTCGGTTCGCGACCCGTTCCGACGGCGTCCGGTGGTGTGACGGCTGGCCGCACGGGTAGGCCCGGTGGGATGAGCGACTGGCGGAAGCTCTTGGTCCCCGACACGCCGCTGTGGGAGATCGCGCTGCGGGGAAGCGTGATCTACCTGGCGATCTTCTTCCTCCTGCGCGTGCTGCTCAAGCGGGAGAGCGGCAGCACCGGCGTCACGGATCTCCTGGTGATCGTGCTGGTCACCGAGGAGGAGCTTACGGCCAACTCCGCCAGCAGGGCGTCGAGCGTCTGGACGACGTCAAGGAGGTTCGGGTTTGCACCCCCACCACCGGGGAAGGCGACGGGCGACAGTGGCGCGCGGAGCCGGCCGCGCCACCGCACCACGGGGAGGCCGACACGGGTGACCGGGAACGGCTGCACGATCTTCGCCAGCAGGCCCACGACGCGGGCATCGAGGGCAACTCCAAGATGACCGAGGAGCAGCTGCGCGAGGCGCTGCGCAAGGTCGGCAAGGGCGAGCGGCCCCAGCTGGCCAAGCGCGAGGCCAAGCGGTGATGAGCGCGAGCGGTGCCGGCATCCGCTGGGGCGCCGGCACCGCTCGCGGTTTTCAACTGATGGTGGCCAGCAGGTCCCGGCAGGCCCGCTCGCACGCGCGGCACGCGTCGGCGCAGATTCTGCGGTGCTCGTGTTTGTCGGCGTGACTGGCACACTCGTCCCCGCACGACTTGCACGCCGTGGCGCACGCCTCCAGCAGGCTACGGCTGATGTTGGCGCGTAGCCGGTGTGCCGGGACAGCACCCGTGCCGTGGTCGCGCAGATGTCGGCGCAGTCCAGGTTCGTCCGGACACACTTGGTCAGCTCGGCGACGATGTCCTCACCGAGGCAGGCGTCCGCGCACGCGGTGCAGGCCTGGGCGCAGTCGTTGCGGGCGTCGATCGCCGCCGCCAGGCAACACGCCACAACGACCTAGCAACGCCCTATCAGGGGGTTGACAGTGCGTCGTCGATGCCGGTCTGGCGCGGGCCAAGGAAGCGCGGATCGCGCCCGGTGATGATGTCGGTGACGGCCTTCATGTTTGCCGCCCGCTCTCGGATCGCGCCGCGCTGCCAGGCGAGCGCTTGCCGGCGGACGGTGTCGTCGCCGACCCCGGTCGTGTCGATCCCCGCCTCGCGGCACAGGGCGACCGCCCGTTCGATGTGGAACGACTGAGTGACCACGATCATTTGCTCGACGCCGAAGACTTTGCGCGCCCGTACGCACGAGTCGTAGGTGTCGAATCCGGCGTGGTCCTGAACAACCCTGTGGTTCGGCACGCCTCGCTCCACCAGCCAGCGGCTCATCGCGCCCGGCTCATCGTAGGCTGGCCTGGAGCCTCGGTCCCCGGAGACGAGGATCGCCCGTACGGTGCCGGTCTCGTAGAGCTGCCGCGCGAGTTCGAGGCGGGCGGCGAGGAAGCTGGACGGGGTGCCGTCCGGGCCGACCCGCGCGCCGAGGACGAGCACGACCGGCGCGTCCGGTACGTCGTCGACTCCGTAGATGTGGCCGTCGGCGCGGGCGCCCAGCCATGCCCCGCTGCCGAGGACCGCGACCGGGGCGGCCACGGCGATCGCGAGCACGGACCGCAGGAGGATTCGTCGCAACCGCTTTCGCGTTGGTCTGGGTTTCCTTGGACGCCTGGCGGTCTCGTTCCTGATCACGCCGCTTCTCCTGGTCTATCTGGCTACGGGTTCGAGGAGTTGCTGGGTTTCGTACCAGAGTTGGGCCTGCGCGTTCGGGTCGTTTCCTGGCGGCGGGGGCTGGATCTGGCGGGTTCCGCGGGCCGTGTAGTAGCCGCCAGTATGTCCGGTGAACTCGGGGTCGGTGGCGAGGGCGACGATCAGGCCGGCGCCGCGCGCGGGGTCGCCGATCCTGAGCCGGGTGAGGGCTTTTTCGAGTACGCCGGCGAAGGGGAGCTCGCGGCCGAGGCCGGTGGCGTTGAAGCCGGGGCAGAGGCAGTTCGCGGTGGTGGTGGTGTCGGCCAGACGTCGGGCGAGTTCCATCGTGAACATGATGTCGAGCAGTTTGGTCCTGCCGTAGTGCTCGGATGATCCGCGTGCGCTGAACAGGCTTGTCTCGGTGAGATCCTGGGGGATCCGGAGGGTTCCGTGCCGGCGGGAGGCTTCGGAGGCGACGTTGACGATCCTGGCGGCGGAGGCTCGCTGAAGCGCGGGCAGCAGTGTGTGGGTCAGTAGCCAGGGGGCGAGGTAGTTGACGGCGACCATTTCGGGGTAGCCGTCGGGGTAGCCGTCGGGGGTGGTGCGTGGCTGGAAGGCGTGGATGCCGGCGTTGTTGACGAGTACGTCGATGTGGTCGTAGCGGTCGGCGATCTCGTGGCCGATGCGCCGGACGTCGTCGAGCCGGGTGAAGTCGCCGAGGAATGCGTCCACGCGGTCGGTGCCGATCTCCTGGCAGGTCTGATCCGCCTTCTGCTGGCTGCGGGCGGTGATGATGATGCGGGCGCCCTGTTGGGCGAGTTTGATGGCGGCCAGGCGGCCGAGTCCGTTGGTGGCGCCGGTGATGACGATCGTGGGTTCCATGATGGTCCTGTTCAAGGGCTGTGAGGACAGGGGTTACTCGGTGACGAAGGGGTGGTCGGCTTCGCCGACGGCCTTCTGCTGGCGGGGGTGGCGGCGGACGGCCAGGGCCATCAGCGCGCCGACGGCGGCGATGACGGCGCCGACGAGCATGGTCGTGTGCATGCCGGCGAGGAACGACATGTTCGTGTAGTCGGTGAGGGTGGCGGCGAGGTGGGGTGTGGCTCCGTCGGGGATCGGCGCGACGCCGCCGGCGACGGTGGTGCTACCGAACTGCGTGAGCGGCCCGGTCAGCGCGGCGGGCAGGCCCGAGCGGTCGAGTAGATCGGTGAAGTGTGCGCTGGTGGCGGCGGCCATGACCCCGCCGAGCACGGCGACGCCGAGGGTCGCGCCGAGACGGCCGGCGGTCTGCTGGGCGCCGGCCGCAGGACCGGCGAGCTCGGCGGGTGCGTTGCCGACGGTCGCGTTGACGGTCGCGGTGACCAGGAGGCCGAGCCCGATGCCGATCATCGTGAGTCCGGCCGCGAGTTGCGGGTAGCCCCCGTCGAGCCGGGCGAACGAGCTGCTCACCAGGCCGGCCGCGACGAGTAGGCAGCCGATGACGAGTGCCCACCGGTCGCCGATGCGGGTGATGACGCGGCCGGAGAGGATCGCCCCGACGAGCATGGCCAGGCCGAGCGGGAGCAGCCGGATGCCGACCGTGGTTGCTGACAGGTGCTGGATCTGCAGCCAGAACAGGGAGACGACGAAGAGTCCGCCGTTGAGTGCGAAGAACGCGAGGACGCTCAACACCGCGCCAGCGGCGAAGGACCGGTTCCGGAACAACGAAAGCGGCACGAGAGGGTCCGCGGCGCGCCGCTCGATCAGGAGGAACGCGACGAAGGCCACTGCGGCGACCACGAACAGTGCGATCGTGGAGGTGGCCGCCCAGCCGGTGCTCGGTGCGTCGATCAGTGCGTAGACCAGCGCGGTAAGTGCGACGACCAGCGAGACGGTGCCGGTGAGGTCGAACCGTTCCGCCGTACGGAGGCGAACCTCGCCGAGCGCGGCGGCGCCGAGGATCAGGCAAAGAACCGCGACCGGGACGTTGATGAACATTGTCCAGCGCCAGCCGAGCGCCTGAACGA
This sequence comes from Micromonospora sp. CPCC 206060, assembly GCF_036906895.1. Taxonomy (NCBI): domain Bacteria; kingdom Bacillati; phylum Actinomycetota; class Actinomycetes; order Micromonosporales; family Micromonosporaceae; genus Micromonospora; species Micromonospora sp. CPCC 206060. Next base: position 3,882 of record NZ_JBAKHU010000049.1, read on the forward strand.
TTACTCCTCCCAGGACCGGACCAGCGGCGATGGACAGGCCCTGCACGGAGTTGAAGATTCCGATCGCCGAGGGCAGTCGTTCTTCGGTGACGCTGACGCGGAGCAACGACAGCGCGTTGGTGGTGAGCAAGCCGCCGGACACGCCCTGCGCGACGCGGAGTGCGACGATCAGGGCGACCGGTGTCGACAGGCCGATGAGCAGGGAGGTCAGGCCGAAGCCGCCGATACCGAGAAGGAAGATCCGGCGGCGCCCGAACCGGTCGCCGAGCTTGCCGGCCAGCACCAGCGAACCGGTCAGGCCGAGCAGGTAGGCGCTGGTGATCCACTGCAGGTCGCCCAGTCCCACACCGAGGTCCGTCGCGATGGCGCCGTTCGCGACCGCCAGGATCGTCGTCGCCAGTCCTGGCATCAAGGCTCCCAGCGTCACCGCCAGCAACGGAAGACCGCTGGCTTCACGTGTCCGGGCAAGGTCCGTGGTCACGGGTATCTCCACACCAAAGTAGTTTGCATATACCCACGACCGTAGCTGCTATGGTGGGTATATGCAAACCAACTCGTCGCCTGGGGACGAGAGTCGGCACAAGATCGAGCTGGCCCTCGGCGCGCGGATCAACGCCCTCATCAGCGCAACCCGGGCGCTGAGCGAACGCAGCGCCGCGCACTTCCACCCGCAGTTGCAACCGGCCGCGTTCCACATCGCGCGCTGGCTCTACGCCTTCGGGCCAGCCCGGCCCAGCGAGGTCGCCGAGGCCGTCGGGATGGACCGCAGTTCCACCAGCACCCTGATCGGCAAGATGCGAGCACTCGGACTGCTGGACAGCTCACCGGCCCCGGACGACCGGCGCAGCATCATCATCCAGCTCAGCTCCGAAGGTCAGGAGCGGGTCGCGGCGACGCTCGAGGAGCGCGGCAAGGAGTTCTACGCCCGTACCCAGGACTGGTCGACCGAGGACCTCGCCCGGCTCGTCGAACTCCTCGGACGACTCACCTCCGATCGATCATCCGAGACGGGGGGTCAGGTCCTGAGCCCCTAGGCAGACCCAGCGGAAGGTCTCCGCATCCAGCGAGGATCCGCGGGAGTGTCGTTGGCGGGCTGTCGAGTCGGTCGGGACTGGGTCAACGGCCCGGCAATGTGACGGCGAAAGCGATCCGACGCACCGAGGTAGATCAGCTCCCAGCATCCGGCTGTGGTGATAACAGCGACGCCTCGATCACGTCCGACGACGACCTTCCAGGTCGCAGACAGGAAATGGGTGCAGCTCATGTTGGATGGCGGACGGACCCGCTGATGATCGAGGCGAGAACACTCACGAAGTGGTACGGGTCGGTAACGGCCGTCGACGGAGCGACCTTCACCGCGGCGGCTGGCCGGGTCACCGGTTTCCTTGGGCTCAACGGCTCAGGCAAGACGACGTGCCTGCGGATGCTGCTCGGCCTGATCCGCCCGACATCGGGCACGGCACTGATCAACGGCAGGCGATACCGGGACCTTCAGGACCCGCTCCGGCAGGTCGGAGCGGTCCTTGAGCAGGGCATCAGCCATCCGGGCCAGACCGGCCGGGCCCATCTGACCGGCCACGCGATCCTCGCCGGCGCGAGCCACGCCAGGGTCGAGGAGCTGATCGCGTACGTCGGCCTCGCGCGCGCCGCCGACAAGCGCACCGGTGCCTACTCGCTTGGCATGCGGCAACGGCTCGCCGTGGCGACCGCACTGCTCGGCGACCCGCAGGTACTCATCCTCGACGAGCCGGCCAACGGCCTCGACCCGGAAGGCATGGCCTGGCTGCGGGAACTCCTGCGTGAGCACGCCCGCAAGGGCGGGACCGTTCTCATCTCCAGCCACCTGCTCGCCGAGCTCGCCCAGCTCATCGACGACGTCGTCATCATCGCGAACGGCCAGATCAGGTGTGTCGCACCACTGACTGACCTGTACGGCTATGCGACCACCCGGCTACGAATCCGTGGCCGGGACCCGGGGCGTCTCTGGCAGGCGTACGAGCGGGCCGGCGGCCACGTCAGCATGGACGGGTACACCCTGGAGGTGGCCGGACTCTCCGCTGAGGACGCCGGCGAGATCGCGCTCGGCGTGCAGGTGCCCATCTACGAGCTGACCGCCGACACCCCCAACCTCGAGCAGGTCTTTCTCAGCCTGGCGGCGACCCGATGACCGCGCTCGTCCGTGGCGAGCTCTACCGGGTGGCGACGATCCGGTCCAGTTGGATCTCCACCGCCGTTCTCGGCGCTCTCACGATGATGCTCGGGTGGCTGAGCGTCGACATGTGGAAACTCCTCGTCGGAGTTGGCGCGATCGGCCTCGCCACCATGCAGACAGCCCAGCACTACCAGCACCAGACCGCCGTACTGCTCCACCTGGGCCGTCCGCACCGGGTGCTGGTACTCGTCGCTCAGCTCATCGCCAGCGTGATCGTGACCGTGGCCTTCGCCGCCCTGAGCGGTGTGACCGTGCTCGGCAAGGGCCACGTCGAGCAGTATCGGGACGTGCTGGTCGTCGTGCCGCTGATGGCCGTCTTCGCCGCTGCCGCCGCAGCGATCCTCCGCCGCCCGATGTGGCTGTTCCTCGCGTCCGGTGCCTGGTTCATCATCATCGAAGGGCTGATCAGTAGCTTGGAGAAGCCGTTGCCGTTCACCGCTTTCCTCCAGGCCAGCGCCGGCGACCGCCTCCACCTGCTGATCTTCGCTGGCTGGGCGACCCTGGCAGTCGTCGGCGCCGCCGTCGCGATCCACCGCGACCTCGTCGGCGAATAACTCCACCGTCATGCGTGGCTGACCGGGCAGATCCGTGCGGTACATCGCGCGTTCCGCAGCACGTACGGCACCCTGCCGGGTGCACGCCGAGCTTCGATTGGGCCCCGGCCTGGTCGTCTGGACCGACGGGACCGGTTCGACCGAGAACGCGCTGTTCGTCAACGGTGTTGATCGGCATGGTTGACAGCCACGGGATCATGCAGCGGTGAGCGGACACCTTGATGACAATCAGCTGCGGGCCCTCGGCGAACCTGCCCGTGTGACGGTATGGCCGGCACAGAATGCGCTCCTGTGCATGGGCGATACGGAGACCCTGCTGCAGATCGTCGAACAGGACGGCGGCTATGCCGTGCAGAAGAAGGACCGTGGCGGCGCCTGGCATCCACAGGCGGTCACCGGCACCCTCGACACGGCACGCCGCTACCTGATCTGGGAGATCAGTAACTGGGTGGCGTCCGCCCGACGACCGCCCGGGCAGGCGCTCGCCGCGGAGCCGGCGCTAGCGGGATTCACCCTCGTCGACCTCGGCAGCGGAGGTCTCGAACTGCGGTGGACCGAACCGGGCGGTCAACGATGGATCCGATTTCCGGGCAGTCGATGGCGCGGAACGGCGATCCGTTTCGCCCGCTACGCCGACGCCACCGAGGAGGCGATTGCCGGTCGCTCGGGTACTTCGCTGGAGAGCGGCCCGACAGCACAGCAGCGGCACCTCATTGCCTGGGGCACCGAGCTGTTCCGTCGGATCTCACCCGACCCGGACCTGACCCTCACCTTCCGGTTGCTGCCGGACGACGACGCAGTGCTCATCGTGCACCCGGTACGCGGCGGAGGCTCGATCTATGTGGCCGCCGACGAGACGGTGCTGTTCGCGGCCTCGGCCATCGCCCCGCACAAGGCTCTGGAGGCGTTCCGTTCCGGTACGCGCACCCCCGTCGACAGGTTCGTCGCTCGTGCGGCATCCTCGTCAGGGGCGTGATCCTCAAGGACGCCACGGTCGGGGGGAGACGGCGATGGGGCACTTTCGGAGGGGCCACCGCGTGGCCGGGAGCATCTCGCCCGAGATCATCGCGCAGTACGAGCAGCTCGTGCCGATCTCCATGGAGCAGGCCTGGCGCGACGAGGGCGCCCTGATGACGGCGGACGGCTTCGTCCGGCTCATCGATCCGGCGCTGCTGCTGCCGGTGATGGACCTGATCCTGCCGTCGCACCCGGGCGCGTTGCCGGTCTTCGCCACCGCCTGGGGCGACCTGATAGTGCAACACCAGGACCGCTTCCTGATCGTGTGGTACCGGTTCGGCTTCTACCACGAATACGCCAGCGATGTCTCGGACCTCGTCTTCGACTATCTGGAGCATCCCGGGGCCCGGACCAACGCGCTCAACCGACTGTTCTACGACGACGCGGCGGCCAACCTGGGCGTGCCGGAGATCAATGAGTGCTTCGGGTTCAAGCTGCCGCTGGCGATGGGTGGCACCGAGGATGTCGACAACGTGACCCGCCGAAAGCTCAAGGAGCACCTCGTGTTCCTGGTGCAGGCCAGCGGGCCGCCGTACGAGCTGCCGAAGCTGGCTCCGCTGCCCAGCCCCGAGTTGAGCGAACCGGTCCTGACCGAACGCGAGCAGCAGCTCGCCGAGCGGGGCAAGCAACAGCTGGCGATGATCCAGCCGGGCGACGTGTACGGGGTCAAGACGTTTCCGGAGGATCAGGCCGTCTACGTCTGGCAGATGCAAACCGGCGGCCAGATCTTCGTAGGCCACGACGATACGCTGCTGTTCGGCACCCCGACCTTCAGCACCGAACCCCTGCTCGTCACGTGGCGGTCCGGCAAGCGCTCCTCGGCGGCCGACCTTGAGGCGGAGGCCGCCCGCCGTCGACGGCGGTAGCAGCGGGCAGCGGCAGGTCCGGTGGGAACCGTCGCAGCATCGCCCGTTGGTCCAGTGACCACGCAGCGGACCGCACGGCGTGCGACCCGGCTCAGTCCCGGGTGAGTCCTGGTGGCAACGCATCCTGGTCGGGTTCGACCCGACGGGCGTTGGCCAGGGGATTGTGCTGGAGGGCGTCGATCAGCGGGTCCGGGCCGCCGATGCAGCCTTGTTGACCCACATGCTGCTATTCAACCCGCTGCGGTGATGGTGCGGGGCTGGTCGGGCTCTCGGTCGCGGCGGGACACCGGCGAGCTGTTGCGCGTGCGCTGGATCAGCACGACGCAGGCCAGAACCACCAGAGCCGCCCCGATCGAGGCAGGGGTGACGGTCTCGCCGAGCAGCAGCGCCGACCAGACCAGGGTGAGGACCGGCTGTGCGAGCTGGATCTGGCCGACCTGCGCGATGCCGCCCCGGGCCAGGCCCGCGTACCAGGCGAAGAAGCCGAGGAACATGGAGACCGCGGTGAGATAACTGAACGCCGACCAGGCGGCGGCGTCGACGTGCGGGGGATTGGCTACGGCGGCAACGACCGTGATGGGCACGGTGACGGGCAGCGAGAGCAGCAACGCCCAGCAGATCGTCCGGGCGCCGCCCAACTCGCGGGCAAGCGCGCCGCCCTCGGCGTACCCCAGGCCGCAGAGCACCACCGCCGCCAGCAGGAACAGGTCGGCGGTGGACAGCGCCCCGCGCACCGCACCGTTGGAGACCAGGAAGGCGAGCACCGCCAGCAGCCCGCCGGCGCTCGCGACCCAGAACAGTGGCGGCGGGCGCTCGCCGGCCCGCCCCACCGCGAACACGGCGGTCATGGCGGGCAGCACGGTGATGACGACCGCGCCGTGCGCGGAGGTCTGGGTGACCAGCGCCAGCGAGGTGAACAGCGGGAAGCCGACGACGACGCCGAGGGCGACGATCGACAGCCGCCGCCACTGACCGCGGGTGGGTCGCGGCGCGCCGGTGAACCGCAGGTACGCCCATGCCAGCAGCGCCGCGCCGACGGCCCGACCGAAGGCGACGAACCACGGGTCGAGCTGCTGCACGGCGACGCGGGTGGCAGGCAGCGACATGCTGAAGGCGAGCACGCCCAGCGCGCCGAGCGCGAGGCCGGCGACCCGATCCGCTGTTACCGTGATCGCGACAGTAGCGCTACTCTTGTCCTTCATGAATAACGGTAACGCAGTGACCCGCGTTATCCAAGATCTGCGCGGGCTCGCCGCCGCCGCGGACCCTGGCACGCGGCTACCCTCGGTGCGCGAGCTGACCGCCCGGCACCAGGCCTCACCGGTCACCGTCGCCGAGGCGATCCGGCAACTGGTGGCGCAGGGGCTGATCGAGACACGGCCCGGCAAGGGCACCTTCGTGGCCACCCCGCCCGACGAACGGCGCGCCCCCGACCTGTCGTGGCAGACCGTGGCGCTCGGCCCCCGCCGGCCGGGCGAGGATGAGATGCAGGCGCTACTGGCGTTACCGCCCGCAGGAGCGATCCCGCTGTCCGGCGGCTACCTCGACGCGGATCTGCAGCCGGCCGCCGCGCTCGGCGCCGCGCTCACCCGCGCCGCCCGGCAGCCCGCGTCCTGGCAGCGCGGCCCGGCCGAGGGGCGCGAGGACCTACGCGCCTGGTTCGCCCGCGAGGCCGGATCCGGGCTGCGCGCCGAGGACATGGTGATCTGCCCGGGCGGACAGGCCGCGCTGTCGTCCGCGCTGCGGGCGCTCACCGCGCCCGGCGACACCCTGCTCGTCGAGTCGCCGACCTACCTGGGCGCACTGGCCGCCGCCCGGGCAGCCGGTCTGCGGGTGGTGCCCGTGCCCGCCGACGCCGACGGTGTACGGCCCGACCAACTCGCCGCTGCGTTCGCTCGTACCGGCGCCCGACTGTTCTACTGCCAGCCGCTCTACGCCAACCCGCACGGCGCGACACTGGCAGGTCACCGCCGGACCGAGGTCGCCGAGGCCGTACGCGACGCCGGGGCGTTCCTGATCGAGGACGACTACGCCCGCGACCTCACCATCGACGGGGAGGCCCCGCCGCCACTGGCGGCTGACGACCCCGACGGGCACGTCATCTACCTGCGCTCACTGACCAAATCCGCCGCACCGGGGCTGCGCGTCGCCGCGATCGGTGCCCGCGGCCCGGCCGGTGCCCGACTACGCGCGGCCCGACTGCTCGACGACTTCTTCGTAGCCGGCCCACTGCAGCAGGCCACGCTGGAGTTCGTCACCGCCCCGGCCTGGGCGCGTCACCGTCGTGCCCTGCGCACCGCACTGCGGGCACGGCGCGAGGCACTGCTGACCGCGCTGCGCCGGCACCTGCCAGAACTCGCCCAGCAGGCAGTCCCGCGCGGCGGTCTGCATCTCTGGGCCCGCCTACCCGACGGCACCGACGATGTCGCGCTGGCCGCCGCCGCAGCCGCCGAAGGTGTCATCGTCTTCCCCGGCCGCCCCTGGTACGCCGCCGAACCCCCGGCTCCGCACCTGCGCCTCACCTACGCCGCCGCCCCACCCGACCTCATGGACGAGGCCGTCCACCGCCTCGCCCGAGCCCTCCATCACAGCCGTTGAACACGGTGATCGGCGCGGCGGCGAGCTGACGGCGAGTGTGCCCGACGACGTCACGCGGCCGAACCGCGTCGAGTGCCACACGGACCGGCAGGACCTCGGGAGCGAGCGGTCGTCTCCGGGCCGCACCGGAGCGCACCTCGTACCGGGTGCGGGTCCGTGCGTGTCCAACGCGCCGACCAGGACGTGCAGGCCCCACATCACCGCCCTCCGGTACTGCGGCACCAGCACCGGCGCCGAAGAACTCGCGGCGGCGATTGGGCCAGCCGAACCCGTCCCCACCCCGGCATGGCCGGTGGGTACTCACGGCGACTACAGCCGGTGCCGGACCCAGACGTTGGGTTCGACGTAGACAGCGTGGTCGTGCGTCACATCGCAGTGCACCGGCACCAGTGCTTCCGGCACGTGCACCGGCCCGCTGGTATCGAAAGGCAGACCCGTCCAGCGACGCCAGTCCGCCAGTGTGCCCGCGATGGTCATCGACCGCGTCGCCACCCGCTCGATACGCCCACCGGCCCGCACATGTACCCGCAGCCACGGGTCGACCGGCAGGCCGTCGGCGCGGATCTGCGCTGCGTACTGCGTCATGGGCAGGTCAGGATGACGGTGCTTGCCGCTCGGGCGCACCGGCGCGACCAGGGTGTCGAAGCCCCGCTTCGCGACGGCCTCGCGCATCGCGGCGAGCATCAGTGCGGACACCCCGCTGCCGCGCCGGTCCGGCCGGACGCAGATCTCCACCGCCGACACCAGGTTCGGGGTGGTGCCGGTGAGCCGGCCGATGGTGGCCCGCTGGATCATCCGGTCCCAGCCGCCGTCGGGAAGCTCCGCCTCCGTCCAGCGCAACGGCACGGCGTACGCCCGGGCGACGGCGTGGGTCGGCTGGGCAGGATCGACGGCGGCGAACACGAACTCGGGGTAGAGGTCGTGGGCGACGTTGTAGTAGACCGCACCCATGGGATCCCACAGCATGAACGGCGGCCACGCCCCGTCGAAGTCGTCGTCGAGCAGTGGGGCGAGGTCGGGTCGGTCCGCGAGGCTGGCGATGTCCAAGGTCACGGCAGGGAAGGTAGAGGGTCGCACCACGGACCGCACGCCAATTCTCTTAGTTGACGCGTCCCGCCGTGCAGGCGTCCCGGCTACGCGGGACGGGATGCGTGCCCTCTGTCGGCACGTACCTGCCGGAGCCCGACGGCCCCTACCGTGGTCCGGCGGCCGCCATCTCGCCTGATGTCTCCGACGGATAATGTCCTCATGCTGCAGGCGTTCTCAGCCGACCCTCCCTGCGCGATGTGTGGTCAGACCGCATCGCACGTGGAACTCGTCCCACCGCACGCGAAACCCGTCACCTGGCAGCACTGGTCGCCCCAGGAACGGCGGACCTTCGAGGCTGCACGGCAGCGGCGTGGGCCACAGCAGTGGTGGCTGCTGTACTCCGGGATCGAGCGGGGAAACGGATCGGGCGACCCGGTGGATGAGGCGCGGGCGCTGAGGATCGTCGCCGCCTTCACCGAGCCGTACTGCTACTCCGCCGTGACCACCGCAGGTTTCTACGACGACGCCGGATTCTGCGGCCAGTGTGATGCGCCGTACTGCCACAGGCACTGGAACGTTTCCAGCAGTGGCTACGGAACCTGCCCGCGCGGTCACGGCAAGAGCCTCGATCCGCACTGGTGGCCTGAGGACCTGTAGGCGGTGGTGCTCTGTCTGGTGCGGCAGAATGCTGGTGTGAGCGCGGAGGAAGACGATGAGTTCGAGGAGGTGGCGAATGTCCTGCGAGGACGGACGGTCGTTGACGCGGAACTTCGCCCGGCGCTCGATGCGCTGGAGGCTCGACTCGGTCAGCCCGTTGTTGCCCTTACCTGCGGGTCCATGAACTACGTGGCCGGCCACGGAGTCCCGGGCGTGGAGGTACCGACCATGACCGCCTGGGTGCGTGGCGCGGCGTTCGACCGTGAACGCCGGCTGCAGGCGGACGCGGTCTTTGATCAGATCGTTGCCGAGTGTGGTCCGTGGCGGTGGCGGCAGTTCACGGCACGGGCGTTGCGGGTTGGGAACCTTCCACGTTCGCGGGCCCGGCGCATCGCCGCGCTTGCCGGCATCGAGTACGTCACTGATCCGATTCTGGGCGGGCTGGGGTGCTTCGATGAGGAGGCCACGACACGCGTCATGGCAGCGGTACCGCAGGAGCGGTGGGATCAGTTCCGCGATGACTGGGGAGCCAGCGTCTGGACCGTCGCGGTGAACGCGGATCTTCACAGTGTCTCCGTGTTCGTCCACACCGCGGCTCAGGTCGCGCAACTGCGGCAGACACCGCGATGGTATGAGTGGGAACGACAACTCCGCGCCCTCATCGCCGAAGAGGACGAGTTCGGGTCAACCAGCATCATCCCGGTCAAAATCGCTCTCGAAAGCCGGGAGTCATTTGAGTCCGACTGCCAAGGAAACTGGAGCTACTACTGGTACTGAGGTTTCGCTCCGCGCTTGCGCTCGCGCCGAGAACCTGTCGGTTAACCGGCCCGCCGGGGTGACGGTCGAACGGTGGGCGGTCTCGCAGGCCGCGCCGTACCGCCGGATGCGCCTGCGCGGCGGGTAGAACCAGATCCAGCTCTGGAACGGCGGGGACGGCCGGTCCAGCGGCGCCGCTCGTCGCCGCGGTACCCGAAAGTGATCATCAGGCATTTGCCGCGGCACGGCAATCCACGGTTCAGTTCTTGCAGGAAATCATCGTAGGATTGCGGTCGTGACGAAGCGGTTGACAGAGGTGGCCCGCAAGGCGGGCGTCAGTGAGGCGACCGTGAGCCGGGTGCTCAACGGCCGTGGCGGTGTGTCTGAGGCCACCCGGGCCGCAGTGCTGACCGCGCTCGACGTCCTCGGCTACGAGCGTCCCACCAAACTGCGGGGCGAGCGGGCGCGGCTGGTCGGTCTGGTGCTGCCGGAGTTGCAGAACCCGATCTTCCCGGCGCTCGCCGAGGTGGTGACCGGGTCGCTGGCCCAGCGAGGGTTCACCCCCGCGCTGTGCGCCCGCACGATCGGGGGTGTGCCCGAGTCGGACTACGTCGAGATGCTGCTGGACCACCAGGTGTCCGGGGTCATCTTCGCCGGCGGGTCGTACGCCCTGGCGGACGCCTCGCACGAGCACTACCGGCGACTCACCGACCGGGGACTGCCGGTGGTGCTGGTCAACGCGGGCGTCGACGAACTCGGGTTCCCCCGGGTGTCCACCGACGACGCGGTCGCCGTGGAGCAGGCGTACGGGCATCTCCGCTCGCTCGGCCACGAGCGGATCGGCATGGTGCTCGGTCCGGAGGACCACGTGCCGTCACGGCGCAAGCTGGCCGCGTTGGCCCGGGTCGCCGGTCGTGCGGACCTGGGGGAGCGGGTGGAGCGGTCCAGCTTCTCCATGGAGGGTGCCCGGGTCGCCGCCACCAAGCTGGTCGATCGGGGGATCACCGGCATCATCTGCGCCAGTGACGTCCTGGCTCTGGGGGCGATCCGCGCGGTGCGGCGGCTGGGCCGCGCGGTGCCGGAGGACGTCTCGGTGATCGGCTTCGACGACTCGGTGTTCATGACCTGCACCGATCCGCCGTTGACCACGGTGCGCCAGCCCATCGAGACGATGGGTCAGGCGGCCGTCGACCTGCTGGTCACCCAGATCGACGGGGCCGGCGTGCTTGCCGACGAGCTGCTTTTCGAACCCGAACTGGTGGTGCGCGGCTCCACCGGGCCGGTCCGCAGCGCCGGCTGATCCGACCCGGTGCAGTAGCGCCGGACAAAAAGGGCGGACCCCCTGTGGGTCCGCCCTTTTTGGTGTGCGGGGCGGGTGTGATCGCTGTCTTTCATGATTGAGTTCAGTTCTTGCATAGCTGAGTGCGGCTTTGTATCGTCATCGCCACGAAACATGGCAGTGATGAGAGTGAGATCACATCACCCAGAAAGGGTGTCCGTCCATGAACAGATCCAGCCTGCGCAGCGCCCTCGGCCTGCTCCTCGTCACCGGGGTGGCGCTGTCCGGGGCCGCCTGCGGCGCCGACGACGACAAACCGGCCGACGGCAAGGTCATCATTACGGTCAACGGTCTCCCCCCGGCCACCGAGGCAGCGAACCACCAGCGGTTCCTCGACAACGTCGCCGAGTTCGAGCGCCTCAACCCGGACATCGACATCGACGCCCGCGAGGGCAAGATGGACCCGCAGACCTTCTCCGCGAAGCTGGCCGGCGGCCAGCTCGAGGACGTCTTCTACGTCTACTTCACCGACCCGGCCAACCTCATCGCCAAGCGCCAGGTCGCCGACATCTCGACGTACGCCAAGGACTTCCCGGTCGTCGACCAGCTCAAGCCCGAGGTCAAGCGGGTCTTCTCCGACGCCGACGGCAAGCTCTACGGCCTGCCCTACAAGAACTACTCGATGGGCCTGCTCTACAGTCGCCCCCTGTTCACCCAGGCCGGGCTGGATCCGAACAACCCGCCGAAGACCTGGGCCGACGTCCGCACCGCCGCCAAGAAGATCGCTGCGCTCGGCAACGGCACGGTCGGCTACGGCGAGTACAGCAAGTCCAACACCGGCGGTTGGCACTTCACCGCCGAGCTGTACTCCGTCGGCGGCGAAGTGGCCCGTAACGAGGGCGGCACCTGGAAGGCCGCGTTCAACAACGACCAGGGCCGGCAGGTGCTCCACCAGCTCAAGGAGATGCGCTGGACCGACAACAGCATGGGCAGCCGGCAGTCCCTGGAGTGGGCAGACCTGTTGCAGATGATGGGCTCCGGAAAGCTCGGCATGTACGTCGCCACCGCCGACAACATCCCCACCATCGTCAACCAGTACAAGGGGAAGTTCGAGGACTACGGCCTCGGCCCGATCCCGGACGGCAAAGGCACCCTCGGCGGTGGTGAGGGCTACATGTTCAACGCCAAGGCCACCCCGGAGAAGATCCGGGCCGGCCTGAAATGGCTGACGTTCTGGTTCACCAGCGCCGACCGGATCGAGGCGGAGAACAAGTGGTCCGCCGAGAACAAGCTGCCCGTCGGCCTCCCCGAGCCGCAGATCTTCACCGGCGACGCTGCCGCGAAGCAGGCCGCAGCGGACAAGACGTACGCCAACGTGCCGCAGGAGAACTACGCCCCGTTCGTCGCGGCCATGGGCAGCGTCCCGGTGAAGCTCGAACCACCCCACGCGCAGCAGATCTACGCCGTACTCGACGTGGCGATGCTCAAGGTCCTCACCGACCGCGACGCCAACGTCGACCAGCTACTGGCCGACGCCGAGAAGCAGGTCAACACGATCCTCGGCACGGTCCGCTGACCGTCCGGGCCCCAGCCCCGGGGAGGGGCTCCGCGGCACACCGGCACCGGAGCCCCTCCCGCTCACGAAAGGGTCACCCGATGGCGGTCGTCACGGCCGGCACACCCCACGCCTCCCGGCTGCGCCGGCGGATCAGCGACAACCTCCTGTCGTACGCGTTCCTGTCGGCCGGGCTGCTCTGCTTCGCCTTCTTCTCCTGGTACCCGTTGGTCCGGGGCGTACTGCTCAGCTTCCAGCAGGTCAACTTCGTCACCGACCCGTACTGGGTGGGCCTGGACAACTTCCGGGCGCTGTTCGCCGACCCGCTGTTCTGGACCGCCTGGAAGAACACCCTGGTCTTCACCGGACTGGCCCTGCTGCTGGGCTACCTGGTTCCGCTGGCGCTGGCCATCCTGCTCAACGAACTGCGGCACTTCTCGGCGTTCCTCCGGATCGCGGTCTACCTGCCGGTCATGCTGCCGCCCATCGTGGTGGTGCTGCTCTGGAAGTACTTCTACGACCCGGGCAGCGGCCTGTTCAACACCCTGCTCCGCGGAGCCCACCTGCCCGAGTCGCAGTGGACCCAGTCGTCGTCGACCGCGCTGCTGTCCCTGGTGCTCGTCTCGACGTGGGCGAACCTCGGCGGCGCCACCCTGATGTACCTCGCGGCGTTGCAGAGCGTCCCCGGCGAGCTGTACGAGGCGGCCGAGCTGGACGGCGCCACCCTGTGGCAACGGCTGCGCCACGTCACCCTGCCGCACCTGCGGTTCATCATGCTGGTCCTGCTGCTGCTCCAGGTCATCGCCACCATGCAGGTCTTCATCGAGCCGTACCAGCTCACCGGGACCACCAACCCGGACACCGTCACGGTGATGGTGCTGATCTACCGGTACGCGTTCACCGTCAACAACGACTTCGGCCTGGCGGCGGCGGCCAGCGTGCTGCTCTTCGTGGTCCTCGGCACATTCTCCGCCGTCTATCTCCGGCTCACCCGCCGCGCCGACTGAGGGAGCCCCGATGACACTCACCGCTCCGCCGGCCGTGCCGGCAGCCGCCGCCCCGGCGGCCCGGCCCACGTCCCGGCGTACGCCCGGCGGCCGGGACCGGGAACCGACCGTGCGGACCCTGGTCTCCGACGCCCAACTCGCCCGGGGGCGCGGCCGGGCGCTCTACCTGACGGTCCTGGGCCTCGTCACCGTCCTGTTCCTGCTGGTCTTCCTCTTCCCCGTCTACTGGATGGTCACCTCGGCGGTGAAGTCGCCGGCCGAGTACGCCCTCATCCCACCGACCTTCGTGCCGGAGTCGTTCCACCCGGAGACCTACGCCCAGGCGTGGGACCACATGGACATCCCCCGGTACTTCCTCAACACCGTCTGGTACGCCCTCGGCGGCTGGCTGATCCAGCTCATCGTCGCGGTCACCGCCGCATACGCACTGTCCAAGCTGCGGCCCCGCTTCGGCAACGTGGTACTCGCCGGCATGCTCGCCAGCCTGATGATGCCCGCCGCCGCGCTGCTGGTCCCCGCCTACCTGACCGTCAGCGACGTGCCGCTGCTGCACGTCAACCTGCTGAACACCCCCTGGGCGCTCTGGCTCCCCGCCGCCGCCAACGCCTTCAACATCTACGTACTCAAGCGCTTCTTCGACCAGATCCCCGACGACCTGCTCGACTCGGCGAGCCTCGACGGTGCCGGCCGGCTACGGGTGCTCTGGTCGATCATCCTGCCGCTGTCCCGGCCGGTGCTCGGGGTCGTCTCGATCTTCGCGATCATCGCGATCTGGAAGGACTTCCTCTGGCCGCTGCTGGTGCTCCAGGACCCGCGGACGCAGACCCTCAGCGTCGCGCTGAGCCGACTGTCCAACACCAGCCAGGTACCTCCCACCGAGATGATGGCCGGCCTGGTCATCGCCAGCATCCCGATGGTCGTCATCTTCCTGATCTTCCAACGCAGCATCATCAGCGGCCTCTCCGCTGGCGGCACGAAGGGCTGACCCGGCCCGGACGATCCAGAAAGCAGGTGCCCGTGTCCACAGCAGACGACCCGCGATGGTGGCGCAGCGCGGTGATCTACCAGATCTACCCCCGCAGCTTCGCCGACGGCAACGGCGACGGGATCGGTGACATCGCGGGCGTCCGGGCCCGCCTCGACCACCTCGCCGCGCTCGGCGTCGACGCGGTCTGGTTCAGCCCGTGGTACCCGTCGCCGATGGCCGACGCCGGCTACGACATCGCCGACCACCGGGGCATCGACCCGATCTTCGGCACCCTCGCCGAGGCCGAGGCTCTGATCACCGACGCCCACCGGCACGGCATCCGCGTCATCGTCGACGTGGTCCCCAACCACTGCTCCGACGCCCACCCCTGGTTCCAGGCCGCCCTCGCCGGCGGGCCGGGCGCACCCGAGCGGGAACTGTTCTGGTTCCGTGCGGGACGCGGGCCCGGCGGTTCCCTGCCGCCGACGGACTGGGTGTCGCCGTTCGGCGGTCCCACCTGGACCCGGACCACCGACCCGGACGGCACGCCCGGCGACTGGTACCTGCACCTGTTCGCCCCCGAACAGCCGGACTTCAACTGGGAGCACCCGAGGGTGCGGGCCGAGTTCGAGGACATCCTGCGGTTCTGGCTGGACCGGGGGGTGGACGGCATCCGGATCGACTCGGCGGCCATGCTGGCCAAGGACCCGGCGCTGCCGGACGCCGGCCCCGACCAGAGCCCGTTCGTCGACCAGGACGAGGTGCACGAGATCTACCGGAGCTGGCGACGGCTCACCGACGCCTACCCCGGCGGCCGGGCGCTGATCGGCGAGGTGTGGCTGCCGGACCAGCAGCGGTTCGCCAACTACCTGCGCCCGGACGAACTGCACGCCGCGTTCAACTTCGACTTCCTCGGCTGCGCCTGGGACGCGACGGCACTGCGCGCCTGCGTCGACGCCACCCTCGCCGCGCACGCCCCGGTCGACGCCCCCGCCACCTGGGTACTGTCCAACCACGACGTCACCCGGCACGTCACCCGCTACGGCCGGACGGACACCACCTTCAGCTTCGCCGCCAAGCGGGAGGGCATCCCGACCGACCTGGAACTCGGCACCCGACGCGCCCGCGCCGCCGCGCTGCTCAGCCTCGCGCTGCCCGGCGCGGCGTACGTCTACCAGGGCGAGGAACTGGGGCTCTGGGAGGTCGAGGACATCCCGTACGAGCTGCGCCAGGACCCGATGTGGGAACGCTCCGGGCGGATCGACCCCGGCCGGGACGGCTGCCGGGTACCCCTGCCGTGGAGCGGCGACACCCCGCCGTTCGGGTTCAGCCCGGACGGCGTGACCACCGCCCCCTGGCTGCCGCAGCCGGCGGACTGGAAGGACCGCACGGTCCGCGCCCAGACCGGCGACCCCCACTCGATGCTGGAGCTGTACCGGACGGCCATCGCGATCCGCCGGACCGACCCGGCCCTCGGCGACGGCACACTGACCTGGCTGCCGGCCCCGGACCGGGTACTCGCCGTCGGCCGGGCCCCCGGGTTCGCCTGCCTGGTCAACCTGTCCGACACCGCAGTGCCGCTGCCCGACCACGAGCGCCTGCTGCTGGCCAGCGGGCCGCTCGACGACGGGCGGCTCCCACCGGACACGGCTGTCTGGTTGCGGACCCGCTGACCCGTCCGGGCCCACCGGCCCCGCAACCGCCCACCTCACCACCGCCACCGGCCCGTCCCGGCCGCCGCGGCACCCCAGGGAAGGAGGCAGGAGCACCGCATCCGCACGGGGGACCTGGCCACATGACGAAAAGGGAGACCACCCCTCATGGCCGACCACACCGCCCCGCACCACCCGCGACGGGACCGGCTTCGCGCCGGCGTGGCCGTCCTGGCCGGCGCCGCGCTGGCCGCGACCGCCCTCACCGTCGTCGGGCTCACCACCACCGCCACCCCGGCCCGGGCCGCCGGGCTGTCCCCGTTCGACATCCCGGGCCGGGGCGCCACCGTGCCCTTCGTCGAGCACGAGGCCGAGGCCGCCGCGCACACCGGCACCCGGATCGGACCCGACCGGCACTACGGCACCCTGCCGTCGGAGGCGTCCGGCCGGGAGGCGGTCACCCTCGACGCCGTCGGCGAGTACGTCGAGTTCACCCTGACCGGGCCGGCCAACGCGGTCACCTTCCGCTACAGCCTGCCGGACAACGCCGCCGGCACCGGGCGGGACGCCACCATCGACCTGCGGGCCAACGGCGCCCTGGTCAAGGCCGTCCCGGTCACCTCCCGGTACGGCTGGTACTACGGCGGCTACCCGTTCAACAACAACCCGGGCGACACCAACCCGCACCACTTCTACGACGAGACCCGGACGATGTTCGGGACCACCTACCCGGCCGGCACGAAGGTCCGGCTCCAGGTGTCCTCGACCGCGCAGTCACCCACCTTCACCATCGACCTGGCCGACTTCGAGCTGGTCGGCGCGCCGATCGCCAAACCGACCGGTGTCCTGGACGTGGTCGCCGACTTCGGCGCCGACCCGACCGGCGCCACCGATTCCACCGCGAAGTTCCAGGCCGCCGTCGACGCCGGCCGGGCGCAGGGCAGGGCGGTGTGGATCCCCACCGGCACGTTCACCCTCTGGGACCACGTGGTGGTCGACGGGGTGACCCTGCGCGGCGCCGGCCGTGGTACTCGGTGCTCGGCGGCCGGCACCCCACCGACCGCAAACGTGCCGCCGGCATCTACGGCAAGTACGTCCCCGGCGGCGGCTACAGCGGCGAGATCCGCCCGCACGAGGCCGGCGGACCGAGCCGCAACGTCACCCTGCGCGACTTCGCCATCATCGGCGACATCCGGGAGCGGGTCGACGAGGACCAGGTCAACGCGATCGGTGGGGCCATGTCCCACTCGGTGGTGGACAACGTCTGGATGCAGCACACCAAGGTCGGCGCCTGGATGGACGGCCCGATGGACGACTTCACCATCCGCAACAGCCGGATCCTCGACCAGACCGCGGACGGGGTGAACTTCCACTGGGGCGTCACCAACTCCACGGTCACCAACACCTTCGTCCGCAACACTGGCGACGACGCGCTGGCCATGTGGGCGCAGAACGTACCGAACGTCGGCAACTCCTTCACCTTCAACACGATCGGCGTGACCATCCTCGCCAACCACCTGGTCACCTACGGCGGCCGGGACATCCGGATCACCGACAACGTCACCGCCGACTCGGTCACCAACGGCGGCGGCATCCATGTCGCCAACCGGTACCCCGGTGTGCAGGGCCCGACCGCCGTCTCCGGGACGATCACCGTCGCCCGGAACACGCTGATCCGCAACGGCAACTCCGACTACAACTGGCGCTTCGGCGTCGGCGCGATCTGGTTCTCCGCGCTCAACGAACCGATCCAGGGCGCGGCGATCACCGTCACCGACACCGACATCCTGGACAGCTCATACGCCGCGCTGCACTGGATCGAGGGCGCCACCAGCGGGATCAGCTTCACCAACGTCCGCATCGACGGTGCCGGCACGTACGCGCTCCAGGTGCAGGCGGCCAGCCAGGTCTCCTTCACCAACGTACGGGCCACCGGGATCGCCCAGTCCAACCCGATCCACAACTGCGTCGGCACCGGCTTCCAGATCACCCAGGGCGCCGGCAACTCCGGCTGGTACACCGCCACCCCGTACTGCGGGCCGTGGCCCGAGCCGCAGTGGGGCGGCGGCCCGACCAGCCCGCCGCCCACCACGCCCCCGCCGACCACCCCGCCGCCGACCGGCGGCAACCTGGCCCAGGGGCGGCCGGTGACCGCGTCCAGCTCCACCCAGAACTACGTCGCGGCCAACGCGGTCGACGGCAACACCGCCAGCTACTGGGAGAGCGCCAACAACGCGTTCCCGCAGACGCTCACCGTCGACCTGGGCGCGGCGCGCACAGTCGACCGGGTGGTACTCAAGCTGCCCACCGGCTGGGAACGGCGGACCCAGACGCTCGCGGTACTCGGCTCGACCGACGGATCGTCCTGGTCGACGCTGGCCGGGTCGGCGGGCCGCACGTTCGACCCGGCCACCGGCAACGCGGTGTCCATCGCCCTGCCGACCGGCGACCGCCGGTACGTCCGACTCACCGTCACCGGCAACACCGGCTGGCCGGCCGGACAGGTCGCGGAGTTCGAGGTGTACGGCGGCGGTGCGACCCCGCCACCCACCACCACCCCACCCACCACCCCGCCACCCACCACCCCGCCGCCGACCGGCAACCTGGCGGCCGGGCGGCCGATCACGGAGACCAGCCACGCCGACGTGTACGTCGCCGGCAACGCCGTCGACGGCAACCCGAACACCTACTGGGAGAGCGCCAACAACGCCTTCCCCCAGTCGGTGACCGTCGACCTGGGCAGCGCCCGGCCGCTGTCCCGGGTGGTGCTGAAGCTCCCGCCGTCGTCGGCCTGGCAGACCCGCACCCAGACGCTGTCGGTGCTCGGCTCGACCGACGGCTCGTCGTTCAGCACGCTGACGGGACCGGCCGGCTACACCTTCGACCCGGCCAGCGGGAACACCGTGTCGATCCCGCTGCCCGCCGGTGACCACCGGTTCGTCCGGCTGACCTTCACCGGCAACAGCGGCTGGCCCGCCGGCCAACTCGCCGAGTTCGAGGTCTACGCCACCTGACGTGTGCGGCGGGACCCCGCCCGCCGACCGGGGTCCCGCCGCACACCCACCCCAGCCCCGCACGCACCCCCGCACACGCCTCTCCACGTCCCCGGAAGAAGGTGCACCCCCACCATGTCCAGATTCCGCATCCGACTGATCGCGGTACTCGCCGCGGTTGGCCTGGCCGTCACCGCGGCCCCGGCGCCGCCCGCCGGCGCCACCGGCGGCCCGAACCTCGCCGCCGGGCGCGGCACCTCGGCCAGCAGCACCAACGGACCGTACGCCACCGCCAACCTGACCGACGGCAACCAGGGCAGCTACTGGGAGAGCAGCGGCGCACTGCCACAGTGGGCGCAGGTCGACCTCGGCTCCAGCCAGTCCATCGACCAGGTGACGCTCAAGCTGCCCGCAGCCTGGGAGGCCCGCACCCAGACGCTGTCGGTACAGGGCAGCACGGACGGCAGCGGCTTCAACACCATCGTCGCCGCCGCCGGCCGGTCGTTCAGCCCGGCCAACGGCAACACCGTGACCATCGGCTTCCCGGCCACCAGCACCCGGTTCGTCCGGATCGCGATCACCGCCAACACCGGCTGGCCCGCAGCCCAGCTCGCCGAGCTGGAGGTGTACGGCGCGGCCACCTCGTCGACCAACCTGGCGCTCGGCAAGACGATGGCGGAGAGCAGCCACGCCGACGTGTACGTCGCCGGCAACGCCAACGACGGCAACGCGGCCAGCTACTGGGAGAGCGCCAACAACGCCTTCCCACAGTGGATCCAGACCGACCTGGCGGCCACGGTGAACGTCAACCGGCTGGTGCTCAAGCTGCCCGCCGGCTGGGGTGCCCGGAGCCAGACGCTGACCGTGCAGGGCAGCACCAACGGGTCGACCTTCGATACCCTCGTCGCCTCGGCGGCGTACACCTTCAACCCGGCCACCGGCAACACGGTCACCGTCACCGTGCCCACCGCGGCCACCCGCTACGTCCGGCTGCTCATCACCGCCAACACCGGCTGGCCCGCCGGGCAACTCGCCGAGCTGGAGATCTACGGGCCGACGGCCGGGGACACCACGCCACCGTCGGCGCCCGGGAACCTGACCTTCACCGAGCCGGCGACCGACCAGATCCGGCTGACCTGGACCGCGTCCACCGACAACGTCGGCGTGACCGGCTACGACGTGTACGCCAACGGCGTGCTCCGGTCCAGCGTCGGCGGCTCCACGCTGACCTTCACCGACACCCAGCCGGCCGGGGCGACCGTCTCGTACCAGGTACGGGCCAGAGACGCCGCCGGCAACCAGTCGGCCAACAGCAACACGGTGACCCGTACCGGCAACACCGGTGACACGGTCGCGCCGACCGCTCCGGGTAACCTGTCCCACACCCAGCCGGCCAGCGGCCAGATCCGGCTGACCTGGACCGCGTCCACCGACAACGTCGGGGTCACCGGCTACGACGTCTACGCCAACGGCGCGCTGCGCGGCAGCGTGAACGGCTCGACCCTCGCCTATACCGACAGCCAGCCGGACACCGCGACGGTCTCCTACTACGTGCGGGCCCGGGACGCGGCCGGCAACGTGTCGGCGAACAGCAACACGGTCACCCGCCCCGGCAGCACCCCGGGCGGCACCAACCTCGCGGTCGGCAAGCCGATCACCGCCTCCTCGGTGGTCCACGTCTTCAACGCGGTCAACGCCAACGACAACGACGTCACCACCTACTGGGAGGGCGCGCCCGGGGCGTACCCGAGCACGCTGACCGTCGCGCTGGGCGCGAACGCGAGCATCAGTTCGCTGGTGGTCCGGCTCAACCCCGACCCGGCCTGGGGCCCCCGTACCCAGACCTTCGAGGTCCTCGGCCGCGAGCAGTCGACGTCCGGGTTCAGCACGCTGGTCGGCTCCGCCCCGTACTCGTTCAGCCCGACCGCCAGCAACACGGTGACCATCCCGGTGTCGGCGACGGCCGCCGACATCCGGCTCCGGTTCACCGCGAACTCCGGCTCCTCCAACGGGCAGGTGGCGGAACTCCAGGTCATCGGTGTCCCGGCCCCGAACCCCGACCTCACCGTCACCGGCCTCACCGCGTCACCCGCCGCGCCGGTGGAGACCGATGCGATCACCCTGTCCGCCACGGTCCGCAACGCCGGCACCGCAGCCTCCGTCGCCACCGCCGTCGGCTTCTACCTGGGTACGACGAAGGTCGGCACGGCCACCGTCGGTGCCCTGGCCGCCGGTGCGTCGACCACCGTCTCGGCGAACATCGGCCCGCGCAACGCCGGCAGCTACGAGCTGATCGGCAAGGTCGACGAGGCGAACACGGTGATCGAGCAGGACGAGGCGAACAACAGCTACACCCGGCCGACCGCGCTGACCGTCAGCCCGGTGGCCAGTTCCGACCTGGTCGCCTCGGCGGTTACCTGGTCGCCCGGCACGCCGAGCGCGGGCGCCACGGTCAGCTTCGCGGTGACCATCCGCAACCAGGGCACCGTCGCCTCGGCGAGCGGCGCGCACGGCATCACGCTGACCGTACTCAACGACTCGGGCACCGTGGTCCGCACCCTGACCGGCTCGTACAGCGGCACCATCGCCGCCGGGGCGAGCGCCGGCCCGGTCAACCTCGGCACCTGGACCGCGACCAACGGGCGGTACACCGTCCGGGTGGTACTCGCCGACGACGCCAACGAACTGCCGGTGAAGCGGCAGAACAACACCAGCGACCGGCCGCTGTTCGTCGGCCGCGGGGCGAACCTGCCGTACGACATGTACGAGGCCGAGGAGGGCTCGGTCGGCGGCGGAGCGCAGGTGGTCGGTCCGAACCGGACCATCGGCGACCTGGCCGGTGAGGCGTCCGGCCGGCGGGCGGTCACCCTCAACACGACCGGGGCGTACGTCGAGTGGACCACCAGGGCGCCCGCCAACGCCCTGGTGACCCGCTTCTCCATCCCCGACGCACCCGGCGGCGGTGGTATCGACTCGACGCTGAACATCTACGTCAACGGGGTGCTGCACAAGCCGATCAGCCTCACCTCGAAGCACATCTGGCTCTACGGTGCGGAGGCCAGCCCGAGTGATTCGCCGAGCGCGGGCCCGCCGCGGCACCTCTACGACGAGGCGAACGTACTGCTGAACTCGACCATCCCGGCGGGCAGCCGGATCCGGTTGCAGAAGGACCCGGCGAACAGCACCATGTACGCCATCGACTTCATCAACCTGGAGCAGGCCGCGCCACGGGCGAATCCGGACCCGACCCGGTACAAGGTACCGACCGGGTACAGCCACTCCGACGTGCAGAACGCCCTGGACGCGGTCCGGATGGACACCACCGGCAACCTGGTCGGGGTCTACCTGCCCGCCGGCACGTACGAGACCGCGCAGAAGTTCCAGGTCTACGGCAAGGCGGTCAAGGTGGTCGGCGCGGGCATGTGGTTCACCCGCTTCCAGACGCCGGCCTCGCAGCAGAACACCGACGCCGGCTTCCGGGTCGAGTCCTCGGCGAGCGGGTCGTCCTTCGAACATCTCGCCTTCTTCGGCAACTACACCAACCGGATCGACGGGCCGGGGAAGGTCTGGGGTGAACTGAAGGACGTCGACAACATGACGCTGGACAACGTCTGGGTGGAGCACACCGTCTGCGCCTACTGGGGGGTCAGCGTCAGCGGCCTGAAGATCACGAACAGCCGGTTCCGGAACACCTTCGCCGACGCGGTGAACATGACCAACGGCAGCACGAACAACCTGGTCGCCAACTCGGAGGGCCGGTCCAACGGAGACGACGCGTTCGCGCTGTTCTCCGCGATCGACCAGGGTGCGTCCACGTCCAACCACGGCAACGTGTTCGAGAACCTGACCGCCACGCTGACCTGGCGGGCAGCGGGTATCGCAGTGTACGGCGGCTATGACAACGTGTTCCGCAACCTCTACATCGCGGACATGCTGACCTACTCCGGCATCACGATCAGCTCGCTGGACTTCGGCTACCCGTTCATCGGCTTCGGAGCCAACCCGCCCACCCGGTTCGAGAACATCTCACTGATCCGGGCCGGTGGTCACTTCTGGGGCGCACAGACCTTCCCGGCGATCTGGGTCTTCTCGGCGTCCAAGGAGTTCCGCGGTATCCGGGTGTCCGATGTCGACATCGTCGACCCGACGTACTCCGGGATCATGTTCCAGACGAAGTACACCGGCAGCCAGCCGGAGAACCCGATCACCGACACGGTCTTCACCAACGTGTCGATCTCCGGCGCGCGCCGCAGCGGTGACGCCTTCGACGCCAAGTCCGGCTTCGGCATCTGGGTGAACGAGATGCCCGAAACCGGGCAGGGCCCGGCGGTCGGCTCCGCGACCTTCGTCAACCTTCGGCTGAGCGACAACTACCAGGACATCCGGAACACGACCAGCACGTTCACCATCAACCGCAGTTGACCTGACGCCCGGTGCCCCGGCGGCACCACCACGGGAAGTACGCCGGCTCCCGCCGGCGCCGTACGGCGCCGGCGGGAGCCGGCAGGGCGGGGGACGACCATGCGGCTGTCCGACTTACCCGAGCAGCCACTGGCCAGCCCGGCAAACCGAGGTGGCCGGCGTCGTCAGCCGTTGTCGATCAGGCTGGCGATCTCGTTGTAGATCAGGTGGGCCTTGGCACCCTGGTTCGACGGACAGCCGCCGAGGTGGTGCAGGGCGATCACCCGGTGGCTGGCGTTCAGCACCGGTGAACCCGAGTTGCCGCCGGAGGTGTCACAGCTGTAGCTGATGTTCCAGGTGTTGTAGTTCGCGTTCTTCACGGTGCATGTCGTGCCACCTTCGGTGTTCTCGTAGATCGACAGCCGCTTCGGGCTGCCGTCGCCGTGCCCCGGGATGTACATCCGCGTGCCGGTGGTGGTGGCGGTGGTCGCCAGGTACAGCGTGCCGAACCCCTGGATGGTGGTGAAGTTGTTCACCGAGTACAGGGCGTAGTCCAACTCGCCGGAGCCGCCGGCGCTCACCTTGTACAGGGTGGCGCCGCTGACCTTGGTGCCGGGGCCGGGGTTCGCCCCGCCGCAGGTGGCGCACTGGTAGTTGAACTGCATCTCGCTGCCGCTGACGGCGGACTGCGTCGAGAAGCAGTGCTTGTTGGTCAGCATGCGGTTGGTGTTGCCGACCCGCCAGGTGGTGCACAACCCGCCGCCGCTGATCAGCAGCCGCGCGACGGCGTTGCCGCGGGCGTACTCGCTCGGGTGGCTGTTCTGGTAGCAGACCACGTCGCGGCGGGCGTCAGTGCTGCAGACAGACTGCGTGGAGAAGTTGTGCTGGGTGATCTCCGCGCGGTCGTAGCCGCGCCAGAACCGGTCGATGGTCGCGGCGGTGCCACGGGAGGAACGGCTGCTGTGCAACGTCACCACCGCGGTGTCGCCGTCCACCGACATCGCCCAGAAGCCCGGCTGTCCGTCAGTGGTGTAGTCCGAGCCGGTCGCCCGACTCAGGGAGCGGTCGTACCGGTGGCTCTCCCGGCCGTCGGGGCTGGACACGGTGACGTAGTCGCCGTGGGCCAGCCGCAGGGAGCTGAAGTGCACCTTGACGTACGTCGCGCCGGGGTGCCGAATGATCTGTGTCCGGCCGTCCCCGGTGTAGGACAGCGAGCCGTCGACCGTGCGCAGTTCACCGACCGTGGTGACTCCCTCTGCGGAGAACTGTGCTGATTCGGGTGCCCGCTCGGAGTGTGGTGCAAGGGGCTGAACCGAGTACGCCTCGGCAGCGGGTACCGACAGCAGGCTCAGCCCCAGCGTGCAGGCGCCGAGTGTGACCGCCGCCGTTCGCAGGCGGCGCAGGGCATGTTTCATCGTTGCTCCTCCCCAGGAACCGGCACGTCAACGTGCTTTCAGCCTTCATACACGAAGCCGAGGAAGAAATGCAAAGTTATCGATGTATTGGCGGTGCCGGTCCGGCAGGGGTTGGTACCGGTAGGGTCCGGCGCTGGCCCGTGAACATGCGGGTGATCAGGTCAGCCACCCGGGCCAGGGTGCCCGGTGAGTCCCCACGCCGCCGGGCCAGCCTCCAGCGACGCCAAGCTTCGCCAACTGCTCATCCCGCAGCCGGCACCGGAACCGGCGGCCTGCCAGCCAGCGCATGTCATGACGCTATCCAGCACGTTTGAAGCGGTACACCGCTCCGGTCGGCGAACCGGTGGGCGTCGCCTCCAAGATGTTCCCTTTGGTCACCACGTCGAGGCTCAACGGCACGTCGACAGTGACGCACCAGGTACTCGTCGGGAACGCGATCCGGTAACTGGTCTGATCGTCGGTGGCCTCGTTCACCGTCACCGTCGCGGCTCCGCAGAGGTTCCAGGGCGAGGTCCCGAGGACGGCTTTGCCCGCTTTGTCGACGCGGATCATTGCGTTGTCGGCAAAGTGGGAGTAGCCAGCGGGCTGCGGTCCGTCGGCCGTCCACTCGCCGACGATCGGATCGAGTTCGCTGGAGCAGCCGGCGAGAAGCAGAGTCGTCGCGAACACGGCGCTGACGAGCATTCGACGCATCTTGTCCCCACAGGTGGTGATGCGACCAGCGAGTACTGGTCCGGCTCATAGATTATGGTCACAGCGACGGTGCACAATGTCGCTAAGGGTGCCAATGGTGTGCCGGCCCGCCTTGAGGCCAACGCCGCGTCCTACATGGTATTTCCGCCAGGTCGTCAGCGGCACAGGACGGCCCGCCGGCTGCTGCACCCCGACGATTGGGACACGCTGGCGCTGTCGCCGGCCGGCCCCACCGTCGACGACCTGGACGCCGCCCATCCGCCGGATCACCGTCACCCACGCCAGACTGCTCGCAGCACTGCCTCCACGTCCGCCGTGGATATGCTGCCTGGCTCGGCAAGCTCCGCGGCGTCCGCCGCTGCGAGGATCGCGCCTGTAGCTACCCGGGTGAGGCGGCGGTGCTGCGGGGACACGAGCCCGAGCGCGACCGCGTTCTCGAAGAAAGCGTTCACCCATTCGTCAAGCCCACCGCCGGTGACGGTGGCGAGGGCCGGGCGGAGCTCTGGAGCCTCGGCGAGGAGTGCGGAAAGTTGCTCCGCGCCTGCCCGGAACGCGGCCCAGAACGCCTTGGAGTCGGGCTGCGTGGTCCAGTCGCCGAGCGCCGCAGAGACCTTCCTGATGGCGGCGGCGCGAACAGCGTCGATGAGGTCGCTCTTACCGTCGAAGTAGTTGTATATCGCGGAGCGGGACAGGCCGGCTTCGTCGGCAATCTCGTTGACCGACATGCCCGCGAGGCCGCGAATCGAGAGTTGGTGGGTGGCGACAGCGAGGATGCGCGCCTGCTCGTCGAGGGGCAGCCTGTGGAAGCGGGGAAGGGGCACGGGTGGGCCTGCCTAGGCGGTGACGGCGGCGGTCAACCGGCGCCCGATGAGAGCGGTGTGGCTCCAGTGCCAGGCCCAGACGCCGAGTGCGAGCACGCCCGACGCCACGCCGACCGTTCCGGGAAGGAGCGAGGCGATCTGGAAGAGGCACCACGCCTTGCCGGCAACCGTCCATGAGCGGATGACGGAACCCGGTACGCGGCCGTCGCGGCGGAGGCTGCCGCCGAGGTCGGCGATGATGAAGAAGTCCTCGACGAAGTTGAACGGGATGGCGAACATCAACCAGACGGACCGTGGGGACCGCAAACGAGCCTCGGGAGTGACGCACTCTTGGAGCCGCTGCAGGTGCCGGCAGTAGAGGGCGACAAGGCCGAAGAACACAGCGATCGCCGCGATCCCGCCCGGGACGCCGAACGTCGCGACCTCTCCGAGGATGCCCGCGCCCCAGGAAGGCGCCCAGAGCGGCTGGGTCAGCAGGGCGACCACAGGGACCGTGAGAAGGGCGGTGAGTAGGGACATGCCACAAGCCTAGACGTGCGTGGACAGGGTGTCCACGCAAGGTGTCCACGTTGGTAGTCACGGCGGTCGTTCATCGTCATCGTCACCGTCCTCCTCAGCCGAGAGCATCGTGGCGCGTGCGCTGACCCCGGGCTTCCAGTTTCTCGGTGGCCGCCGTGTTGGTACTGGCCCTGCATCCGTCCGGTCGACGCTCAGACGTGCGGCTTGACAAGTCCCGCCATCTTCACGGCGGTGAATACGGCGGCGGCCAGGGCGACATCGGACAGCAGCATCAGACCGATGGCGTAGGACCCCTGCGATCCGTACACCCAGCCCATCACCAGCGGCGGGACGAAACCGCCGAGACCGCCGGCGGCGCCGACCAGGCCGGTGACCGCGCCCACCTGGTCGGCGGGGGCGACCTTGCCGACGAGAGCGAACACCGCGCCGCTGGAGGCCCCCAGCAGCAACGCCATCCCGAGTAGCGCGACGGTTGCGACGGGCATCAGAGGCGGCTCGAAGGCCTGGACCACCGCGAAGGCGGCCACCCCGGCGAAGCACCACACCAGCACGGGAACCGGGTGCAACCGGTCGGAGAGCCAACCGCCGACCGGCCGGGCGAGGACAGCGAGCACCACGAAACCGGCGGTGCGCAGCGCACCGTCGGCGGCGGTGAGCCCGTAGGCGGTGCGCAGGTAGGCGGGCAGGTACACGCTGAAGGCGACGAACCCGCCGAAGCCCACGGCGTACAGGAAGCACAGCTGCCAGGTGACGGTGAGCCGGCCGACCGCGGTGAGGCGCTGCCAGGCCGATCCGGTTGGGCGGGCCCGCCCGGGCGCGTCGCGCAGCAGCAGGAACGACAGGACCGCGTAGCCGGCGAGGATCACGGCCACGAGCAGGAACGGTGCCCGCGCGCCGTAGGTGTCGGCGAGCCGGACGGTGGTGAAGTTGGCGATCGCCGTGCCGCCCATGCCGATGCCGAACACCCCGATGGCGAAGCCGCGACGTGCGGGCGGGTACCAGCCGGAGACCAGGGGAACACCGACGGCGAAGGCGGTGCCGCCGATGCCGAGGAAGAATCCGGTGACGATCAGCGCGGTGTAGGAGGAGACGACACTCAGGGTCAGCACCGGGATGATCGTGGCGACCGTGACCAGCGGGAACACCACCCGCGCGCCGTAGCGGTCGGTGAGGGCGCCGACCGGGATGCGCCCGAGCGAGCCGACGATCACCGGTACGGCCACCAGCAGGGACTGCGCGGCGAAGCTGAGACCGAGCCGCTCCTTGATGCCCGGGCCGAGCGGACCCAGCAGGGCCCATGCCCAGAAGTTGACCAGGAAACCGAGCGTGGCGAGGGCGAGCTGGAGCGTCGCCGTGGATTTACCCGGGGTGGCGGTGCGAGGGTCCGCCCCCGGCGCCGGCATGGTGTCCGCAGCCTGCCTGTCACGAGAACCGGTCATCGCTGCCTTCCGTGGGTTCGTACGCCGAACAGGGGCCGGCTGGGGTGGTGGGGGTGTGGCGTCCTGTGGTTATGAGACTCGACCCGCCAAACCGGTCCGGGCAGGGCCGGAGGGCCCCGCCGCCCGGCACCGCAACGGCGGGCAGGCGCACGCTGTCCCCGGCGCCGGGGGTGCCTCACCGCACGGAGCGGGTCCGGCGACGGCGGGGGCCGGCAGGCGGGGCGGGCCGTCCCAGCCGGGCCGGGCCGGTCGCAGTCCGGGCCGCTCGTCGCGGCTGCGGTAGACCACGTACGGGCGGGTGGCGTAGCCGACGGGGGCGCTGAAGGCGTGGACGAGCCGGGTGAACGGCCAGAACGCGAACAGCGCGAAGGCCGCCAGGATGTGGATCTGGAAGCCGATGGGGACCGCGGCCATGATCTGCGGGTCGGGGCTGAGGTAGAACAGCGACCGGAACCACGGGGAGATGGTCTCCCGGTAGTCGTAGCCGTCGCCGGTGACGTTGGCCCGCACGGTGGCCAGCAGACCCAGCACGATCACCGCGGTGAGCACCACGTACATGGCCTTGTCGTTGCGGGTGGTGGCGGCGAACACCGGGCCGTTCAGCCGGCGGCGGACGATCAGGATACCCAGGCCGATGAGGGTGCACAGGCCCGCCACGGTGCCGATGAACACGGCCATCAGGTGGTAGGCGTGTTCAGTGACGCCGACGGCCTCGGTCCAGGACTTCGGTACCAGCAGGCCGCCGACGTGCCCGATGAGCACCATCAGCACCCCGAAGTGGAACAGCGGGCTGCCCCAGCGCAGGACGGTGCTCTCGTAGAGCTGGGACGATCTGGTGGTCCAGCCGAACTTGTCGTACCGGTAGCGCCAGATCAGCCCGCCGATCAGCACCGCGGTCGTCAGGTACGGGTAGACGACCCACAGCAGGGTGTTCATCGGCGTGCCTCCGAGGTGTCGACGAGTGCGAACGGTTCCAGACCGACCTGCTCCACCGGGGGGCCGGTGCGGGCCAGCCGTGCGGCGGCGGCGAGGTCCCCGGGCCGGGCGGGCGGCAGCATCTCCCGCACGGCGGTCACCGCGCACCGGTACCCGGAACCCTCTTTCTCCAGCGCCTCGACCAGCAGGTCCAGGCCGATCCGGTTGTCGCGCAACAGCCGCCATCCGCTGTCGTGGGCCGCGGCCAGGTCGAGTACGGCGGGCAGGAAGTCGGGTAGTTCACCGTCGACGACCTCCAGACCGGCCTGTTTGTACGCGCTGGCGAAACCGACCAGTGCCTCACCCCGGCGGCGGGTGTCGCCGCAGGTGTAGTAGGTCAGGTGCAGGCAGCAGCGGCGGCGGAAGTCGAACAGCTGCACGTAGCTGGCGCGCAGCTCGACGGGTGCGGTGTCCTCCCGGTGGGCGACGACGGTGCGCAGCGGGTCGGCCACCGCAGCCGGGAGGCCGTCGAGGGCGGCGCGGATCGTGGGCAGCGTGGCCAGCATCTCCTCGTCGGGGTAGCGCAGCAGCAGCGACGCGGCGCGGGCGGCGACCGCCCGCCAGATCGGCTGGTTCACCGGTCACCTCCCGCAGCGGGTCCGGGCCCGGGGCGGCGGGGTGGGAAGAGACCTCTCGGGGTGCCCTTGCCGTCCCAGTTGAGCAGGTTGACCCGGCGCGGTTCGTCGCCCGGATCGGTGAAGTCCTCGGCGGTCTGCCGGTCACGCAGCATGTGGAAGGTCTCCACCTGGACGGGTACGGGTGTGCCGGAGGATTCACCGAAGGGTCCCTGACCGTACGGGCCGCAGCCGCCCATCCCGGGGCCGCCCTCGTAGTCCAGGCTGCACTCGGTGGCGATCGTCTCCAGGCGGTGCGCGTCCTCGGCGTGCGCGGCGGGGATGACGTACCGCTGCTCGTACTTGGCGATGGCGAGCAGCCGGTACATCTCGTCCATCTGCGCGCCGGTCATGCCGACCGCCGTCGCGATGGACTCGTCACGCGCCTCACCCAGGTTGATGCGGCGCTGGTAGGCGCGCATCGCGGCCAGCCGGTTCAGCACCCCGCGCACCGGCGCCGGGTCGCCCGCGGTGAACAGTTCGGCGAGGTACTCCACCGGGATGCGCAGGGCGTCGATGGCGCCGAAGAGGTTACCGGCGTCCTCGGCGTCGTGGCCGGTGTCGCGCAGCACGTCGGCCACGGGTGACAGCGGCGGGATGTACCAGACCATCGGCATGGTCCGGTACTCCGGGTGCAGGGGCAGTGCCACCTCGTACTTCATGATCAGGTCCCAGACCGGGGAGCGTTGCGCCGCGTCGATCCAGTCGTCGGGGATCCCGGCCGCCCGGGCGCCAGCGACCACCTGCGGGTCGTGCGGGTCGAGGAACACCGAGCGCTGCGCGTCGTACAGGTCGTGCTCGTCCTTGGCCGCGGCGGCCTCGGCCACCCGGTCGACGTCGTAGAGCATCAGCCCCAGGTAGCGCAGCCGTCCCACGCAGGTTTCCGAGCAGATGGTCGGCTGGCCGATCTCGATGCGCGGGAAGCAGAAGGTGCACTTCTCGGCCTTGCCGGTGCGGTGGTTGAAGTAGACCTTCTTGTAGGGGCAGCCGGTGACGCACATCCGCCAGCCCCGGCAGCGGTCCTGGTCGACCAGGACGATGCCGTCCTCCGCCCGCTTGTAGATCGCCCCCGAAGGGCAGGAGGCGGCGCAGGACGGGTTGAGGCAGTGTTCACAGATCCGTGGCAGGAAGAACATGAACGTCTTCTCGAACTCCTGCCGGACCTGGCCGGACACCTTCGCCAGTACCGGGTCACCGGAGGCGATCTCGTTGCCACCGGCCAGCGAGTCGTCCCAGTTCGCGCTCCAGGTGATCTTCGTGTCCTGGCCGGTGAGCAGCGACTTGGGGCGGGCGACGGGGGTGTCCGCACCGGCCGGCGCGTTGATGAGGTGCTCGTAGTCGTAGGTCCACGGTTCGTAGTAGTCGCGCATGGACGGCAGTTTCGGGTTGGCGAAGATGCTGAACAGCTTCTTCACCCGACCGCCGGAGCGTGGCTTCAGCCTGCCGGAGCGGGTCCGTACCCAGCCGCCCTGCCAGCGCTGCTGATCCTCGTGGGTGCGCGGGTAACCCTGCCCGGGGCGGGTCTCGACGTTGTTGAACCAGACGTACTCGACGCCGGAACGGTTGGTCCACGCCTGTTTGCAGGTGACCGAGCAGGTGTGGCAGCCGATGCACTTGTCGAGGTTCATCACCATCGCCATCTGTGCCATGACCCGCATCAGTACTGCACCTCCTGGGAGCGGCGGCGGATCACGGTGACCTCGTCGCGCTGGTTGCCGGTGGGGCCGAGGTAGTTGAACGCGAACGACAGTTGGGCGTACCCGCCGATGAGGTGGGTGGGCTTGACCAGCAGCCGGGTCAACG
This sequence comes from Micromonospora sp. CPCC 206060, assembly GCF_036906895.1. Classification (NCBI taxonomy): domain Bacteria; kingdom Bacillati; phylum Actinomycetota; class Actinomycetes; order Micromonosporales; family Micromonosporaceae; genus Micromonospora; species Micromonospora sp. CPCC 206060. The sequence goes on from NZ_JBAKHU010000049.1 coordinate 35,704, forward strand.
AGTTGTGGATTCCGCCGCGCCGGCCGTTGACCTCGGCCTTCGGCACGTCGATGACCCGTTCCTGGGCGTGGTACATGTAGACGGTGCCCTCGGGCATCTTGTGGCTGACCACCGCCCGGCAGACCACGACGCCGTTGCGGTTGACCGCCTCGATCCACTCGTTGTCCCGTACCCCGATCTTGGCGGCGTCGGCCTCGCTCATCCACATCGTCGGGCCGCCCCGGGACAGGGTGAGCATGATGAGGTTGTCCTGGTACTCCGAGTGGATCGACCACTTCGAGTGCGGCGTGAGGTACCGGACGGTGATCTCCAGTTCCCCGTTGCGGCCGAGTCGCGGCTCACCGAAGAGCTTGTGCATGTCCAGCGGCGGCCGGAAGATCGGCAGCGACTCGCCCGCCTCGTGCATCCAGTCGTGGTCGATGAAGAAGTGCTGCCGGCCGGTCAGCGTGTGCCACGGCTTGAGCCGTTCGGTGTTGATGGTGAACGGCGAGTACCGTCGCCCGCCGTGCTCGCTGCCCGACCACTCCGGGCTGGTGATCACCGGCACCGGCCGGGACTGGGTGTCGGCGAAGGTGATCTGCTTTCCCTCGTGTTCGGCGGCCAGGTCCGCCAGGCGTACGCCGGTGCGTTTCTCCACGTCGCGGAACCCGGCGGTGGCCACCCGTCCGTTGGTGGTGCCCGACAGCGCCAGGATCGCCTCGCAGGCGTGCACGTCCCGCGCCAGCGACGGCCGCCCGTCGGCCGCCCCGCCGCGGATCTCGCCGTTGCGGCGGCGCAGGTAGTCCACCTCCGGCCGGACGTCCACCGACACGCCCTTGCCGGTGGTGCCGAGGGTGTCCATCAGCGGCCCGAGCGCGGCCAGCTTGTCGGCGACGGCGCCGTAGTCCCGCTCGACCACCACCAGCTTCGGCATCGTCCGGCCCGGCACCGGGGTCTCACCCTCGGCCGCCCAGTCCCGGACCCGGCCGTGCGGGGTCGCCATCGCATCCGGGGTGTCGTGCAACAAGGGAGCGGCGACCAGGTCCCGGCGGACGCCGAGATGGTCGGCCGCCAACGCCGAGAACGCCTTCGCGATGCCGTGGAAGGCGTCGAAGTCGGTGCGGGTCTGCCAGGGCGGGTTGATCGCCGGGGTGAACGCGTGCACGAACGGATGCATGTCGGTGCTGCTCAGGTCGTGTTTCTCGTACCAGGTGGCGGCCGGCAGCACGATGTCGGAGAACAGTGTGGTCGACGTCATCCGGAAGTCCAGACTCAGCAGCAGGTCGAGCTTGCCCTGCGGGGCCTCGTCCCGCCAGGTCACGTCCCTGGGCCGCAGTTCCTGCGGCGCCTCGTCCGCGCGCAGGTTGGCGTCGGTGCCGAGCAGATGACGCAGGAAGTACTCGTTGCCCTTGGCGGAGGAGCCGAGCAGATTGGCCCGCCAGACCGTGAGTACCCGCGGCCAGTTCTCCGGCGCATCCGGGTCGGTGCAGGCGAACCGGAGGTTGCCCTCGCCGAGCTGCTCGGCCACCCAGCCGGCCGGGTCGTCGGGACGCGCCGCGAGCGCCTCGTCGGCCAGCCGCAGCGGACTGCGGTCGAACGTCGGCATCGACGGCATCCAACCCGAGCGGGCCGACTGGGCCAGCAGGTCCATGGTGTGCCGGCCGGCGAAGGCACCCGTGCCGGTGGGGGAGGAGACCGTATCGGCGGAGTACGTGTCGTAGCGCCACTGGTCGGTGTGCACGTACCAGAAGGCGGTGCCGATCATCTGCCGTGGCGGGCGGACCCAGTCCAGGCCGAAGGCGAGCTGTGCCCAGCCGGTCGCCGGGCGGCACTTCTCCTGCCCGACGTAGTGCGCCCAGCCGCCGCCGTTGACCCCCTGGCAGCCGGTGAGTGTCACCAGCGCCAGGATGGCCCGGTAGGTGGCGTCGGAGTGGAACCAGTGGTTGGTGCCCGCGCCGAGCAGGATCATCGACCGGCCGCCCGAGCGTTCGGCGTTGTCGGCGAACTCCCGCGCCACCCGGGCCACCTGCGCCGCCGGCACGCCGGTGATGGGTTCCTGCCAGGCCGGCGTGTACGGCACCGCAGTGTCGTCGTAGCCGGTCGGCCACTGCCCGGGCAGACCGTCCCGACCGACCCCGTACTGGGCCAGCAACAGGTCGAACACGCTGGTCACGAGCGTACCGCCCACGGTGCGGGTCGGGACGCCCCGGCGCAGCACCTCAGGGGTGTCGGTGTCGAAGCGCGGCAGTTCCACCTCGACCGAGTCGCCCGCACCGAGGCAGGTCAGCGCCGGCTCCAGGTCGCCCAGGTCGAGGTTCCACTGCCCGGGCTGCTCACCCCAGCGGTGTCCCAGGCTGCCCCTCGGGACGGCGGGAGCGTCGGTGGCCGAATCCCACAGCACCGTCTTGAAGGCCGCCTCGCGCCCGGTCTCGCCCAGATCCTCGGCGGTGAGGAACTTCCCCGGCCGGTACGCCCCGTCCGCGCCCGGCTCCAGGGTCACCAGGAACGGCAGGTCGGTGAAGCGGCGCACGTAGTCGACGAACCGGGGAGTGCGCCGGTCGACGAGGAACTCCCGGAGGATCACGTGCCCCATCGCCATCGCCAGGGCGCCGTCGGTACCCGGCTGGGCCGGCATCCACTCGTCGGCGAACTTGACGTTGTCGGCGAAGTCGGGGCTGACCACCACGACCTTCTGGCCCCGGTAGCGGGCCTCGGCCATCCAGTGTGCGTCCGGCGTGCGGGTCACCGGGACGTTGGAGCCCCACATGACGAAGTAGGAGGCGTCCCACCAGTCCCCGGACTCGGGCACGTCGGTCTGGTCGCCGAACACCTGCGGGGAAGCCACCGGCAGGTCGGCGTACCAGTCGTAGAACGACAGCATCGACCCGCCGAGCAGCGACACGAACCGGGCGCCGACGGCGTGCGACACCATCGACATCGCCGGGATGGGGGAGAAACCGGCGATCCGGTCCGGGCCGTGCTCGGCGATCGTGTGCACGTGCGCGGCGGCGATCATCTCCTGCGCCTCGTCCCAGCCGATCCGCACCAGGCCACCCTTGCCGCGTGCCTTCTGGTAGCGGCGTCGCCGCTGCGGGTCCGCCTGGATGTCGGCCCAGGCGGCCACCGGGTCACCGAGCCGCCTGCGGGCCTCCCGGTACATCTCCACCAGAACACCCCGCGCATACGGGTAGCGCACCCGGGTAGGCGAGTAGGTGTACCAGGAGAAGGCGGCGCCCCGGGGGCAGCCACGCGGCTCGTACTCGGGACGGTCGGGCCCGACGCTGGGGTAGTCGGTCTGCTGCTGTTCCCAGGTGATGATGCCGTCCTTGACGTACACCTTCCACGAGCACGAGCCGGTGCAGTTGACCCCGTGCGTGGAGCGCACCACCTTGTCGTAGGACCAGCGGTCCCGGTAGAAGGTGTCGGCTTCCCGCCCGCCGATCTGGTGCAGCGTTCGGCCGTCGGCGGACACCTCGGCCCGGCGGACCAGACCACCCACCCCCAGCAGCGCCCGCCCGGCAGCATCGGTCGCTCGTGACATGTGCCTCATCCCTCCGATGGATCACCGTGATGCTCACATTCCCGGCAGATCCGCCGGAGCGCAACCGGAGCGGGGCGCCGCGGCCATCCTTTCGACGTACTACCTCGCGTCTCCGGGCCGAAGGTCCCGAGATCGTCGGCGGTTCTCCGGCTTCCCGTGCCGACTGCCGGTGGGACCCGTTCGGGTTCGGTCGGGACCCACCGTCACCGACTGTGCACGTGGTGTCGCGAGGTCGGGTCCACCGTCCGCGCCGGGGCCTCCTGGGCACGGGTTACGGGCGCCCCCGTCGGGCGTGCCGCCCAAGACCGCCCGGAAGGGCCGAACGACCCGGCACGGTGCGACGGCGCGTCCGGCGACGAGCCCGGCAGGGGTGGCCATGGGGCGCGGCAGGGGTGGCCATGTGGCGCGGCAGACAGACCGCGACCCTGGTTGTGAGGATGAATGACGTTATAACGTTCCCCGCGTGGAAACCTCGCGAACAGGGCCGATCGGCACGACGATAGATCCCCGCAGCCACCGGGCCCTCGGCACCGCCAGCCGGGCCTCGATCCTGGAACTGGTACGCGCCGCCGGCACCGGGATGACCACCGCCGAGGTCGGGCAGCGGACCGGCCTGCACCTGTCCACCGCCCGAACCCACCTCGACCGCCTGGTCGACGCCGGGCTGCTGGTCAAGGCACGCGCGAGCGGCGGCCAACCCGGCCGACCCGCCTGGCGCTACCGGGTTGCCCTGACGGAGGCCCCCGCCCCGGCGCCCTACCGGGCGCTCGCCGCCGCGCTCCTCGACCACCTGTCCCGCCGGCACCACGGCGACGCGCGAACCGAGGCCACCCATGCCGGCCTCGACTGGGGGCGCCACCTCGCCGCCGCCACCGTCGCAGGCGGGGACCCGGTTGACACGCTGCTCGACGTCCTACGGGCACTGGGCTTCAGCCCACGCAGGCACGAGACAGGCGACGGAACCGTCGAGGTCCACCTGCACACCTGTCCGTTCCTCGAACTGGTCAACCGGAACCCCGACGCGATCTGCGCCCTGCACGTCGGTGTCATCCGTGGTGCGCTGGAACGCGCCGGCGCCCCACCGGCCAGCGCCGTGCTCGAACCCTTCGGCGCCTCCGACGCCTGTGTGGTACGACTGACCCTGCCGCGGTAAGGCACGGGCAGTACCCGGAGCACCACCGCGTCAGCGGGGAGCCGTCACTGGGGTACGGCCTCGACGGTCTCGGCGACGTTGCCGCTGTAGCAGGTGGTGGTGGCGGTGTTGGGGGCGTAGACCGCCTGGGTGCCGTAGACGACGTATCCCACGCCGGTCTGGGCGTTGCGGCACTGGATCTTTACCTTGTAGCGGCCCGTGGAGCACCTGACGTTGCCGCGGCCGTAGTAGTAGTTGCTGCCTTCGGCGACCCACTCGATCCAGGTGGTGCAACCGGTAGGTGTGGTCTGGGTGGCCAGCGTGGACTGGGCAACGGGGGCAGGCCGGGTCACCGGGGCCGCCTGTGCAGGAGTTGCCAGTACGGACAGACCGAGAAGGGCCGCTGCGAGCGTTGGGAGTGTTCGCCTGAACATGACAGTCTCCTGATGGCCGTGGGATCGGGGGATCCGTAGCGAAGGGGCCATGCTAAGAGACATCTCGATGCTGGTCGAGATGTCGTCTCCTGGTCGGTGCCCGTTGGGGCGTCGACCAGGTGCCCGGCCCGACGTCGACGCGCGTCAGGGGCGCAGCGCGCGCAGGAACGCCACCGCCATCGTGCGACGTGTCGGCGTCCCGGCCGCTGCCAGGGTGGTCATGTACGCGTCGAGGCGCTCGCGCTCCTCGTCTGTCAGCGCGGCGGCGATCGCTTCGCCGTACGTCGGGACCAGCGGGTTGGGGGCCACCCGCTTGAGTACCTCCCAGTCGCCGATCGGTTCGGGTGGCTGTTCTGGTAGCAGACCACGTCGCGGCGGGCGTCGGTGCTGCAGACAGACTGGGTGGAGAAGTTGTGCTGGGTGATCTCCGCGCGGTCGTAGCCGCGCCAGAACCGGTCGATGGTCGCGGCGGTGCCACGGGAGGAACGGCTGCTGTGCAACGTCACCACCGCGGTGTCGCCCTCGACCGACATCGCCCAGAAGCCCGGCTGCCCGTCGGTGGCGGCGGCGAGGCCCATGAACAGCAGGTTTCTCCGAGTAGCCATCTTGTTTCTCTTCCGTTTCGAAGGGGGCCGGCGGCAAGATGATGACCCCCGGACGAACTCCACGTCTGCCTTCTGTCAACAGCGGAAATTGAGGTCTTTGTGGTCGCGGTCACCCCCCGCCGTACGTTGGCCGGGCAGTTGCTCGTACTCCAGCTCGCGATCATCGTGGTCGTGCTGGTGGCGGTGGCCGCCGTCTCCCTGGCCCAGTCCGCGGCCACCTTCAACCGCGTCGAAGGGCGGCGGGTGGCCGCCCTCGGCGAGCAGCTCGCCGGCAACCCGCTACTGCGCGAGCGGCTCAACCAGCCAGCGCCAGCGGAACTCGTCGCTCCGCTGGTGCAGAACGCGCTGACCCAGTCCGGGGTGACCTCGGTGACCGTGGCCGACGCCCGCGGGCGGGTGGTCGGGTCCACCGACCCGACCCTGGTGGGAAGCCCGCTCGTGCTCGGCGACCCCGGGGTGGCACGGGGGCGGAGCTGGTTCGGCGAGCTGGCGGTCGGTGACTCGCGGGAACTGGTCGCCCAGGTCCCGGTGCTCGGTGACCGCAAGGACAACCTCGGACGACACCTCGGCGTGGTGATGATCGGCGAGGCGTGGCCCAGCTGGTCACAGCGGCTGGTGGGTGCCTCGTCGTACCTCTTCACCTACCTGGGTATCGCCAGTCTGCTCGGGATCGCCGGCTCCTGGCTGCTGGCCCGCCGGATCAAGCGGCAGACCCTGGGCCTGGAGCCCCGGGAGATCGCCGGCCTGGCCGAGCACCGGGAGGCGCTGCTGCACGGCATTGCCGAGGGGGTGGTCGCGCTGGATCCGCAGCAGCGGATCACCCTGGTCAACGCGGTCGGCCGGCGGCTACTCGACCTGCCCGAGCACTGCCTCGGCCGTACCCTCGCCGAACTGAGGATCTCCGGCCGGCTGCGGGACGTACTGGCCGGCGCCGACAATGATCCGCAGGCCCGGGACGAGGTGGTGGTACGAGCCGGCCGGGTGCTGGTGATGAACCGGATGACCGTCAGCAAGGACGGCCGCCGGCTCGGCTCGGTCACCACGCTGCGGGACCGCACCGAGCTGGCCCGCCTGGAACAGGAGATCGGTTCCTTCCGTAGTACCACCGAACTGCTGCGCGCCCAGACCCACGAGTTCGCCAACCAGCTGCACACCATCTCCGGGCTCATTCAGATCGGCGAGCACGACGAAGTGGTCCGGTACGTCGAAGCGCTGAGCCGGCACCGGGCCTCCCTGGACCTCACCGTCAGCAGCCGGATCCATGACACCGCGGTGGCGGCCCTGCTGATGGCGAAGTCGGCGCTGGCCGCCGAGCGCCGGGTGGAGCTACGGATCTCCGAGCGGACCAGCCTGGACCGGTTGGAACCAGCGGTCGCTGCGGACGTCGCGACGGTACTGGGCAACCTGGTCGACAACGCCGTCGAGGCGGTGGCCGGCGGCCGGGAGAACCGGACTGCGCCGCCGTCCGGCGACTCGGGCAGCGTCGGACCGGACGGTGGCGACATTCCGGACGGGCCGGCCTGGGTGGAGGTCGAGCTACGCCAGGACGCCTCCTCGGTGGAGATCGTGGTCCGCGACTCCGGGCCGGGGGTCGCTCCGCAACTGGCCCAGGAGGTCTTCACGCACGGCTTCACCACCAAGGCGGCGCGTGGCGGCGAACGGGGGATCGGACTGGCGCTGACCCGCCTGGTCTGCCATCGTCGCGGTGGCGAGGTCGCGGCGACGAACACCGAGGAGGGTGCGATGTTCACGGCCCGGATGTCGGTGACCCGGGCGCCGGAGGCGAACCGGTGACCGACGTACTGGTGGTCGACGACGACTTCATGGTGGCCCGGATCCACCGGGGCTTCGTCGAGCGGCTCGACGGCTTCCGGGTGGTGGGCGCGGCCAGTACCGGCGAAGAGGCGATCGCCTGTGTCGACCGGCACCGCCCCGACCTGGTGCTGCTCGACCTCTACCTACCGGACATGTTCGGACTGGACGTGGTGACCCGGCTGCGAGCCGCCCGGTACGACTGCGACGTGCTGGTGATCAGCGCGGCCCGGGAGGTCGAGACGGTGCGCCGGGCCGTCCGCTACGGCGCGGTCAACTATCTGCTCAAGCCGTTCGGCTTCGACGAGCTGCGGACCCGGCTGGAGCAGTACGCTGCCCGACGCAACTCGCTGCGCGCCACCGTGGTCAGCGACCAGGCCGACGTGGACCGGGTCCTGTCCCGCAGCGGGTCGCACAGCGCCACCCCGACGCTACCCCGGGGGCTCAGCGCGGAGACCGCCGAGCTGGTGGAACGCGCCCTGCGGCAGCACTCCGCGACACTCTCCGCCGCTGAGTGCGCCAACGCGGTGGGTATCTCCCGGGTCAGCGCGCGGCGCTATCTCGAACACTTCGCCGACACCGGACGAGCGGCGGTGAGCCTCCGGTACGGTTCCGCCGGTCGCCCGGAGCGTCGTTACAGTTGGGCTTCCTGACAGCCCGTAGCCGGCCTCGTACTCCACCCTGAGACTCTCGGCGGGCCTCCGGTGGGCGGCGCGGATCCTGGCGGAGGCAGCCGTGTCGACGGTGTTCCTCCGCCAGGATCCCGTGGCGATCGGTCAGTCCACGATGTTGACGTAGAAGCTGTCCTGGTCCTCGTAGAGGATCCGGTCCCAGAACAGGTACCAGCGCAGGTAACTACCGGCGCGGCTGTTGTGCTCCGCGTTGACGCCCTGCACGGAGAAGTCCCAGATCGGGCTCGCCGCGCCCTCCATCGTGGCCGCGAACGGGTACTCGTCGCACTGCTCCTCCTCGACCGGCGGCACGAACTGGGCGCACGTCGACCGAACGACCGCCCGGTTCGGTCCCTCGTCCGCCGCCGGGATGCGGTGCAGGCCGTTGTCGGTCGGTGCGCCGTTGCGGTACGCCCCCGGAATCAACTTCGGATCCTGCGAGGGTGGGAAGGTGGTGTCCGGGAAGTACTGCGCCTGCCGGATGTGCAGGGCCACGTCCCGCACACTGACCGCGTTCGGCGCGTTGACCTGGTACGTGAGGTACGGGATCACGTCGTCGTTGATGCACGCCCTGGGCCGGTTGGCGAAGTACGTCGCCGAGTCGCACCGGATGAGGTGGTACGCGGTCTTCCCCGCGTCACTCCAGATGGGCTGCTCGTCGCTGATGATCTCGGCCGTCAGGCGCCACCGGTGCCGTGAGACCAGGTCGGGTTTGGTGCTCTTCGTCTCGTCCGAGGTGATCAGCCAGGTGTTCCAGGTGTCGTCGCCGGTCCACTCGGTGAGCGACTGGTCGACCGGGTCACCGTTGATCCGGCACCCGTCGTCGTGGCCGACGTCGGCGCACTCGGGTACGAGCGAGAAGCGGGTGTCGTCCGGGTCACCGTAGACGCCCCAGTGCGAGCCGACCGAGGTCCGTTTGAGTTCGATCAGGATCGTCCGACCGTAGTAGTCACCCCAGGCCACGGCGACGTACTGGAGGCTGGCCTCGCCTATCAGTTGACCGGAGGTGTCCCACGCCTGTGCGGTGAAGCCGTGCTCCTGGCACCAGATCAGGCGGTGGAACACATGCCCCTGGGATCCGTCCGCCCGTGGGTCGTTCTGACACCGTTCGATGATCGCGTCGGCCGGGTCCGACGCGGGCCGGACCGCACCGGACTGGCCCACCGAGGCCCGTCTGAGTCCGGCCCGGTCGAGCCGGGTCGGATCGCCGATCTGTGCCATGTTGCTGTAGGAGTGGCTGCCCACTGCGGCGGCCGTGGCCCGGCCTGTTGCGAACGTGGCCACTGCCCGGTTGGCCGACGGTGCGCCGGGCTCGATCCCGGCTGCCGATGCTGCGCCGGGCCGCACCATCGCGGTGCCCAGAAGGCCGATGGTGACCAGCGCGGCGATGCCCGCGCGTCGCCGGGCTCGTCGTGTGCTCAAGGTGTCCATCCCCTTTCCTTCGTCGTCGCGATCGACGACCTGCGTGGAGCCGTGGTTTGCCGTCGGTCTGGCCGCCGAGGATTGTTCGGGGTCAGAGGCTGAGAACTGAACAACAACAACCACCAATCACAACGACCGGATACCGGTCGTGGTGTCGTCAGATATCCGTCGATAGCCGTCATGCGCGACAGTCGGTGTTCGTTGATTCAGTCCGTTCGGGGGAGCGGGTCTGGATTCGAAGGTGACGGTGTCGACTGGTGGTACCGACCGGCGGTGCCGGAACCGGTGCCGAACGGCCGATTTCCGGCGCTCGTCCGTACACAGAGGAGGATCGGCCCCCTACTGTGTCTTCCGGCACGCAGCGGATGGATGCTGCCGGGGTCGACCCGGCAGCGCGATCCAGGCGTTTACAGGGGGTTGTCTCGATGCATGTTCGGAGCCGCGTCGTCGCGGGTCTGGTCGCCGGAGTGGTCGTGTTGATCGGCCAACCGGCGGCTGCGGGCACGACGGCGGGCGAGCCCGCGAGGACCAGCGCTCGACCCGTCGTGACAACGGTCGGCGGCGCGGGGGTCCGTACGGTCGCGTTGGCGGCCCAAGCGGTGCCGGGGCACACCCGGCTGGTGCCGAGCACGCCGCGTAACGACGTACCGAGGATCACCGACGGCGAGATCACCGACATCGAGGTGATCGGGAACCGGGTCTTCGTCGCCGGGTCATTCACGTCGATCGCCAACGTCGGCGCGACGCCGGTCGCGCAGCGGTCGCTGGCCTCGTACGACATCGACACGGGCCGGATCGACACCGGCTTCACGCCGACGTTCGACGGATCCGTCGAGGCCATCGAGGCGTCGCCGGACGGATCATCGCTCTACGTCGCGGGGTCGTTCAACACCGTCGGTGGGGTCACCAAGCGCAAGATCGCACGGCTCGACCCGGTCACCGGCGCTCCGGTGGTCGCGTTCACCGCAGCCGGGAACGGACGCGCGACCGCGCTGGCCGTGAGCGGCACCGCCGTGTACGTGGGTGGCCAGTTCACGAAGATCAACGGCGTGACCCGCAGCGGGCTCGCCGCGCTCAACCCCGTCACGGGGGCGGTGGACAGCGGGTTCGACCTGCCCCTGTCCGGCGGTATCGGCGTCGGCGGCATGCTCACCGTGCAGCAGCTCAAGTTGACGCACGACGGCAGCAGGCTGCTGGTGGTCCACACGGGCCGCCAGATCGCGGGCCAGGACCGCTACGGCGTGGGTCTGATCGACGTGACCGCCAAGGCGCTGCTGCCCTGGCGTACCCGCCTGTGGGAGGACTACCTCTCCTTCGTCGGTGGCATCCAGCGGGTCTTCGCCGGTGACATCGCCCCAGACGACTCCTACTTCGTGGTGACCAGCGGCTCGGGCGGCGACCGCCCGCCGATCAACGACACCGCGATCGCGTTCCCGGTGACCGGCAACGACAACGTCGAGCCGATCTGGGTGTCACGTCATTTCGACAGCATCTACTCCGTCGCCATCACCGAAACGGCGGTCTACGTCGGCGGCCACTTCAGCTGGCAGGAGTCGCCGACGTCGCCGGTTCCCTGGCCCGGCCTGGACAACGTCGGGTACGGCACCGGTCAGGGCCTGAGCGGTTACGGTCTCGGTGACCAGGTGGTCCGCCGCGACCACCTGGGCGCGCTCGACCCGGCCACCGGCACAGCGCTCGAATGGAACCCCGGTTCCAGCTCGTACGAGGGGGAGAAGGCGCTCCTGGCCACCCCGCGGGGTCTCTTCGTCGGTGGCGACGGCAACACCAAGGGTGGCCTGCCGGTGGGGCGGGTCGGCTTCTTCGACCTCAGCCGGGTGCCAGCGCCCTCGCCGGTCGACACGACGATCGCCACCCCCATCGAGGGGTCGGTCAAACCCGCCAACGCACCGTTCGTGATCGACGGTGCGGCTTCCGCTCCCTCCGGCATCGCCAAGGTTCAGATCGAGATCCAGAACCGGGACTCCAAGCAGTACCTCCAGGACGACCTCGCGACGTGGGGCGCCTTCAACGGCATCAACGCCACCCTCGCCGCGCCGAACACCCCCTCGACCTCGTGGTCCCTTTCGGTGTCACTGCCCTCCGGTGAGTACCAGGTCCTGGCGAAGACGTTCGGTGTCAACGGCGAGAGCGACACCACGAAGGCCATCAAGAAGATCGAGACCTTCAGCTTCGACGACCTGCCACCCACGACGAATATCACCGCACCGGCCGGCGGGCTGCTGCCCACCCGGAGTTTCGTCGCCACCGGCACCGCCACCGACGACAAGGGTGTCAGCGCGCTGACGTACTCGTTCCGCGACGCGGACAACCGGTACCTCCAGGACGACGGGACGGTCGCCCCGGTCTACAACACCTTCCGCGGTGAGCCGGACGTGATCGGTGCGCTGTCGACCACCTGGCAGGTCGAGGTGGCCCTGCCCGCCGAGGGCGAATGGCGGATGACCGCCACCGCGATCGACACCGCCGGTCAGAGTGACCTGCGGGGTGACACCCGCGACTGGATCGTCTCGGCGACGGGTGTCGCGCCGACGGTGGCCATCAGCACGCCCACGCCGATGGTCCCGCCCACCGCCGCCGCGCCGCTGACCGTCGCGCCGGGCGGCGCGATCACCTTCTCCGGTACCGCCAGCGACGACGGCACCCTGAAGTCGGTCGAGATCTACCTGCGCAACAACACCACCCGGGAATCGCTGGCCGCCGACGGCACCTGGAGCGTCGACTCGGTCACGGCCTACCACCGAGTCTCGCCGACCAACCTCGACGCCGCGTCGTACAACTGGTCCTACACCACGGTGCCCCTCACCCCGGGCGTGTACGACTTCCGGGTGCGGGCCACGGACAACCTGGGCCTGACCACGGCCTCCACCCACCTGGGCCGGCTCACCGTCACCGCCCAGGTGCCCGGGGACGCCTTCCCGAACGGTCTGCTGAGCTTCACCGGTGTCGACCAGAACGTCGAGCAGTTGCACCTCGACCTGGCCGGTACGGCGACCGACGACAAGGGTGTGCAGAGTGTGCGGGTGGCGCTGCGCGACCTGGACACCGGCCGGTACGTGCAGCCGAACGGCACGATGGCGGCGAGCTTCGCCACGGTGAACGCCACGCTCGCCTCGCCGGGCGCGACGAGCACCACGTTCACCCTGCCGATCGACCTGCCGACCCGGGGTGAGTACAGCGTCGAGGCGTGGGCCGTCGACACGGCGGGCCAGCAGGACGGTTCGACCTCGGGCGCCACCGCCCGGTACCTCGTGTATCCGGGTGACCTCGATCCGCGGCTGGAACCGAGCCTCAGCCCGCAGAACGGCGAGGTCTACCCCGATTCGAGGATCGTGGTCACCGGACGTGCCGTGGACGACGTCGGGATGCTTCGGGTGGAGGTCCAGATGATCAACAGCGCGGGCCGGGGAATGAACTCCTCCGGCGTCTTCGTGACGGGCAGCGCTCCCTGGATCTCGACCTTCCTCACCAGCCCGGGGTCCCCGGGGTCGAACTTCGCGTACACGTCGCCGGTGGTTCCGGCGGGTACGTACACCGTCGTGGTCAGGGCGGTCGACAACTACGGGCAGTTGCAGCAGCCGCCGACGACCGTCTCGGTGACCGTGAGCTGAATTGATCGGCGCGGACCGGTCCGCCCCGGGGACGGAGTGCCGGCCCCGACAGCAGACCGGTCCGCGCCGCCGTCAGCTCCCGCCGTCAGTTCCCGTCGGTCGTCTCCCAGGCGGCGGTGACCAGGGCCGGGAGGACCTGTGCGGCGGTACCGCGTAGATTGATGGTGGCGACCGGGTCGAGCGGGGTCGGCTCCGGGTTGACCTGGATCACGGCGGCGCCCGCGCGCGCCGCGATCCGGGGGATCTCGGCGGCCGGGTGCACGACGCCCGAGGTGCCGACCGTCAGCAGCACGTCGCAGTCGGCGGCGGCCTGGACCGCTGCGGTCAACGCCGCCTCGGGCAGGGCCTCACCGAACCACACCACTCCCGGGCGGACGAGCGCGGCGCAGGACGCGCACCGGGGCGGTGGGATCCGGCGGCCTTCGGGTAGTTCGGCGACCTCGCCGTCCGGCGGGTTCGGGAACGTCGCCGGGTGAGCGGCGGCGACGCACCGGGGCGCGAAGAGGCTGCCGTGCAGGTGGATCGCGGCCTGGGTACCGGCTCGTTCGTGCAGGTCGTCGACGTTCTGGGTGATGACGGTGCTGTCGGGGGCCTGGGTGGCGATGGTGGTGATCGCCAGGTGCCCAGGGTTGGGCTCGGCCCGGCGTACCCGCGCGCGGCGCCATTCGTACCAGCCCCAGACCAGGTCCGGATCGGCGTGGAACGCCTCCGGGGTGGCGAGCTGCTCGGCGTCGAACCGGGCCCAGAGGCCGGTGAGGTCGTCCCGGAAGGTGGGGACACCGCTCTCGGCGGAGATTCCCGCACCGGTGAAGACGACGACCCGGTGGGCGTCGCCGAGGATCTGAGCGGCCCGGTGCGACAGAACGCTATCCATACCCAAGATCCTGCGTGACTGGTCAGGTGCTCGTCGGCGGGTCGGCTTGACCTGGGTCGTTCGGGTTGGATCATGGTTGGGTGTCCGGAACGCCGTCCATCGTGGAGCTGCTTGAGCGGCTTGCCCGGTTGGAGGCCCGGGTTCTTGAGTTGGAGCGGGACAACGCCGGGTTGCGGCGGGAAAACGCCGGGTTGCGGCGGGAAAACGCCGGGTTGCGGCGGGAAAACGCCGGGTTGCGGCGGGAAAACGCCGGGTTGCGGCGGGAAAACGCCGGGTTGCGGCGGGAAAACGCCGGGTTGCGGCGGGAAAACGCGGTGTTGCGGGCGGAGAACGCGGATCTGCGGGCTCGGCTCGGGCAGGACTCGTCGAACTCGTCGCGGCCGCCGTCGTCGGATGGGCTGGCCAAGCCGGCGCCGAGGTCGTTGCGGGCGCGTTCGGGTCGGCGGCCGGGTGGGCAGCCTGGTCATGAGGGTCGCACGTTGCG
>NZ_JBAKHU010000050.1:0-47989 GCF_036906895.1 Micromonospora sp. CPCC 206060
AAGGACCAACTCGCCCTAGCCGCATGACCCGGACAACAACCTCACTCAAAAAGAAACGCACCCCCTGCTGATCGACCTCACCCCTGCACCGCTGACAGGCACTCGTAACATGGACTCAGGAGACAAAGCGTACCTGGCGTAGCATTCAGTGTGATACGACTACAAAGGGTGTACGTTCATGCGTCCGTCCGTCCGGCCGTGATGTGTGGCGGCGACCGATAGAAATCGTCGTACCCCCGTGGCACAGTGGGATCAGGCGCGCGGGTGAGGAGGAAGTCTCGTGCAAGTCCTCAACCAGCATGGACAGCCGACACCACCTAACGGCTGCCGATGGTGTGGCATAGCTGAACGCGATCACGTCCAGCTATGGACCGAAGGCCGCGGATGGCACGGCTGGGAGGCACCGACGCCCGCGCAACGGCGGGTGCGGATGCTAGCCCGCCGCGCCGAACAGACGGGTCATTCGTCGAGTGCGGCGAGCGCAGTGATCTTGGCGAAGATCTCCTGAATCTTCGGAGGGACCTCGGATGCGTCTTGGAGGCTGCGCACGAGGCCTGCCATGGTGGCTGGTTTCCCGCTGGGCCCGGTATCGCTGTTGACCCGGAAAGCATCCTCTAGCGCCGCGCTGAACTTTGGGCCGCTACGCAGTTCGGCGATGTCGGCTGCCCTCCAGGGGCGGCCGTCGGTACGCCTCCAGAGTGTGTTGCCGGCGTGCGCCCATTGTTCGTCGGAGAACTCGTGCTCGAACTCGTTGCCAGGGTCGCCGAGCAGGTGCACGTGCTCGCGCTTTACCAGCCCGGCGTTCGCCAGCCTTGTTTCGCTGTAGAACTTCTTGCCGTACACGTCGCCGTCGACGACGAAGGCGACACGCCTGCCGTGCTTGACGAGATGCCCGGCGAAGATGATGGCGCCCTCATCCTTATTGCACGGCACCAGAACGATGCCTGCGGACTGCAGGGTCCGCCCGGTGACCAGGCGGAAGAGCATCGGGAAAGCTACCATTTCGGTGTCTCCCTCGACGCCGAGGAAGAACCGTTCGTGAAGCAGGATCGTGTTACGTAGGCCGAGAGCTGCGGCGATCTGCATCAGGTGCCGGCTTTGCAAGTCGTGGGCATCTGAGGTGAGGATGCTGTCGATCTCGGTTCGGTTGTTTGCCTGCAGCCGCAGGTGGACGATGTCGCCGGGCTCGGCGCCGTCGATGAGGTTCATCGAGTGAGTAGCGACGACCACCCCGATGTGCTCGTTAGCGCTCTGCTCGCGGATGACCTTCATGATGCGACGTTGTTGCAGGTAGTCCAGATGGGTGTCCGGTTCGTCGTAGATGACGATGCAGTCGTGCGGCCAGCTTTCACCGGCCGCTTCGGCGTCAGGCCCCGGCGTGTTCAGCGTGTCGCGCAGTGCGTCGCTGGCCCATTCCCAGACGGCGAGGCTGACCCGTCGGGCCCGTCCGGCGCCGGAGCGACCGACGCCGACGCCCTCACCGTCGGCGGTTGCCAGATTCAGATGTGTGGCCTTCAGGACCTTGGTGAAGCTGATCTCGGGCTTCACCTCGACCGAGGTCAACTCGTCGCATCGTGCCTTGATGTGGTCGACCAGGCCCTGCGCGTCCTCACGAACTCGCGCGCTCAGTTCCTGCTGCAGGACGGTGACCTGCTCACTGAGCTTAGGATCTTCCAAGTGCTGCTGAAATCGGGCGTTGAGCGCTGACCGGACAGCGGACTCGGCTGACTCGTGATCGCCGAAACGCAGCACCCGAGGCAGGGCATCGCGTACCTGTGCCGGCAGGGAAACCCAGTCTCTGACTGTCGGCTCTCCCTTGGCGAAGTCCTCCAGCACTTGCACGATGTCTTCCTTACGGGTCTTGCCCTGCAAGTCGACCAAGTTCTCCTTGGCAAGACGCCGAAGCTCATCCAGCTTCTTACCTGCCAACCCGCGCAAGGACTCGTCCTCGGCAACGTCAAGCTCAACCGATGCCTCGACCTTGCCGGAGGGGAACCGCGCGCGACGCACTCGCACACGGGAAGGCAGGGCAAGGGTGTTCTGCTCGTGGACGGAGAGCTGGAACTCACCCGTGACGATCGTTTCCTCGACCCGTCGCCGCGCCGGCGAGTCTGAGGGACCGGGCTGCGTGTCGAGGTACGTGCGGTCCTCATCCGAAAGTGTGTACGCGCCCAGCAGGAACGACAGGGCGTCGAGGAATGCTGTCTTCCCGCTGTCGTTGTGGCCAACCAAGATCATCGGCTGGCTGATCTCAAGAGGGCCGATGTCGGCGAGGCTCCGGAAGCCCTGCACTCGGATCGTTGCAAGACGCACGTATTGACTCCAGCTTTCTACAAGTTCCGCCAGGGAGCGAGCACTACGCCAACCGTTGTCGTAACGCTCGGCGGCTATCGCCACTGGGCCCCACAACATACCCCGGCAGCGATGAGCTGCCCGTCAACGACTCGCGGGCCACCAGCATGACCTCCTACAGCGGAGGCGACTATCCACCAAGCCTGGCCGTCAGTTGCTCATCGGGGTCGGCTATGGGACGCCGCCACGAGCCGCGCCCAGCCGAAAACCAGGATTGACTCAGGCTGACTACGGTCCTTGCTGCAGGCAGTGCTGTTACCGACCGCGACTACCGCAGTGGCCTGAGCTGCCGCGTGCGCCCACGACCGCAGGCCCAGGGCCGGCGACGCAGCGCCGAGGAACAAGGCGGTCGTCACGAAGCCGGTGGTAACTCCGGCGCGGCCGACGAGATCGAACTACCCCGCCTGGTTCCGGCGAGTCCGTCGCGGCGGAGGCTCGGGGCGAACGGAGGCGACCGTGCCTGTCACCGGAGTTCCGACCTGGAGTTGGTGGGTGAGGCGCCCGGTCGGTGCTGGCATGGCTTCGCCGCCTGTTGATGACAGGGAGACGAACACGCGGCCTGCGAGGAGGACTCCCAGAAGCGGTCCGGTTTCGAGCTGAATCTCAGCCAGCACCACGGATTCCTCGGTGACCGGATCCCCCCAGTGCCGCAGCACGGTCAGCCCGTGGGCGATCGCGCTGACGGGTACGTCGGCCTTGCGCTTGGCGTTGCGTACGGCCATGAGTTCTGCCCGTATGCGGTCGGCTGGTTCGCCTTCGGGTATGCCGGCGTTGAGGCATACGGCGAGGTACATCGACTTGAGAAGTGCGAGACGCCATCGGTTCTCGTTCGGTGGTGAGACCTCCAGGGTGACGTTCCCGGCGGCCAGGATCTCGCGGATGGCGGGATCGATGCGTCCTTCGGGAAGGAGAACGAACTGCCTGTTCGGTGTCCATCGCACGAGTAGCCGGCCTGTCTGCCGCTTGCCTCGGACCGTGTCCGCCTCGAACGACGGCATCGTCAAAGCGCCGTCGTGCCAGTCGATGAGGTCGGCTTCGACGAGGCTGCCGAATCCGTGGTTGCACCGGTCGCACGTGCGGGTCATCTTCGTGCCGCCGAGCCGTTGCGGCGGTACGTGCTCCTCCGTCGTGGCGGCGTCACCGCAGATCGGGCAGCGGTCGAAAGAGCGGGGGCGCAGCACCTCGAGCAGCCTGAGCGGCGCCGTATCCGTCGGCCCTGGCGGCTCATCGCCGAAATCGAGAGGGACGTCCCCGGCCCGGTCCACGGACATCGCCTCTGGTGGCCGCTTACGCACGAGGGCACCCCTTCCTTGACCGGGCAGCGCGGGCGGGCATCAGACAGCCGAGGTGAGCGCCGCGGCCCGCGCCGGGCAGGGGCCGGAGAGGGCCGCGGCGAACGCATCACGGGGAGGCAGGCTTGTCGACTGCCTGCTCGCGGTGTCGCCCAAAGCCGCACAATCGTGCCGAGGGAAACTCGCCCTGGGCAGGCGATCAAAAGGCTCGGGGACGTCGCACGAGCCCTGTCCCCGTTCGAGAACCAGGATCAGCGTTTGCATGCGCGGTGACGTGGCGCCAGGCGGCGCTGTCGCAACGCGATCATCGCGATGGCCTGCGCTGCCCGCTCCTCCTGCTACCTGCTTTGCTTATCGTCCCGAGCCGTCTTCCTCCTCGTCGGGCAACTGCGCTGTGCGGCGATATTGTGGATGGTCCTCGTCCATTTGAATGGCCGCGTGCAGTGCGACTGGGTAGCGGGCACGGCCGGACCAATACAGGGTCTGGTGACAGAGCTGAGCGGTGGCGACCGCGAGTGCCTCATGGCTGACACGGTCATTAAGGGCGATCGGGTAGATTTCGGTAGCGGTCATTGAGTACCACGGTTCGGGTATCTCGCTCTTGCGGCGTTCTTCGCGTTTGTCGGAGATGACGGACCGCTGGGCGTCCCATCTGGTGTACTTAGCGCCGAGTCGACCTGAGTTGCCGCCGTCGTAAGCGCGGGGCACGTTGGACAGGATCCATACCGGGGTGTCAAAGTCCGTCTCGATCTCGTACAGAGCGGTGGTCGTTCCGCCTTCTCTTACGGCGTTCCGTGTGCTGAGCACGTGGGTGTAGGCGATCGGCTGGGGCACTCTGTCGTCGGCGATGTTGATGCGGATGATGGCGTCGGGGCGTTCATCATCTTGAAGGCTGTAGCCCGGTAGCCAATGCTTGCTCTTCCCTGTCTCGGGCCGACTGCCTTGCTTGCTGTTCTGCAACCCATCCCAGATGCGGCGGGCGCTGTCCTCGTCAACGGTGACGACGTACGGCCGGCCGTCGAGCTCCTCGGCGAGGTCCTGCATGGCCTGTTCGATGATGTCGCCGACGTCGTCCCAGCGCTGACGGTACGACTTCTTGCCGCCGGCCTCCTGCGGGTATTCGGTTCCGTGGAACTGGTTCTGGGCTGTGCGATAGTGCTGCCACGAGGCGACGGTCGAGCTCCAGCCGAGCAATTGCCACACGTCGCCTGGCGTCGTCGACGGGATCAACGCGGTTGCGGTCACGACCGTTCTGGGAGAGCTCTTCTCACCCTTGCGTCTGTTTTGCTGGCGAATGTGGAAGCCGACGTGCGCGAGACGGTCGGCCCCGTACGCCGCGTGTCGCTTTTCAGGACGCAGGGCGTTGGCGATGCGGTCATCGATGATGCCGAGGGAGCGGTAGAGGTCGAGCAGCGCCATTTCAGCTGGGTGGTCGGGGTCCTTTGGCTCGATGATGCCGTTGGCGTTCCTGCCGAGCAGGTACTGACTGGCGATGTCCTTGCTCGCGAGAATCGTCTTGCTCTGTGGCTTCGCGTCCGCGTCTTCCAGTTCGGCGGGTTTGAGGCCTGGGAGGTCGTCGGTGGTGGGGATGTGGGTTTCGCACCAAGCACCGATCAGGACGCCGCCGCTGGAGTCGAGTGCTGCAGCGGCGGGGTTCAATGCCTTTGTCCGGCCGTTCGGGCTACCGTGCGCCAGGAAGTCCGCCGCGAGGTGGAAGACGGCGGTGATCGTTCCGCCGAAGAGATCGATCTCCTGGCCCTCGTGCGGGTCGAGGCCCTCGGTCGCGAGGCCGTAGGTCTTGGCGAGGGTAGCGATCATCCGCAGCCGGGTTTCATCGCGGTACCAGAGGCAGACCAGGCGCAGCTTCGTGAAGCCGGCCGCTTTGACCGCGGCGGCGATGGAGGCGGGCTCGGGAAACGCGCTGCCCTTGCCCCGTAGGGCCTTCTTCGACCCGGTGGCTTCGCGTTCGGCTTTACGGCGGTCCATCTCCGCCTTGGGCACGTTCCTCTCGGGGTCGGTCGGTCGGTGCGGCAGAGCCATGGCGGTGGCGCGTGCTACGAGAGGTTCTGCCCGGCCCTCAAACCGGTCCAGGATGTGTTGGTTGAGGACTCGCAGGTGGTGCATGCCGGTGCCAACGCCGATGGGGAATGGGCGGCTCTTGGGCAGCACGGGCCAGATCTGGGCGGGGCGATCACGGGAGAAGTTCAGGGTGGGCTTGCGATCGCTGCCTGCCTCGGCGATGGCTGCGGCGCGCATCCGCTGTTCGGCCTGCGAGCGGGTCGCGATGGCCTGCAGGACGGAGTAGTCCATCTCGAGGCGTCCGAGCGCCTCGAGTGCGTAGCGGCTGATCGTGCGGGCACCGCCACCACCGTGCAGGCCCACTTCGAGGATCGGGTGGTTGTCGCCGGGCTGGACCGCCAGCACGGTCCTGCTGTAGATCAGGGAGTCCGAGATGCGGGTCACCCGTGAGGTCACCATGAGTACGGGGGTGGCGATGTTCGGCACCGTCTGCAGGGTGAGGGCCGTACGTGACAGGGCGTACCGGCCGCCCTGGTCGTTCTCCCAGGGGTCGTCAAGGGCGATCAACCCGCCGGTGACATCTGGCCGCAACGGGATGACAAGGCCGTCGCGAACCGTCCAGGGGCCGGCCAGCTTTCGCGCCAAGCCCCAGGCGATCGTGCGAAACACCCAGTTCGGGGACACCGGCTGAGTACCGGCCTGCGGCCGGACGTGCTCGGCGAGGCAGACCTCGCTCTCCGGCGTGTCGGCTATCTTCTGCGCCACCTGCGGCGGCTGCCGCAGGTCGATTTCGTGGATCGCCGTACCCTGGGCTAACCCGTACGTGAGGGTGAACACCCGGCTCAGAAGCTTGTCGTCGATTCGCTCCTTTGATGCGAGGAACGGCTGGGGACCGCCGGGCTCGAAGTGGACGTATCCGCCGGTGAGCACGCTGAGCACGGTGGTGGCGATCGAGTACGGGGCCCGGGCGGAGTCGTTGCCGTACCGCTTCTGGCAGGTGCGGTCCAAGTTCTCCCACAGGGTGCGTGTCTCGGCGTCCAGGTTCCTCAGGTACACGACGTCGTCGCCGACGAGGTCGGGGGTGCAGCGGTACGCGAGCGTGTCGAGATAGCGTCCGGGCTCGCGGTGGTGTCGGGTCACTCGTCCTCTTCTCGGAAGGCGTCCAGCGAGGTGGGCTCGTCGGGGTCGATTCCGGCGTATGACAGAAACGCTTTCAGCGCTTCGCCGTACAGGTCGTTCATCTGTTTGCGCACGTCAGGCGGCCATTTGGCGTGTATACGGCGCAGGATGGTGTCGAGGTCAGCGCTCCAGGTGTCCTCGTGGAACGCGAAATCGACCATGTGCAGGACGGCCTCGGTGCCGCCACGGCGGGCCCGACCGGCGAGCTGGATGAGGTCGACGATCATGCCGGCGACCACTTCCTCCTGCAGGGACTTCTGCATGGAGGTGAACTGGCTCGCCGAGCGCAGCAACAGCCTCAGCCGCTCCCACGCGGCGTCTCGGGCGTCGGCGAGCGCGGCGACGGGATCACTGCTTCCACCGGCGGGGAGGGCGCGCATGCCGGCTGCGTTAATGCTTCCGTACATTTCAGACGGCTCGTTCAGCAGAGCCAGGGGCCGCACGCACAGGTAGACCGAGCGCACCGCGGAGCGGATGCCCTTGACGATATTGAGGCCACGCGCGATCAGCGACAGCGGCACGACCAGGATGTTGCCCCGGTCCGGGAAAGTCTCGAATTCTTCCTGGGTGAGCCGGACGGCGAAGTTCTCGCGGGGCAGGTCCGGATTGAGGCTGTGCCGGTCCTCGGCCCGCACGGCCACGCACAGCCCGGACCGGTAGTTCCCGGACTGGGCGATGCCGCGGGCGAGCCAGGCGCACTGCTCGTAGGAGTTCGCGACGACGAGCACGTGGGCGCGGTCGGGGTCCTCGCGAGCGGCCCGTTCCAGCTCCCGGCGAATGTGCCGGTCATACAGCTGGTCGCCGAGCTCGATCAGGGCGTCTCGCTTTCGGCTGGCGTGCAGCCCCGAGACCTTAATTGGCTCGCCGAGCAGCGGGTGCCCTTTGCCATAGTCGATACGCCGCTTCCGGGCGCGGATGGAGCGAGCTTGCGCGTCGGTCATCCACCAGCGGACCGGGGCGTGGACGTGTTCGCGGACGGCCTGCGGGAAGAACGCCGTCGCTGACAGCCCCATGACCGGCCGTTGCGTCCCGGCCAGGCTCAGCGAGACGATCCCGCCGAGTTCGGCGGTGAACAGATGCGGGTCACCGCCGATCGTCTGGGCGACCAGCTCGGCGCTCTTCTGCCTGTCATCGAGACCGGTGACCCGGTAACCGGTCAGGGAGCGGCCCAGCATGCCGATCGGCATCACGGACGTGATCGCCGAGTGCTGTAGCTGTTCGATGATCTTCTGGGCGGAGCGCAACCCGGACGACCGGAAGCGTTGCGCGTTCTTGCGGACCTCGGCCAGGGCCTCGTCGAGTTCGATCATCACCGCGCGGGTCGCCAGCAGGTTAATGATCTGAGCTCGGCGGTGCCCGTCCTTGATGACGTCGCCCAACAACTCGTGCAGTTCGAGCTTGATCGCGTCGAGCAGGCTTTCGCCTCGTGGTCCTACCAGCGCGCTCAGGCCCCGTTGGACGTCCGCCCACACCGGTTCGAGCGCGCCGCTCGCGCGTCCGTGCCGATCGGCGTGCTGGTAGCGCTCAGGCATCAGCGCGTTGATCCGCTCGACGATTTCGGTGGGTATGCCCGCGTCGCCGATATCGAGATCGGGCCACAGCAGTCGGGCCAGCGTACGGTCGCGGCCACGGGCCATGTGCCAGCGGCTGCTGGTCTGGTCGGGAATGCGTTCCTCGGCGCGCTGGTCCTCGGCAGCGTGCAGTTTGAGCGCATTACGGCAGATGCTCAGGAGCAAGAACTCGGCCATGAGCCGCACGTGGCTGACCGACGGCAACAACATGTTCTCGTCGTCGATGGGCAGCCGTTTCGCGTCGGTGTCGATCTCCTGAGGGGCCGAGGTCCAATGACGGCGCGAGTGCAGTTTCACGTCGCTGGCGCAGCGCTCGATGGCCCTCGACTGGAACTGATCCACCTCGTCGATGAGCACGGCATGGCTGGTACGCAGCGCGAACTCGGCAGCAGTCAAGGTCCCCACGGGGCGGCCATCGAGATTGACGCCGATCCGCAGGGTGCCCTGCAGGAAGTAGAAATGGTTCATGACGACGACGTTCGCGTCGCACGCCTCGTAGACCGGGGTGAACTTGCTGCAGGTCGGGATCCACGGGCAGGCCGAGACCCCCACGCCCTGACGGCCGAGCGAGAGGCAGGGCTCACGTCCGGGCGGGTAGTCGCCGGTGGACTCGGTGAACTCGCGCTGCGCGCATCCGTAGGCGAGCGGGTCGATGTCGCGTTCTCCGCGTAGACCCCAGTCGCCGGGCGATTCGGGGTCTTCGTCGATCAGCGAAGCGTGCTTGACGGCCCGCTCGCGCATGCTGCTCGAGGACATCAGGTGCGCGCACGTAGGCGTATGGTCCAGATCCTGTTGCTCGCGGAGATAGGCCAGGTCACCCTGGATGTGCCAGGTCATGGCCAGGCAGGACTTGATGTCCGGTTGCACGAGCGTGACTCGTAGGTTGCGCAGGGCGAACCAGCTTGCCATTACCCGGACCAGCACGCTCTTGCCGGTGCCGGTGGGAGCGTGGAAGATCTCCAGGCCGACGGCCGACAGTGTCAAGACCTCACGGGGTGAGACGACATCGGTGGTCTGCAGCACGTCGACCAGGCCGGTGAGCGTGGTGTGCAGGAACCGCTTGTCCGGCGGGAAGCGTTCGTCAATATGGGCGGCCAGCGTCAGGAGTTCGTGTGTGGGAATCTGCAGCTCAGGCGTGTAGGGGATGCTCGACACGTGCGGCAGTTGGTCGAGGGCGAACGGTTCAGTGAAGTGCGGATAGCGCGGGATCCGCACCCGCCCGTGGATCTGACCGCCGTCTTTGACGTAGATCGTGGGCGTGCTCCACGTTCCGGGCCCCGCGAAGTCCGGCGGCTTCGGGCGGACGCTTGGGCGCCGGAACCGGGCGGTCTGGCGATCGACGTAGTCCAGCAGGTTCCCACCAACGCGAGGAACCGCGGCGTCAGCCCTGAACGGGTTGTTTCCGGCAAGTTCGAAGGCCGCGATGGGTTCCTGTTCCTCGTCCGGGCCTAGGTCGGAAGGGGTGAGAGCGGTGCGGGCGGCGACCGAGAAGGCGCGATGTTCCGCCAGGTCGGCCGGGGCGATCGATCCGACAAAAGCGATCCGCTGCTTCTCGTCGTGGGTGAGGCTGCTCCAGCGGTCCCACACCGTGTACTTCCCGGACAGCAGGAACGCGGCGTCGGCGAACCCGGCGACGTCACGTGCGTCACCAGGGATACGACGCGGGAAATAGTGAGCTGCCAGTGCCAGGGCAGCGTGCACCACGCTGGTCTGCACGGTCGGTTCGCTCATGCCCACCTCACCCCCGCTTGCTTGCAGACCAGCTCGCCGAAGGCCGAGGCGGTGGCCACCTTCATGTCGTACTTTTGGCACACCTCGGACAGCAGCGGGACTTGTCCGGCCCGGTAGTCCGGGACCACGAGCCATCCGGCGCCGCCGCGGTCACCCTCCTGCGCGTGGATGAGGCTCGCGAGCGTCGTCGCCGACGTGTAGTCCTTGACGTCGACCTTGAAGGACGTCTTGGTGCCGGGAATGGTCACCTTCAGGTCGTAGGCGTCCAGGGCCGGCCAGAGGTCCACCTTCAGCCCGCGTTCGACCAGCCGGTCCCGCAGCGCCAGCTCCGGAACCCCGGGCACCGTGGTGTATCGCCAGATCCCCCGGGCCAGCGCCTTGTGGTTCTCCGCCGGCTTCGGCTGGGGAATAGCGTCGATGTCGGGAAACAGCACGGCTTCGCGGGCGGCGGGACGGTCCGGGCGTGGTTCGGGAAGAAGTTCGGCAGCAGAACCGTCATCGCTCGGACGGAACAGGTAGGAGGCCCCCATATCGGCGTGCGGGGTGTGCCAGCATCGGGCGGAGCCCACCAGCGCACCGGCGCTCTTACCCAACGCCAGCCGCATCGGCCACCGACAGATAGGACACTCGTACCACCAGCCCTGGTGGATCGAGGCGTACGGGATGTCGGTGTAGAACTCGACCACGGTCGGCGGCAGACGCAACTCCGCCAGCTCATCTGTCGGCCCGGACGGATATTGGATCAGATCCGTACGCCCGTTCTCGTAGACCGATTGAACGCCCGGCTTGCTCAGAGCCAGATACACCGTCTCCTGCTCCACCTCCTCCCGCAGTTCCCGCACACCTGCGAGCACGTCCGAGCTGCGATCGAGCTTGCGCAGAGTGTGCAGCAGCATCCTCTGCTCGAAGTCCAGATCGAAGGCGTCCTCCGTGACCTGTCCGTCCCGATCCATGACGAGCAACCCCTTGAGATCGACCGGCTCCACTCCCTCGGGAAGCAGCTGCGCAAGGTCACCCGAAAGAGCCTGACGGAACCACCCGAACGGCAGCGGACTTCCCGGGCCGCGGGCAGCCAGCACAATCCCGTGGCAGTCCAGCAAGGTCTCCAGCCGCCGCTCCGGCTTCCATCCGGCAGCAGTGAGAGCCTTCGCGGCATGCAGGGCCGCCTTGGTCACGAGGTAGCGAACATGAAGATCGCTTAGTGCGCGCGCGTCGTCATCGACAGCATGAGTCACGAGGGCGGATGTTAGACACACCCTCTGACAAGAGCGAGCCCCGAAAGGGGCCGAGGTCGGTGTCAGAAATCAGACGATGAGGCGTTCGAGTCCGGGACAGTCCACGCGCGGATACCGCTGACGATAGGTGTCCGCGAACTCGACGACGTGACGCCGGCCAAGATCGGTCAACTGCCACCGGAACTCCATCACGTGCGTTCCTCCCGGCGCCAGCACGGGCACTGCCTCGATCAAACCTCTGCTCGGCGGACCACCGGCCGCATTGCGATAACCGACGCCAAGAAAGAACAAAGATCTACCCGCGAGCCGATCCTCCGGCAGGCCCTCGGGCTCGGCCGACGCGACCCGGACCAATACACCCCATAACCACTCCGACAACAGGTGTGGCTCGTGATCCACCTCGACTGCCTCATCCAGGCCCGCTCGGGCCGCAGCCCGCCCACGTCGGGTGATCTTGACGGCAACCCGAACGATCTCACCGGCATCCGGATGATCGATGACATCCTCGGTCACGATCACCAGGCCTCGGCGGGCAAGGGCGTGCAGGGTCGGACCGGCGCCCGGGTCATGAACCCCGCGTCGGCGCAGCCGCTCCTGGAGACGCGTATGACCCGGCTCTGACGACGCCGCTTTCAGGGCCAGCGGCAGCTGCCGCCACTCGGCGGCCGGCGGCACCGGTAACCGCTGCAACCGGCGCATCCACATCTCGGTCTCGGTCATCCGATCGTCGCGCATGATCTCGCCCAGATACACGCGCTGCCGCTCATTGAGCGATGCCCACGCCTCAACAGCGGCCCGAGACGGACCCCTGCGTTCTCCGCTTTCCAACGCCGGGACAGGATCCTCCGGCCTGGTACGCATCCACGCGTCCAGAACCACGCGGGTCGGCACCCGATAGATCTTGGCCAGCGCCGGCAAGAGACGACCGGTCATTACTGGCTCCGCCCAATCCCGGCCGGCCATCGACTCACCGCACTCGAGCGCCGACAGCGCCCCTGCCGACACGCGCAGATCCTGACCGGCGTGAGACGCCTCCAACAACTTCGATGTACGGGCCAGCGTCAGCCCGATCAAGAAGCGCAAGTCGGCAAGCGTCTCCTGGCCTGGCACGATGTCGATCAGCTCGTCAGGGCGGCAACTCACTGCCTTCGCCAGGCGTTCCACCTCAGCCGGAGTCGCCGCGAGCAGACCTTCCTCATAGAGGAACACCTTGCGGGCGGACAGCCTTGCGCGTACGGCCGCATCGCGCCGTGCCAAACCACACGTCAGCCGCCGTGCGGCCAGCGCTCCCGGGATCAGCCGACGTGCCGCAGGCACGTACATACCAGCGCCGGCAACAACCGTCGTCACGCCACCCACGTCGGTCCGACATCCGCAGACATAGCCTTCATAGCCATCGCAACCGTCCCCACCAGCGACGATAACCCGTCACGAGCCGATCTGCAGGTGACCCTAGGGATCACCTCGACTCACGGCTCATCAAGTATCGAACATATGTATGATCGTTGCACGGATGTGTTGACTAGTCGAGCAGCGCCGTGGCTGGAGGCGTCCCTCACCGTCAATGCCGGATCCAGGCGCGTACCGGCCCTACGGCAGCCACGTAAACGGCATGCTGCAGGTCCTGCGACCGGCACCAGGTACGGCTGTCCGTCGGCGGCCGAGGTCAGTGCTGGGGCAACGCCATCGCGGAATCGTTCTTCGCCACCATCAAGACCGAGCTACTCGACCGCCGGGCCTGGCCCACCCGCGCCACCGCCCACGCGGCGGTCTTCCGACTGGATCGAGGGCTGGTACAACACCCGCCGTAGGCACTCCACCCTCGGCTACCTCAGCCCCGCCGCCTACGAAGCCGCTGGGCGTATCGCACCACCAGCCCGACAAGTAGCGTGACAACGAGCTAACGACCCTGTCCGTCAAACCGGGTCAACCCCACCCGTGCTGGTCAGGCAGTAGTGGCCGCCCTACCCGTCGGCAGCCCAAACACCCAGTGAAGGCTGGACGAAGCGGTTCCCTGCCACTGTGGCAGGGTCGTCACTGTCTGCGTCGGCGCTCCCTGCTGATCCGCAAGACGAGGGCGGTGCCGTCGCGACCGAGGGAGAGCACGGCGTCATCGGGACGAGTTTTCTGCGACCATTTCTGGTGGGTGCGGGGTGCAGCCCGAAGGTAGGTGCCGATTTCGCCGTCGGCCAGGTGTCGGTAGAGCCGCCGTTCCACCCCTCGGAAGACTTCGAGGACGTTCCCGTCCGGCAGTGGCGTTCGGTAATGGGTGCCGACGAGGTTGAGGCCGTTGGACAGGCGTATCGAGGTGGCGGTGTTCGATGCCCAGGGCGGGTCCAGCTCTGGCAGGGCGAGCTGGCCGGTGGAGTCTTCCTCGCCGCGCTGGCGTGGGGTGGCGTAGCCGCGGGCGGCGGCGCTGTTGCCGGCGAAGAGCAGTGTGGTGGCGGCGACGGCGCGGGTCAGGATCTGGGTGAACCAGCCGCGTCGTTCCTCGGGTATCTCGAAGATGTCGGGTGCGCCGGGGGCCAGGTCGTCGGGGTCGTTGGTGCTGCCCGGGGTCCGGCGGCCGGCGGACGTGGTCGTTGACGACTCGTCGGCGGTGGGCGTCCCGGGCCGTGGCCGCCAAAGCTGGTCTTCGGGGTCGCCACGCAGCAACTCGTCCATGTCGCGGTTTTGCCCCGACCACAGCTCGTCGTCACCGGGCGGGTCGAGGACATACGAGGTGATGCCCCTCCGCGCCAGGCAGGAGGCGACCATGAGCGACGGCGGAGTGCGCCCGCCGACTGTGAGTGCCTCTACCTGCACGGACGCCCGGGCGAGTTGTTCGACGGCGTAGGCCCTCGCCTTGTGAGTGCCCTTGCATTCCAAGACGACGATCTTGAAAGCGGTACGGCGGCCGGTGGTGCGATGCCCCACCAGGAAGTAGTCCGGCCGTTTTTTGGTGTGGTGCGCGCTTTCTACATCACCGATGCCGGCGACGAAGCCCGCCTTCAACGCCATCTCTGCGTCGACGGCATTGAATACCCAGCCGGGATGCAGCTTGCGCAGCACGGCCTTGGCCACCACCAGGGCCAAGCCGACCCCGATCTGCTCGGACTGGGTCACCTTGTGGTGATAGACCACGTCCTCGGCGGGTCGAGCGAGCGCGAGATGCCCGCGGATGTGGGTCAGCGTGGCGCAGTATCGGACGTGCGCCCAGTGCCTGGCCACGTGGGCCAGTGGCGAGGCGCCGAGGAAAGTCGTTGCCACGCCGAGTTCGTGCAGCACCTCGGCCGGACTGGTCAGCAACGGCTCGGGGACTGATACAGGAGTTGGTGGTTTGCCGTAGCGGTAGGCGTCGTTCCGCTCAATTTGCTTCTTGGCGAACTTGAGCACGTCGTTGACGAGCCCGTCCGACGACTCGATCACTAGCCTTGATTCACGGCCGAGAGCTGCTACGAGCGAAGCGAGATCCACGCTACCTCCACCGTCGGCAGCCTGCGCATGGCCGCTACTCAGCGTGATTGATGAGTGTCAAGGTGTCAATGGTTCGCGCTTAGTAACTCGGCGAGCGCTCCACGTCAATGAAGCCTCGCGGCCAGCCGCAGCGGCGGCGCCCCTGGTGTCGGCTAGAAGCGGGGAGCTCGTACTACCTGACGGGCTGGGTTGTCCTCGACGTGCGGGTCTGTGTCGAGGTGTAAGGCACCCGCCGGCGCGTAGCCCCGCTTGATCTGGCCGACCTGGCAGTGAAGCCAGGTCGGCCAGGAAAGCGGGGGTAATCGAAACCTGACCCCTCAAGATTTGTGAGCTATGCCACAGGTGGCATCAGTATTGTCGTCTTCGTCTGTTAAGTGGCTGCCGGTTGCTTGGGGGACCGTAGGGGGACCGGACGTCCCGGAACAGTCCGTCACGGGCTGGTGCTGCGCGACACGGCATCGGCTTCATTGCCTGCTCAGGCGGCATTGGCTAACATCAACCATCATCTTCTGACATTGACGGGCGTGGGCTCTTAATCCGCGGGTTCGGGGTTCGAGTCCCTGGCGGCGCACAGGTGATAGTGGCTCTGACCTGGTGTTACACACCGGGTCGGGGCCACTTCTTTTATCCCCGGTCGTCGATGGTGCTCCGTGGGTGCTCGGGAGCCGTTGGACACTTCCGTCGTTGTCGTGGACACGGGGCGGTCGTCGTGGACGCTCGGGTCAGGTCCCCGGCTGGGTTTCCCCATCTCAACCGATGATGGCGATCCGGTCCACGGCTCTCGACGCTGGCGGCGGGACGCGCGGGGCCTGGCGCGACACGGTAGCTGGCTCGGTCGCGGTCAGGCGCGGCCGGAAGCGGCCGGTCGAGATCGGTGGGTGAGCTGGGCTGCTGTCTCGAACGCCACCGTCCAGGGGAAGGCTTTCTGCCGCTCGTTGCCGCTGCCGGGCGGGTGCGGTTCCCATTGATCGTCGGGGCCGAGCAGGACGTGTACCCCTTCGTCGCGGAGGCTGGCCACGGCGTGCCGGAACGGCGCCCGCGCGGCGAGGGCGGCGTTGACGAACGGGCCGATGACGGTCGGCACCTGCCGTCCGATCAGCTCGGCGACTGAGGTCATGGCGTAGTTGTCGGCCAGGCCGAGGGCGACCTTGTTGATCGAGTTGTAGGTCGCGGGGGCGATGACCAAGGCGTCGGTGGGGGGAAGCGACCGGCGGGTGCCGGGCGACGACTGGTACGTCGACCGGACAGGATGACCGGTGAGGCTCTCGAGCGGCCGCGGTTCGATGAAGTCCATCGCGCTCGGCGTGGCCGTGACCGCCGCTGTCCAGGATCGCTCCTGTGCGGCCTTGACGAGCTGGCTTACGTCGGCGGCCGGACCGGCGCCGCAGACGACGATCTGGAGATGGCCGCCGGTCACAACCGGATCCCGGCGCTTTGGGCAAAACCGACAGCGGCGGTGCGGACCGAGCCGGTGGCCAGCATGGTGAGGTCGCCGGCAATGCGCTGGACTGCCGGTCGGCAGCGGATCTCCTCGGGTGCCACCTCGTACGCGGTGCGCAGCGCGCTGAGGCCGTGCTCGTAGCGGCCCCACTGGGTGTAGGCGCGTGCCACGTCGACGAACAGGGACGCCTTGCGCTCGGCCAGCGTCACCTTCTCGAGCGGTACCGTGCGGGCGATCGCGATGGCCGTTCCGGCATCGCCGAGGGCCAGCGCGATGTTGACCCGGTGCAGGAGGACGTTGGTGGCGCCGAAGCCGGTCCACCAGTCGTTGCCGTCGTAACCGAGGCGGGTTGCCGCGCGGGTTGCCTCTTCGAGCATCGCGTGTGCGGTGTCCCGGTCGTCTCGGCGGGCGGCGGCGATGGCCCCTCGGAGGACGAGGGCGCCGTAGACGGCCACTGCATCGGTTGATGCGAGGCGAGTGTCTCGGTCGAGCGAGTCGGCCGCGTTCCCGGCGAGGGTCACCGCCTGGGCGTCGTGGCTGTTGCCCATGAGCGCATGGGTCATGATCCGGGCGCTTGCGGCGATCGCCACCGGATCCTGGCTCATGGCAGCGGCCCGGGTGCTCCGCTCGGCCGCTACCAGGGCCATCCCGCGATCGCCCACCTTCAGCAGGACGCTGCCAACGACGTGGTACAGGTCGGAGGCCAGGACCTCGACCCGTTGCCGCCGCTCGCCATCCGCGCCCGACTTCACCGGTTCGAGGGAGGGCAGCAGCGTCACGAGCCGGTCGAGTACCCGCTCGTACCGGCATGCCTGATAGTCGACCTTGGCAGCGGCGACGGCTCGGGTGAACTGCGAGAGGGAGAGGGCCGCACCGTCTGAGTGCGGTGGCGAGAAGAGCGCGTCGAGCAGCGGCGCGACGTTGGGTGCGGCGGCGACGCCGATCGCCGCCCCGCGTAGGAGATCTCTACGTCGCACGTCACCATCCGAGCCCGAGTCACCGTCTCCGTCACCGCCAGTATCCGCATGCACGCCGGCATCCGGCCGTGCGGCACCCGCAGTTGCACCGCTGGTGCCAAACGCACGCAGTGCCGCGAAGCGTTCCCGTACCTCAGGTGTGGCTCGGGCCAGCACGGTGTCCAACGCGGCCTGCATGTCCGCGCGGGGGAGCACCTTGTCGCCCTGGCTGCTCCACTTGGCCACGGTCCGCCGCGCCGAGGTGCTCGGCGAAGTCGGTCACGCTCATCCGCAACGCATTCCGGAGCGCGTTCGCGTCCCGGCCGGTCCAGGTCGTCACCGTAGCCATCGCACGTCCTTCCGGAACGGACAGTCATCGGTGCAGGTGATGGTAGCCGCACATGGGGTGACGGCAGGTGCACTGCGGGTGCACCGGCGAGGCATTCCGTCCGTGCATAGCCCAAGCCAGCCTGGATGTGCCGACGCGCCGATCCCCAGCGGTGCGCCGGTGGGCCAGCGGCAACCTCACGGCAGGGAGATCCAGATGGACGTGCCGATCGGCGACAGGTCGGAACGCGACCCGATGCACCGGCAAGTACTCGGCTTGGGCACTCCGTCGACCGCACGGGTGATTCCCCGCTCGCGTACCGCCAGCAGGGCTGCGGGGACGGGTGACCGGCGGTCTGCTCCCCGCCGCCGGCCGACTGCGGTGGGCCTGTCGGCATGGCGGCAAGCCCACCGCACCCAGGCGGCAGTTCCAACCGGGAGCCGGCCGTGACCGTGTATATCTCGCGCAACGCAACGATGGGCGGCCTGCCACGAGACCGCGTGGCAGCGGCTCCGCCGGTACGGCCGGGGTCGGCCGATCCGCCCCTGCTGACGCACGCCTGGCGGATCGTGTTCGAGCGGCAGACACGGGAGAGCGAGCGCCGATGAACGGCGACGGCGTGGCTGCCGCTGGTGCCGACGGGTCCATGGCCGCTTCTTCAGGGCACTTGCCGCTGCGTCCGCTCTGGCTGTGTCGGGAGTGCGGTCAGCCTTGGCCGTGCGGACGGGCCAAGCTCGATCTGCTGGCCAGCTACCAGGACAACCGGCTCAACCTGTCGCTCTACCTGTCCGGCCGCCTACACGAGGCCATCGACGACCTGCACCGACTCAATTCGAGTACCACCGGCGACGTC
Organism: Micromonospora sp. CPCC 206060; assembly: GCF_036906895.1. NCBI lineage: Bacteria > Bacillati > Actinomycetota > Actinomycetes > Micromonosporales > Micromonosporaceae > Micromonospora > Micromonospora sp. CPCC 206060. The sequence goes on from NZ_JBAKHU010000050.1 coordinate 18,414, forward strand.
CGGAACCTGTTCGGCCGATTCCTCGGCTGGCCGGCCCGACACTGCGGCCGTCGCCCGTCCACGGAGTTGCAGACACCGGAGGAGACATGACCATCCGGGACATCGGGATCATCGCCCCTACAGGACAGCCGGCCACCGCCGGGACCTTTCACACCCTGGTCCTGCAGCCCACCACCTTCTGCAATCTGGACTGCAGCTACTGCTACCTGCCCAGCCGGCGCTCACGCCAGCTTATGTCCGTCTCTGTTGCAAGCGCCTGCGCCCGGTCGATCGAGCAGCAGGGCAGCGTTCACCCGGTGAGCGTGGTGTGGCACGGCGGTGAGCCCACCACCGGGCGCTGACCTCGTCGAGGACGGCGACCGTGGCGTCGGCGGTGAACGAGCGGGCCGCCCGGGTGGCCAGGGCTTCGCGGGTGTACTCGTCGATGATGTTGAGGAAACGGACCTGCCGGCCGTTGGCGGTGACGTCGACCTGGAAGTCCAGTGCCCACATGTGATCCGGCCGCGTCGCGCGCATCCGCTGATGGCGGCCCGGTCCGGCGCGGCGCTTCTTCCGCACTCCGGGCGGGCGTTTGAGGTCTTCGTCGAGCCAGAGCCGGTGGGTGCGTTTCCGGTTGACGACCAGGCCCTCGCGGGCGGCGATCGCATGTGCTTTACGCCATCCCCACCGCGGATACTGCGCGGAGATCTGCCGCAACCTGGCCCGCAGCACCTCATCAGCGTCACGAGGAGCCGGCGCCGGACGGCGTTGGGCCGACCGGTGCTGCCCGACCAGCCGGCACGCACGCCGCTGCGCGACCCCGAAGCGCTGCTGCAGCACCGTCACGGCGCGGCGGCGGCGCTGCGGGCTCACCAGTTTCCCCGGTCGGCGACAGCCCTCGTACGCGGAGCTGTCAGTTGTTCCCCGTGCGGGGGCATCCGCTACTGGGCGCCTCCGTTCCGGACGGCGACGAACAGGGCTGCGGCGCGGACGGCCGGTACGCCGGTGGGGCCACCGATGGTGGCCTCCGCCTCCGCGTACAGCTTGCGTCCGGCGACGGCAGTGCCGCGAGCAGTCACCCACAGCCGTGACCCGACCGGCACCGGGGCGAGGTAGTCCACCTCGAGCCGTGCGGTGGCGCAGCGGTGACCCAGTGCCCATACGACGTACCCGAGAGCCTCGTCGAGCGCTGCTGCCAGAACTCCGCCATGTGCCACGCCCGCAGCGCCGGCCCAGGATTCGGCGATGGTCATCGCCATTGTTACGGCTGTGCCGTCCCAGTTGATCACCGACAGGCCGAGGCCGCCCGCCACCTCGGGGCCGCAGCCATAGCAGTTTGGGTACGACGGTATGTGCGGCGGTGGGGTTGACGACATGGCGTGCGGGGCGGGGCGCATGGGTGTGGCTGCCGCCCCTGGTACCAGTCGTTCCGAGGCCGCCGGTACTTCACGCGCCATGGGGCCGGCCACCGGGGGAACTGATGGGCGCCGGGCCACCCTGTCGCCAACCCCGGAGGGATGTGGCGGCCGAGAGGACCAACGGGTTCTGCTGCGCTTCGTCGACTCTGGTCACGCGTCCACGATAGATATCGACATAGTCGTGAACGGATGGGGTCATGGAAATCCTCCGTCCACAGTAGGCTCCGCAGGGTGGTGGTTCCATCGGGGCCGCCGCGAAGCAGTCAGCGGGGCCAATTCGGGGGAAAACTGTGGTGGATGCTGTCAGGCCGGGCGTGTCCCTCCGTGATCCGCGAGCCGTAACCAGCCTGGACCTGGCCTTCTGCGCGGGCCTGCCGAACGGCCGGACGTGCTCGTTTTCATCGTCGTGGCGCCGGGGCCGTCACGAGCTTCGTCGTGACGGCGTGGGACGGAGGTGACGCAGATGAATGAAGATGTCATTGCGGTGGTGTCGGCACTGGTCAGCAGGAGGTCCTCCCGAACCGACGGGGCGGCGGTGCGTGCGGAGGGTGCGCTCACCGATTTGGGGTTCGATTCGCTAGGTGTGGTCGGCCTGTTGATGGACATCGAGGAGACGTTCTCGGTCCGATTCCCGGCGGATCAGATCACACCCGAGGTGTTCCATTCCGTCGACTCGATTGTCACGGCGGTAACGCGGCTGCGGGGCAGGTCGTCCTGATGACCGACGATGCACTCGCTGCGCACGGGTACCACGCAACCGCGTACGGCGTGCCAATGGCGGAGCATGCCACGATTCTCGACGCGCTTCGTTACCGGGCGCTCGACTGCCCGAACGAGCCGTATCTCACCGCTGTCGCGGCCGATGGCGGACAGGAGACGATCACCTTTGCGCAACTGGCGGCACGCAGCGCCATCGCCGCATTGTGGGTCCGTGGTCTGGGTGTCCGGCCCGCCGATGTCGTCGGTCTCGTCCCCACCAACGACGTGCTCTCTGTCGTCACCCTGTACGGCATCCTGCGCACCGGGGCCACCGCGCTGATCCTCAGCCCGACCGACCCTCCGCTGCGGATCGACGAGCAGGCGCGTGCGCAGTCGGCTGCCGTGTTGATCCGATCGCCGCATGTCCGGCCGGGCCCACCAGGCATTTCGCTGGTGTCGATGTCCGAACAGCCGGGCAGTGGCGATGCCGGGAAGTGGTCCGATCCGGACCTGAGCCCACTCTCGGATGCGGTCATGCTCGGCACCTCGGGCTCCACATCGGCATCGAAGATCGTCGTGCAGAGTCAGCACAACATTGTCACGAATGCCGAGGCGGTACGCCGTCATCATGGCCTGCGAGGTGGACAACGGCTGTTGAGCTTCCTGCCGATCTACCACGCCAACGCCTTGAACCTGGCCCTCTTCGGGACGCTGTACGCGGGGGCGCACGCCGTGCTGCCACACGGATTCGACCCGCTGCGGGCCGGGCGGGTCATCGAGCAGACCCGCCCGAGGATCATCAGTGTGGCGCCCACCATTCTTGAGGCGCTTCTACAGACCTGGCGGGATCCGGATGTTCCGGAGGAGCTCGAGCACGTCGTCTCGGCGGCGGCGCCACTGACCGCCGACACGGCACGGGCCGTCCGGGAACGATGGCGGGTGCCGGTGTTGCAGGGCTACGGACTGACCGAGACCACCAACTTCTCCACCACGGTGCCGTGTGACCTGCCGGCCGAGGTGTACCGGGAGATGGTGACCGATGCCGCTGTCCCTTCGATCGGCGTGGCGTTGTACGGCAACGAGGTGTCGGTCCGGACCGCTGCCGGCGAGCCGGTCGTGCCGGGCGCGGTGGGTGAGATCTGCATTCGCGGGCACAACGTGATGGACCGGTACGCCGGCAATCCGGCGGCGACGGCGGAGGCTTTCCGCGGCGGCTGGTTCCATACCGGTGACCTCGGTTACTCCGTCGGACGCTCCGGGCGGGAGTTCTTCTTCGTCACCGGCCGCATCAAGAACATCGCCAAGGTTCGGGGGGAGATGGTGTCCCTGGACGAGGTGGATCGGGCGCTGCGTGCGGTGCCCGGAGTGCGGGATGCGGCCTGTGTGCGCCGGCAGGACCGGTTGACCGGTGACAGCGTGGTCGCCGCGGTGTGTTTCGTCGATGCGCCGGTGGACGTTTTGGCGGCCCTGCGGGAGCGGATTCCCGCAGTTGCGGTGCCGTCGAGGATCGTGGTCCTTCCGATGCTGCCCCGGTCGCGTACCGGAAAACTGCTCCGTCCCGATCTGGCTGCGAAGCTGGACCAGTTGATCACCGGCGCGGAACCGACGGCGGTGGTCCCGGGCGGGTCCGGACCGGAACCGCCGGTGGTGGGTACGTTCTCGGCGGCTGGTGACCCGCAGCTGACTCGTCTGCGTCGGGCACTGCTTGAAGGCGGGCGGGTCCTGCCGGCCGCACCGGAGCCGGTGGCCACCCCGGCGGACCCGGCGGCGGTGGGTGCCGAACTCACCCGTCAACTGGCGGTACGGGGTATCGCCGTGGTCTCCCTCCCGGCGCCACTGGGGGTCGACGCCTTCATCGAGCTCGGACACCGGCTCGGGAGGCCGGTCCCGGAACGGGATCCCGCGGTGCAGCCGTACGTTGCGCGTGGTGTGGTGTTGAACCTGGTGATGAGTGGTGGGCCGACCGATGACGTCGCCCTCCAACCGTTCGCCGGGGGACCACTGAGCCTGCACTCCGAGGGCAGCGGACGTCCCGTGTCACGGCAGTTCCGGTTCATCGTGCTCATGTGCCGTGAGCGGAGCGGCCCGGACAGTGAGTTCCAGACCGTACTCGTGCCCATGGCGCAGGTGGCGCGGGCACTACTGCCACGCCAGCTCGACATTCTCCGGCACACCCGATACCACGGGCAGCCCGAAGCCCCGACGATCGCTCGTGACGTCGGTGGTCGGGTGGTGTTCGCGTTCCGGGACTTCGTGGACAGCGTCCTGCACTGGGAGTGCACCCTCGGGGGTGCCACCGAGGCGGAGGTCAACGACACCCTGGCCGCACTGACTCGGGCGATGTACGCGCCAGCGGTTCCGCTGGGCCTCACCTGGTCGGCGGGGACGGTCGCGGTCATCGACAACACCTGGTTCTTCCACGGCCGTTCGGCGGGTCGTTTCCTGCCCGGCGCGGGGCGTCATCTGGCCCGCCTGAGGTTACTCGAGCACTGATTTCGGCGAGCGTGAAAACAGACGGGGGCGAAGCCATGACGAGTTTGTTCGAGAGAGAACCACCACGGATGCAGGTGCCGTGGCAGCGTGCGCTCGGCTCACCGAGGGGCCGGTCGCAGGGCGGTGTGCCCGCGATGACGGTTGATCCGAGCGTGGACGATCGGCTGCTTGAGGTCTTCGCCCGGGCAGTCGATCCGGACGACTACATGGAACTGCGCGACCTGTACCTGGGGCGGGTGGAGTCGGAGATCCCGCACGGGCACCGACCGGAGCTCGCGGAGCGCTGGCGCGCGTCGGAGGTACGGCGCAAGGTCGAGGCGGAGGATGTCCTCCGCTCCCGGGCGACAGTCCGGTTCGTCAAGGAGATGTTCAACTGGTACTTCCGTGACGACCTGTACGGGGAGCAGCGCGGCGAGGCCGAGATCATCCTGTCCAGCGGCGCCGTGGACGAGGAGGAGTGGGGGCTGCCCTGGGCGCTCAAGGACTGCATCCGGTACGCCCTCGACCGGGACCTGTACGGCTACTCCGACTCGCGGGGGCGCGAGCCGGCCCGGGACGCGGTCGCCGCGTACGAGAACGCGCTCATTCCGGGTGAGCCGTACGCGCGGGCGAACGTGGCGTTGACGCTGGGCGCGACACAGGCCATCAACTGCCTGGCGGACTTCGTTCTCAGCGGCGCACCGGCTGGCGACCCGGCACTGTGTGCCATTCCGAACTATCCGCCGTTGGTGGAGTCCGTCGCCCGGCGCAGCAGCACCCGGTTGGTGCCGCTGACGGCGGTCGACGGCCGGCCCTGCTCGCTCGATCCACTCATCGAGGCGCTCACCCCGCAGACGCCCCTGGTCCTGTTGCAGACCGCGGCGAATCCGACCGGCGCCGTCGTCTGCGAGTCGGATCTGGAGCAGCTCATCACAGCGGCTGATCCGAGTACGGTCATCGTCCTGGACGAGTGTCACGAGTGGCTCGGTCCCGAGGTGAGGCGTACGCCGCTGCGCGGTGCGCCGAACGTGGTCCGGGTCAGCAGCCTCTCGAAGCACTGGTCCGCACCGGGAATCAAGGTGGGATGGCTGCTGGCGAGCGCCGACTTCATCGACGGGTACTACGAGTACGCGTCGACGACGTTCGGCGGGCCTGCCTCGTTCTTCTTCACCATTGTCGAGGTGCTGGCCCGAATGGAGCGGTGGCGGGTCGAGAGGATCACGGAACTGGACCGGGCGCACTGCGACGAGTTCGAGGCGGCCTACGGGCTGGACGTGACCCGCCTGCAGTTGGCGTACGACTCGTATCTGCTGGAACGGAGGGCGCGTGAGGAGGAACTGATCCACATCCGGGACCGGGCCATCGAGGGGTTGACTATGCCCGGAGTACGCGTGCTGCCGGCACGCTACTCCATCAACCTGGCACTGAACTTCGTCGACAGCAACGACTCCTATCGCTGCTTCCGTGAGGTCCTCCACCACACCGGCGTCTCGGTCTTCCCCGGTCTGTTGACGTTCTGCCTGTCCGGCGGCATCGTCCGGGTCACCTCCGCCCAGCGATGGACGGAGCTGGCCGCAGCGATCGAGCGTCTGGGTGCGTACGGTGCGGCGGTGGCGCGGTGACGGCGCCGGCAGGGCGTCCGGCGCTGTTCGAGGCGGGGGGCCGACGCAGGGTGGTGCTGGGCGTCGTCCACCTGGCGCCACTGCCAGGTACCCCCTTCCACCGGCCGGGTTCCTTTCCGCAACTACTCGACGACGCCGTGGAGTACGCGGCGGCGTTGGCGGCCGGTGGCGCCGACGGTTGTCTCGTGCAGAGCGCCGACCGGGTGTACAGCCCGGGGGAGCAGACCGATCCGGCGCGGGTGGCCGCCATGGGGCTGATCGTGCGGGCGGTGGTGGCGGCGGTCCCCTCGCACTTCCTGGTCGGTGCCCAGCTCATGCGCAACGCGGTCCGTGCCTCACTGGCTGTCGCGAAGGTGGCCGGGGGCTCCTTCGTCCGGGCGACCGCGATGGTGGGTGCCACGATGAGTACCCACGGACTGGTACAACCGGACCCGCTGGCGGTGGCCGAGTACCGGCAGAAGATCGACGCCTGGGATGTCGGCGTCGTCGCCGACATCGACTCGATGCACTTCCAGTGGTTGGGTGGGGCGCCGCTGGGGGATGTCGCACGCGCTGCTCAGCTCGTCGCGGTCGACGCGGTATGTCTGGGCCACCGGGACGAGGCGGTGACCCTGGACAAGATCGAGCAGGTGCGACGGGCGGCTCCTGACCTGCCCGTGCTCCTTGCCGGCCACACGAACCACGGGAACGCCGCCCGGCTTCTCGCCCGGGCCGACGGTGCGTTCGTCAGCACCTGTCTCAACTGTGACGGCTGGGCGGGTAAGGCCGACGTCGAGCGGGTCAGGGCCTACATGGACGTGGTTCGGTCCAGTTGCCCGTAGTCGCCCCGGACGCCGTCGCGGGAACGCTGCGGCGATGAGAACAGGAGAACACCGTCGTGTCACTTGAGCCGGATGTCGTTCTCAGACAGGTGCGTGCGCTGCCGGCCGACCTGCGTACGCTGCTTCCAGCAATCGAGGCGCAGGTGCGGGAGGTGTTGCCGTCCGGCGAACCGGCCGTGCGGAACGTCTACCTGACCGGCGTGGGCGATTCCTACCACGCCGGCAGGGCGGCTGAACTGGCGTTTGTCAGGCTGGCCGGTGTGCGGTGCCGGCCGGTGGGCGCGCAGCGGTTCGCGCTGTACAGCGAGCCGGAGCAGATGACAGCCGCGGATCTGGTGATCGGCGTGTCGGCATCCGGCGGTACGGAGCGGGTGGTCGAGGCCCTGGCCCGGGCGCGCTCTGCGGGCTGCCGCACGCTCGCTGTCACGGGCCGACCCGACAGCGCGGTGGACCGGGTGGCGCACGCGGGGATCACGGCGCAGTTGCCGGACGACGAACGCTCGCCGGGTATCCGGACCTACCAGGCCAGCCTGCTGGGACTCCTGTCGACGGCCCTCCGGCTGGCCGAACTCGGCGGGGCGGGGGAGCAGGAGACGGCCCGCGCCCGCGATGAGCTGTGGGCTGCGACGGATGTGCTGGCGGCCACCAACGAGGCCCTGTCGACGGATGCTGCGGCCGGGGTCGGCGAGCTGTCTGCGGGTGTCACCGCGGTGGTGGGTTCCGGGCCGAGTCACGGTACCGCCCAGTTCGCGGCGGCGAAGCTGGTGGAGACCGCCGGAGTTCCCGCTTTCGCCCAGGATCTTGAGGAATGGTGGCACGTCGAGCGGTTCATCCGTCCGGTCGACAACCCACTGGTGGTGGTCGCCCCGCCGGGCCGGTCGCGGCAGCGTGCCGAGGCACTGGCGGCCCGGGCCGCCGGTATCGGCCGCCGGGTCATCACCGTGCAGGATCGGGACGACGTGTCGTTGGCACGGCATTCCCGGGTGGTCCTCGCGGTGCAGGGACAGGTGCGTGAGGAGTTCTCGCCGGTCGTGTACCACTGCTTTGCCAGCTTTTTGGCCGCCGGCCTGGCCCAGCGCCTCGACCGGAGGCCGTTCCTGACTGATCTGCCGGGCGGCAGCCCGGCCGTTGCCCCAGCGCCCGTCCCGGCGGTGGGTGCCCTATCCGAAGAGGTGAACCGGTGACTCCCGAGTCGTACAGCCAGTTGACCGACCCACGGACCGCGGCGGTACGGCGGAGCGTGCGGTGCGGCCGGCATGCCGAGATCAGCACGGCCGTCGCTGCGGCACGCAGCGGCGCGACCCGGTGGGCCGCCCTGACACCGAAGGAACGCGCGATACGGCTCACCAGGCTGGCTGACCTGGTCGAACAACACGAGGAGGCGTTTCTCGTCGCGGAGCGGGCGGGGACGGGCAAGCCAACGGCCGAGGCGGCGCAGGAGTTCGCGCTGAGCGTGGAACTGATTCGCTACTACGCGTGGGCCGTGCGGACCGCGACGGGCCCGGCGGCCGGCCAGTTCGTCGCCGGCCACGAGAGTTGGGTGCGGTGGGAGCCGCTCGGCGTCGTGGCGGCGATCGTACCGTGGAACTACCCCCTGTTGATGCTGGCCTGGCGCTGTGCACCTGCCCTGGCCGCCGGCAACGCGGTGGTCGCCAAGCCCGCCGAGACGACCCCGGATTCTGCGGAACTGCTGGCCGGGTACGCCGCCGAGATACTCGGCGCCGACGTGCTGCACGTGGTGACCGGCGACCGGGACACCGGCCGACTGCTCGTGGAGAGTGCCGTCGACGCGGTCGCCTTCACCGGCAGCCTGGCCGGCGGGGCGGATGTCGCCCGGCGGGCTGGGGTCCGTCGGGTCAGTCTCGAACTCGGCGGTAACGCCCCAGCTGTCGTACTACCGGACGCACCTCGGGAGACCTACGCGGAACTCGCGGCCGCTGCCACCTACAACGCGGGACAGAGCTGCGCCGCACCGGCCCGGGTCATCACCCTCTGGGAGAACTACGAGGAGGTGGTGCGAGGGCTGGCCGAGGCGATGGCCCAGCGGAGAGCCGGCCGCGACTTCGGTCCGCTCAACAATGCCGATCAGGCCGACCGGTACGACCGCATCCTCAAGCAGTCACACGGACGGGTGGTGGACCCGGCCGACCCGGTCATCGCGTCCGGCGAGGAGACGGGATTCTGGCGTCCCGCCGTGGTGCTCGCCGATGTCCCCGGCGACGACCCGGCGGTCGTGGAGGAGGTCTTCGCACCGGTGCTGACCGTGCAGCCCGCCACCGACCTGACCGAGGCGGTGCGGCTGGCCAACAGCCAACCGCAGGCCTTGGCGGCCAGTGTCTGGAGCACCGGACTGGACAGCGCGCTGGATGTCGCCCGAGACCTGAACGCGGGTGAGGCCTGGGTCAACTGTCACCTGGTACAGACCGCCGAGCTGCCGCACGGCGGGCGGGGCGCATCGGGGCACGGCACGGACCTCAGTACGTTGGCACTGCACGAGTACCAGCGCCCCAAGACGATCACCGTTCGGCTGGGGCAACGTTGACGGCCGCCATGGTCGGGTCGGTGACGACGCATCCGGCCTGGCAGCGGCTGGAGGCACCCGGGCGGGTGGTGGTCCGCTGGCCCAGCTGCCATGAACTGGCGGCGCTCCTCTGCGCCTGCCTCGACCGGGGCCTGGTCGCCGTACCGCTGCACCCCCGGGCCACGGATGACGAGGTGGCCGATGTGGTGGACCGGACGGCAGCGTCCCTGATCGTGGACGGACCTCCGGCGGCGCCCCGGGTCCGGGCCGTGCCGGGGGAACCACAACATCCGGCGGCGGCAGGATTGGCCTTCATCATGTTCACTTCCGGCTCGACCGGTCGTCCCAAAGGCGTCATGTTGGGCCGCGAGGCGGTGGAGGGCAACGCGGCGAAGGTCGCCGCCCTGCACGGCTTCTCGCCAGCGCGCCCGCATGGCACCTGCCTGCCGCTCTATCATGTCAACGCCCTGATGATGTCGCTGTTGGGCACCCGGCTGACCGCTGCGCAGCTCGTCCTGTGCGAGCGCTTCGAGCCCACGGCCTACTTCGCCGGACTCGGCCGGGCCGGTGCCCGTACGGCCTCGATCGTGCCCGCCCTGTTGCAGGAGCTGGTTGAGCAGGGGCCCGCCTGGCCGGAGAGCCTTGAGTACCTGATCACCGCTGCGGCTCCACTGACCAGTGACCTGGCGGACCGCTTCTACCGGCTGTACGGCCCCCGGCTGCGGCAGGGGTACGGGCTGTCGGAGGCGGTGAACTTCAGCTTCGTGATGCCCACGCTGGACGCCGCCGACTTCCGCCAGCAGTACGTCGCGCATCCCCCACCGGTGGGACTGCCGTTGCCGGAGACCACGTTGCGGTTGGAGGACGGTGAGGTGTGGCTGCGTACCCCTGACCGGATGCGCGGCTACTGGCAGGACCCGGAGGCGACCATCGCGGCCGTGACCCCGGACGGCTGGCTGCGCACCGGAGATCTCGGTGAGCTGCGTGACGGTCTGCTGGTCCTCAACGGCAGACGCAGCGAGGTGATCAACCGGGGTGGCGAGAAGTACCACCCGCTGGAGGTCGAGCGGCACTGGCGGGCGGCTGGGCTGACCGGGTCGTTCGCCGCCGTGCCCGTGCCCAGTGAGCGGCTCGGTCAGGAATTCGGGCTGGTGCTGGCTGCCGACGACGGGCCCGACCTGGCCGGGCTCTGTCGGGACAGCCGGTTCCGTCCGGCGGTGGTGGCCACCGGTCAGTTCCTGGTCACCTCAACGGGCAAACCCCGGCGGCGTGCCATGGGAGAGCGGCTGGTCGCGGCTGGCGAGAGCGCGCAACGTTATGACGCCCTGCTCAGCTACGCCCGGCAGGCTGCCGAGGAGATAGTCGGGCATCCGGTCCGACCCCGTAACGCGCGCGCGAGCCGGATCCACGCTCATGCGTTGGCCACGGTCGCGGCAGTGCCGGAGACGCGCCCCGGTGCCGGTCCCCGCAGCGCCGCACACGACGCCCTGGACGCCCTGGTGGAGCACTGGCCGGCGCTGGCTGACGGCTCGTGCACGGGCCAGGATGTCATGCGGACGTGTCCGGGGCTGTGGCGCAGGCTGATGACGGAATGGCCGATGGGTAGTTACGCGGCGCTGGCCGCCGATACGCTGGCCGCCGCTGGCGTCCTCGGTGGGCGGGTTCTGGAGGTCGGTAGCGGGGTCGGTAACACCACCGGCCGGATTGCTCCCCTGGTGACCGGCGAACTGGTCTGGTCGGACGGTGCCCCGGAACTGGTGGAGCGAGGTTCCTGGCCGGGGCGCGGGGTGGTCTTCGACTTCGATCGGCCACCGCCGGCGGACCTCGGCACCTTCGACACGATCTTCGGTACGAACGCGGTGCACTGCGCTGCGGACAAGCTCGCGACGCTGCGGTGGCTACGCGGCCTGCTGGCGGGCGGTGGTCGACTCTTCCTGTCCGAGGGTGCCAATCCGACCACCGCGACGGGTACACCGTGGGCGTTGGACTTCCTGTTCTGCGCTTTCGACGGCTGGTGGGACCGGGGCGGGTTCCGTACCCGGGCGGAGTGGCTCGACCTGCTGCGCCGCGCCGGGTTCGGAAACCCGGGATTCAGCATGTTGCGGTCCGGCCGCCACGACCTCGGGGGAGTCATCTGGGCAGCGGTCGAATGACGTGTCAGCCAGTCATCAGGTAACCGGTGGATAGAGCGGAGAGACGACGATGACGGTGCAGAACTGGACCTGGGAACGTGCCACCGATGTCGATGAGGTGCACGATCTGTTGTGTGCCTCGGACACCCATGTCACCGGCCGGTACGGCTCTCCCGTACCGGTCCGGCGCCGGGAGTCGACCGACCGCCTCGTCTCGGCCGGAGAGGTACGCCTGCTCCGCCGGAACGGGCGTGCGGCGGCGACGTTCACCCTGACGACGCGAGCGCCCTTCTCCCCGGCCTGGGAACGCGAGATCTACCCGCCCGCGCGCCGAGCGGTCTACCTGATGAGGCTCTCGGTCCGGCCCGATCTCCAGACGGACGGTTCCCTCATCGGTCTCAGATGCGTCCGCAAGGCGATCGAGGTCGCTGCCGACACCGGGGCGGACGTACTGAGGTCCGAGACCAACCCGGACCTCACCGCGACGCTGCAGATGCTGTTCACCGTGGGTTTCACCCAGTACGGGCCGATCCTGTCCGACGAAGGCGACCGGCGTAGGCGGATCTACCTACAGAAGGATCTCCACCCGTGAGGAGCGGGCGGGCATCAGGTGAGGATCTCGAAGCGGTCACCGTCGACCGTCAGCACCTGACCGTCACGCAGGGCGACGAACGGTACGTGGCTGTCGAGCAACTGCTCTGCGAAACGCTCGACGAGATCGGCCTCCGGGTGGTCCGATCGGTAGTGCGGCACGAAGGCGAAGGGCAGCAGGCCGAGGCCCTCCCAGATCACCTCGGCCGGGTATCCCGCTGGAACGTCGTGCGGATCGTCGACGGTCTCGCAACCGCGCAGCGACGGTGCCGCCACCGCAGCGGCGGCACTGAACCCGCCGTAGACGATGGAACGCTCGTCGAGCAGTGGACGGATGGCGCCGTCGAAACCGCTTATCCGCATGATGCGCCGGAGCGCGAAGACGTTGCCGCCCCGTACCCACACGAGGCCGTAGCGGCTCAGCACATCGGCAAGGGCGCCCGCACGCGCCCGCTCGTGCGCATACTGCCGGAGGTCGAGTTCCTCGGCGCGGAAGCCGAGTGTCTCCAGCGATTCGATCTCCTGCCGCAGCCGCAGGTCACGGCCGGCGGCGTCCAACCCGTCACAGGCGTTCAGCACGACGGCGGCCGGTTTCGCCGTACCCGCCATCTGCCGAAGGCGTTCCGGCTGATTGCCGAGCCGGAACGATGACAGGTAGAGCTTCATTGATCTGATCACCGGGCCCGGTCGGCGCCTGGAAGGGCGCGCTGTGCTGCTTCGAAGAAGGATCGGAGCGCGGCGCGGTCCACCTTGCCGTTTCTGGTCAGGGGCAACGAGTCGACCAGGACGACGTGCCGCGGGATCATCGTATCAGGCAGGACCGTGCGGGCATGGTCCCTGAGCGCGTCGTCCAGCGTAATGCCCTGACCGTCCAGGCAGGACTGCACGAACGCCGTGAGCTCACCGGTCGGGCCCTGCTCGACCGCCACGTCGGCCACGCCGGGGTGGGTCAACAGCGCACTCTCGATCTCGGCCGGCTCGACCCGGACACCGCGGACCTTCACCTGACGGTCGATCCTGCCGACAAACCACAGGTCGCCGTCGTCGTCACGGCGGACCAGGTCGCCGGTGCGGTACCAGCGTCCGGGACTTCCGTCGACGCTGACAAAACGTCGGCGGGTCGTCGCCTCGTCGGCCCAGTACGCCCGGGCCAGACAGGCTCCTCCGATCAGCAGTTCCCCCACGTCGCCCCGGGTGGGGCAGCCGGTGTCCGGGTCGGCGACGAGTAACCGGGCGGAGGGGACCGGCCGGCCGATCGGTGCGGGGCCCGCCGCCGTCGTGGACGGCACGTCGGCGTACGTGGTGACGACGGTCGCCTCGGTGGGGCCGTAGTGGTTCACGAAGCGACGCAGCTCGTGTGGCCCGGCCACCCGAAGTTGGTCGCCGCCGGTGAGTAGGCAACGAAGTTGCCGCAGGTCGGTTCCGTACCGCAGGTAGGCCTCGGCCAACGGGGTCGGTAGGAAGGAGATGTCGATCTTCTCGGTGACGTACCAACTGGACAGTTCGAACGGCGAGAGACGCGCTGAGTCCGGCGCGAAGTGCACGGAGGCTCCTGCCGACAGGTACGGCCAGGTCTCCCAGACGAAGGCGTCGAATCCCGGTGAGGCTACGGAGGATGCGCGGGTACGGACATCCACGTCGTACTCCGTGAGGTGCCAGTCGACCAGTAGCCGCAGCGAACGGTGCCCCACCAGCACGCCCCTGGGGGGCCCGCTCGACCCCGAGGTGTAGATGATGTAGGCGTCCGCGCCCTGCACAGGCCCGGCCCCCGGGGCCTCCATGTCCGGCTCCGACGAGGGCCGTAGCACCGGGAGGTCGAGGGCCGACCCGTCAGTCGTGTCGGAGAGAACCGCCACCGCGCCGGCATCGCGTAGCATCGTGCGGATCCGCGCCGGTGGTTGGGCGGCGTCGACGAGTACCGGCACCTGGCCGCCGAGCCAGCAGCCGAGGGTCGACACCAGAGGAGCCGCGCCGCGACGGTCCACGACGGCAACCGTCACGCCCCGGCCCGCCCCCAGGCGCGCCAACGCGGTCTGGATTCCGGTGGCCCGTCGTAGCAACTGTCCGTAGGTCAACGCCCCGGCATCGTCGACGATCGCGGTGCGGCCCGGCGTCGTGACCGCCCAGTGCCGCACCGCCGACGGGACGTCGGAGAAGGCGCTACGCGGTGATGTCACGGCGCCTGGCTGGGGTCGGGCCCGACCTCGTGGCAGGCCGCCGCGAGGGCGGACAGCCGGGCGTCCTTGCCGAACTGCACCGCCGGCAGGGCGAGCCGGTGGCTGGTCCGGAGTGCGCCGATGACATGCAGGATGAGCAACGAATGCCCACCGACGGCGAAGAAGTCGTCGTCCGGTCTGACCGAGTCGAGTTGGAGTACGTCGCGGACGACCTGTGTCACCGCGTCGAGCGACCGCTGCTCCGCAGCGGGTACGCGCCCTGTCATGACCATCCCTTTCGTAGTTTTCTGCCGACGATCCGCCGGGCGTTCCGGCAAGGGGCACCCAGGGACGACCCGGCGGGGTCGTCCCTGGGTCACGTCGATCAGTTGGTGGCTTCGGCGCGCAGCAGTGGAACGACCCGTTCGGCGAACATCTCGACCGTCCGCCAGTCGACCGGCGGTCGTGCACCCAGCAGGAAGTCCCGGACACCCAGTCGCAGGTACGGCCGCAGGGTGGCGAAACATTCCTCGGGGGTGCCGAAGCACAGATACTCGCTCCGCAACTCCGGGTCCGCGCCCAGTCGGTCCAGTTGGCTCTCGGCGCGCCGCACGGCGCGGGGACCCGTGTCGTCCAGCACCACCCGGAACGTGATCGACTTGCGGACGTCCGCCGGGTCCCGGCCCACCTCGTCACAGTGGCGTGCCAGCACGTCGAGCTTGTGCCGGTAGTGGTCCGGTGTGCCGGGCAGCGCGTTCCAGATGTCCGCGTACCTGGCGACGATGCGCAGCGATCTGCGTTCGCCCTCACCCCCCACGACCAGCGGCAGATGGCGCTGAATCGGCTTGGGCTCCAGGTGCGCGTCGGTGAGCTGGTAGTGCCGGCCGACGAACGTCGTCGATTCGTCGCTCCACAACCGCCGGATGATCTGGCAGGACTCGTCCAGCATCTCCAGGCGGGTCGGGGCCGGGGGAAACGCGATGCCGTACTCGGCGTACGCCATGTCACTGCCGCCGGCGCCCACACCCAGTTCGAGGCGACCGTGCGAGATCTGGTCGATGGTCGCGGCGATGGTCGCGGTGACCGCCGGGTTCCGCCAGGTCACCGGTGAGACCAGCAGGGCACAACGCACCCGCGACGTACGAGCGGCAAGTGCTCCGAGCAGTGTGGGACCGTCCAGGCACGGCCCCTTCGGCCCACCGAGCGGAGGCCGGTAGTGATCGAAGACGGACACCCAGTCGTAGCCGAGTTCCTCGGCCGTGGTCCAGATTCGGAGTGACTCGTCGAAGGTGCTGACCTGTTGGCCGGAATGGATGCCGAAGCGTACCGAGTTCCCGTGCACTTGCATAGACCAACTCCATCCCCCGTGGGTCGTGCACCGCTTCCGACAATGTATCTGCTCGCGGCCGTCCCCCGGGGACCGGGAATGTCGTCTAGCATGGCTCCAACGTGATGGATACGGGGGGCTCATTGAGGATCAGCCGCGCAGCGGTTGGCGAAACTGCAGCTTCGGGTTCGGCGGGTGCCGTGCAGGTCGACGAGTACCTTCTGGACACGGGTCGGGATCTGGCCATCGCTGTTTGGACCTATGGTGCGACATTGGTCCAGGTAATCGTGCCGGACCGGTACGGCAACCCGGACAATGTCGTACTACGCCTGCCGGATCTGTCGGCCTACGAGGACCGGTCACGGAACCCTTATGTCGGCTGCACCGTCGGACGGTACTGCCGATCGGTGGCAGATGGCCGGTTCCGGCTCGACGGAGTCGAACACCACCTGCACCGTAACGACGGCCGGCACCATGTTCACGGCGGTCCGGAGGGCTTCGACCGGAGGGTCTGGGCTGCAGAGGCCGGGCGGGACGGTGACGACCTGGTCCTGCACCTGAGACTGGACAGCCCGGATGGGGACCAAGGCTATCCGGGTGCGGTGACGGTGCAGGCCACCTATCGGGTTGACGGCTCCGGCCGACTGAGTTTCGAGTACCGGGCCGAGACCACCGCCAGCACCATCGTTTCCCTCACCAACCACGCCTTCTGGAACCTGTCGGCAGGCGGCGTGGTCGACGGGCACGTCCTGGCGCTCAACGCCGCCCGGGTGCTGCGGTTCGACGCCGAGCTCATGCCGGTTGCGGGTCCACCTGCCGACGTCGTGGAGGCCGGTCTCGACTTCCGTCGGCCACGGACGATCGGCGCAACGAAGCTGGACAACCTTTTCGTGCCGGAGAGCGGCGACTGGGCGGCTGAGCTCGCCGATCCGGTCAGTGGGCGGTGTATGCGCGTCGTCACCGACCAGCCCGGCCTCGGCGTCTACTCGGGCGACGGATACGTCCAGCCCCGGGCCGGCATCTGTCTGGAGGCCGGTGGATGGCCGAACTCGCCCAACCGGCCGGACTTCCCGTCCGACCGACTGGATCCGGGCGAGGTCCACATCCACCGGACCACCCACCAGTTCTCGGTGGGGCACACAGGTGCCATGACGGCCGGAGCTCCGGGACCGCAGGTGAGGGGATGACACCGGTGCCCGATATCACGGCCGTCGTCACCGAGGCATGGTGTGCGGTCCTCGAGATCGACGACGTATCGCCGGAGGACAATTTCTTCGTTCTCGGGGGAAACTCGCTTGCGGTCGCCATGCTCATTCATCGGGTGCAGGAGACACTCGGCATCGAACTGGCCATGGATGACGTTCTGCTGGACGGTAGGTTGGCCTCGGTGATCGGCAGGTGCGAAGTGCTCCACGAAGCGCTTCCCGGTCAGCTTCGATAATTTGCGGACATAAATGCGCAACCGGATCTGGTCATGCTGTGCAGCGTTGATCTCTACCGGCCGGCCCCGGGTACGGGAGCGGCCAACGCGGACCTGGGGGGAGTGCCGTGTCGGAGGTGACGGTCCGGCTCTGTCCGGACGAGAACGCATTTCTCCGCTGGGCCGACCAGTGGACACCTGGGCAGCCGTTCCCGCTGCTTACCGGTCCGGAGGTGCAGCGGTACCAGGCGCTGTTCGGTAAGGCGGGGCTCCCGGCGGTGCCCGGGGAGGTCCGCGCCGGGGTGGTCGTCTCGACGGGCGACACGGTCAGCCGCGCCGCCGGTCACCTGCTCGCGTCGGCGACCAGACGTGACCACCTGCACGTCGCCCCGGCCGACGTGCTCGCCGAGCTGGGACGACGTGTCGGCGAATTCGTGGCGCTGGTTGGCGCCGCCGACGACCTGTACGGGCTCGGTGAGTGGCCCGGGGCCACGGGAGCCAGGGTCGGCCTGGTCGTCGCCCGGACGCCGAGCGCCCTCATCTGTCTGGTCTACCGCAGCCTGACCGCACATGCTGTCGGTGACGACCGGGTCTTCGTGGTGTCCCACCCGCTGATTCCGGGCGCCGAGACCGCCGACGCGACCAGCCTGGCGGAGCTCGAACCGGTACGCCGCCGCCGCGTGAAGCTGTTGACGCTGCACGCCTGGGGTAGGGAATGCAGCTCCAGCCTGCTTGACTCGGTCATCTGCGGGCGCTCGGACCCGCTCAACGTCGCGCCGGTGGAGGTGGCACCCGGCCAACGGCGGAC
Organism: Micromonospora sp. CPCC 206060; assembly: GCF_036906895.1. Lineage (NCBI taxonomy): Bacteria > Bacillati > Actinomycetota > Actinomycetes > Micromonosporales > Micromonosporaceae > Micromonospora > Micromonospora sp. CPCC 206060. The sequence continues at coordinate 36,380 of NZ_JBAKHU010000050.1, forward strand.
ATCGTGCCTGCGTGGCGAGGGCTGTTTCCGGACGGACATCCCCGAGGACGCGCGGGTGCCGGCTACCGAGATGAACGCCACCCTGGTGTTCACGCACAGTTGCCGCTCGGCGGACGCCGGCACGAACGTCTTTCCCACCCGGATCTCGCTCACCCTCGGCCTGTTGGAAGGTACGGCCGTGGCCGTCATTGGTGTGCTGGGCATGCACCAGGAGCAGGGCAGTGAGCAGTGGACCCTCGAAGCGGCCCTCGCCGACCAGGTGCCACTGGGCGAGGTCGTGCACCGGCTCAGTACGCGGAGCTTCCCACTCCAGGGCGAGCTGACCCGGTTCGGGCTCTTCGGCGACCCCGGGCAGATCCTGCGGTGGCGGCCGGACTTCCCGGGCTCGGTCACCACCCGGCCCCGGATGGACGAGCAGGCGGTCGCAACGTTGCGTCACCTACAGAGTGTCGTCCTTCCCCGGCTGGAGCACCTGCGCTGGTTCAGCTACCAGCCGCTCGACGAGGCGGGCCTGAGCGCGGTGCGACAGGAGATCCGCCGGCTCGCCGTGAACCTGCTGGACCCCGCCTTCGCCCGGGACACCCAAGCCGTCGCCGAACAGGTTGCCGACCTGCAACATCATGCCGTGCATCGGATGACCGAGCACATCTACTCGCACGGCTGGGAGTTCATGGACCACGGGCTGCCTGGCCTGCGCGAGGTGGCCACCGAGCCAAGGACCTGTCCGCACTGCCGGCGGGACATCGCCGTACGGGTCAGCATGCGTCACTACGTCGACGACAGCCTGCACGTGCAGACGGTGCAGTGCAGACGGTGCGGTGACATCTGGTGGTCCACCGAGGTCGGCCACCCGAGCCTGCACATGCGTGGTGCGGTGGAGTTCGACATGTCCCGCGCCCAGCCGGGCCACATCGAGCGGGAGGTCATCAACGGCAGCGGGCGCGTGGTGCGTGGAGCGGTCGGTTTCGGATTCAGCAACCGGAAGATATTCGGCCTTCCCCCGGGACAGGTGGCGGCGTGCACGCTGGGTTCGGGCGAATCCCGGCTGTTCCGCTTCCGCATCGACGCGACCGACCACCGGGCCCTGGCGGAGATGCACACCACGGTGTTCGTCGCGTTGCTCGATGGCATCCACATCGCCTCGGTGGGAATGATGCGTCTCGAATGACCGTCGGCGATGGGTCGGCACCGGTACTCGGTCGGCTGTGAACGGACGGCGTCGTGTCGAGCGCGGCGCGGACAGACGGGGAACCATGCATTCATCACTGATCTTCGCTCTCGAAGGACACGCGCAGCGACAGCCGAAGGCGCCGGCTCTGCTCTGGCGTGGGCGGGAGATCTCGTACGGGCAGCTACTCGACTCGGCTCGGCAGGCGTGCGCCCAGGTCACCGCGCTCGGTGCCGCGGCGCGCAGTCCGGTGGGGCTACCGGCGACCAAGTCGCCGTGGACCATCGCAGTCGCGCTCGGCTGCCTGATGAGCGGGCGGGCAGTCCTCTTCGCCGCCGTCGACCTGCCGAGCGCCACTGCGCGCGCGGTGTACGAGCAGGCGGGCTGCGGGCTGGTGCTCGCCACCCAGCCCGGCGTGGCGACGGACGTGGTGACGCACCTCGTCGAGCATGATCCCGGCGTACCCAGAACGACCCGTACCTGTCCGCCGCCGCGGCCCGACGACGTCGCGTTTCTGCTGACCACCTCAGGCTCCACCGGCGTGCCGAAGGTCGTCCCGATCAGCGTCGGTGCGATCGACCGGTTCGTTGACTGGGCGGACGGTTACTTCGAGTTCGGGTCCGGCCAGGTCGTGCTCAGCTATGCGCCACTCAACTTCGACCTGAGCCTGCTGGACGTGTGGACCACGCTGGCGCTCGGTGGATGCGTAGTGCTCGTCGACCCCGAGCGCTCGACCGACGGGCGGTATCTGGGCGATCTCATCGCGGCGCACCGGGTTTCCCTGATGCAGGCGGTGCCGATGATGTACCAGCTCGTGGTGGACGCCACAGCGGACACCGGCCGGCAGTTGCCCGAGGTCCGGCACGCCGCGTTCTCCGGGGACCACCTGCCGGCCGGCTGCCTCGTGGAGCTATCGCGATTGCTGCCGAACGCACGGCTGCACAACATCTACGGCTGCACCGAGACGAACGACAGCTTCGTCTACGAGGTGTCCGATCCGGCGACGACGCCCGTACCGATGCCGCTCGGTGAACCGCTGCCAGGTGTCGAGTTCCATCTGGTCGGTCCGGACGGTCGGGTTCTCGTGGGTGCCGGCGTAGGCGAGCTCAACGTGCACACTCCCTTTTTGACCAGCGGATATGTCGATGATGCCCGCAACGCGGAGCGCTTCGTCCCCCATCCGGCCGGGGCCGACGACCGGACGTACTTCCGCAGCGGCGACCTGGTCCGGCGGCACGAGGACGGTACGTGCACCCTTGAAGGGCGGGTCGACCACCAGATCAAGGTCCGGGGCGTTCAGGTGAACACCCAGCAGGTCGAGCAGGTTCTGCTGGCACACGAGGAGGTATACGAGGCGGCGGTGCTGGTCGAGGTCGATCCGGTAGGGGGTCGTCGGCTGCACGCGGTCGTGCGGCTACCCGACGGCTGTCGGGTCAACTCGCTCGATCTGCGGCGCCACTGCATCGCGCACCTGCCCCGGGCGGCGGTGCCCACCACCCTGGAGATAGTGACCGAGTCCCTGCCCCGCACGTCCTCCGGCAAGGTCGACCGGACCAGGCTGGCGGAGCGGGCCCGGCCTACGGACGCCCTGGCGGTGGAGCAGGGTGAGCTGGCCATGCTCCGCCGGTTCATCATCGAGGAGTTCGCCCCGGACCTCACGGCGGACCAGCTCACCGCCGACCATGACCTGATCAGCGACGGGTTGCTCGACAGCATCGGCATGCTGAAGGTTGTCGCGTGGCTGGGCCGGACGTTCGGGGTCGACATCGAGCAGTTCGACTTCACGCCGGAGCGCTTCCGGTCGCTCAACGCGATCCTGAGCATGACACCTGCCGTCGGGGAATCCGGCCGCCCAAGTTGAGCCGCCGTGGCAGCCGCCGCCGAACGCCGAGGAGATGAGTGTCGTGGCCCCTGTGTGCTGGCGGGTCGTCCGGGAGGGCGTGGAGAGGGACGCTGTCCTGGCGGTCGATTTCGGGCCGGGTAGGGCGGGCGCCGGCTTCGACAGTCTGGCCGACCATCTGCCGCCGGGCGCCTGGGTCCTCGAAACCGTTCCTCCGCCGCCGCAGGTCCGCAGCGGCCCGGGGCCGGACGCGCACGACCATGTTCGCGGACTCCTGGCGGACGTCGGTCAGCAGCGCCTGACGGTGGTGGGTGTTCTCGGCTACTGCACCGGTGCCGGTACCGCCCGGTTGCTCGCAGCACGGGTGCCCGGGTCCGCGCCGGCCCCGCTCGTGCTGTTCGATCCGGAGGACGTCGATGCTGGCACGCTGCGGGCGGAGCTGGAACAGGCCGTCAGTTCGCTGTCCAAGGGCGTGACCCCCGACGAGCTGGCGCAGATCCGGACAGGCATCGACCGGCTCGATCCCCTGGAGCTTGGGGGACATCCGGGGGTCGCCCTTGCGCATGCGCTCCACCAGGAGTACCACCAGGTGGTCCACGCGGTGTTCACACGCATGGAGATGCCTGCGGTGCTCGCAGGGAAGTTGGCAGCCCGGTTCGACAGCTACCTTACGTACCTGCTGCTCTCCGCTGCCGCCGCAGGTAGCGGTGACGGCCGGCCTGCGGACCTGACGGTGCTGTCCCGGGGGATCGAGCCACCGCCCGGAACGGTTGGTGACACCGTCCAGTTCGACGTCGAGCGCGGTGCGATGCTGGCATTACCGGAGGTCGCCGGGCTCGTAGCGCGGACCCTGCGCCGGTCACCGGTCACACCGGCTGCCCCGAAGGGTCGCTGAGCAGGGGCGTCATCGACCGCGTCGTGCCCGTACGGGAGCCGCCGACGGCGCGGGTACACGTACGAAGCGGAACGGGGCGACGGAACTCTCCATCCGGAGGTCGACATGGTCGGCGTCGACCCCTTCCACCACCAACGGGCTCTGGCCGGTTGCGGCCTGCCCCGGGGGCCAGTCGACGGCGAGGGTACCCGAACGCGCGCACACTGCGGCGGACAGCGAGGCGTACCTGAACGTCGCCTGTCCGGAACTGTCGTCCACGAACGTCACCCGACCGAATCCGGGGTGCTCGTAGTCGCCCCGGAGCCGTTGCCAGATATCGGGCTCGGGCCTCGTCCCGGCGATGGTGCCGGTCGGGGCCACCGGTCGGGGCCCGCGTTCCGGTACGACGAATGGCCGCCTGTCGAGCAGAGCGTCGACCAGCCCGAAGGCGACGGCGCATCGGAAGCAGCATGGTTGTCCGGTTGGCACATGCGGGTCGTCGACGTTGCAGAAAACGCCCACACCGACCCGTTCGGCCGGTAGGAGTACGACCAGTCCACGCATCCCGGAAGCGGTCCCGCTGTGCACGAGCAACCGGCGCGTGTGCCGGGACGCCTCCAGCCAGCCGAGCGCGTACCCCTGTGGTACGACATCGGCCGCGTGCGGGGAGGCGAACCGGGGAACCTTGATCCGGGACTGCCGGATCCGGTCGAGATGTTCGGCACCGAGTAGTCTCCCCCGGTCCGGGGTGCAGCCGGTGAGGAAGAAGCGGATCAGCGCCGCCATGTCGGAGCCACTGAGCCAAAGGCCGTCGATCGGCTCGGCGAGCGCGGACGCGGTGCCGATGGGCTGGGACAGGAAGGCGCCCGCCTCGGCGCCCCAGATCGCGGGACGGGCCGCATCACCGGGGGCGGGTGCGCGGCCCAGGTAGGCGTCCTTTGCAGCCACGTCGGTCAACAGCGCCGAGAGCATGCTCCGCCACCCCTGGCCGCCCAACTCGCTGGCCAGGTGACAGGCCAGCAGGTAGCTGAGTTCGGAGTGGACGTACCGGGTACCCGGTCCCCAGCGTGCTGTCAGGTGCCGCAGACGATGGGCAGCGATGTCGGCGATCGACACGGCGTCCGCGTCGAGCAGGATCGTGTACGTCGGGATGCCGGAGGAGTGTGACATCAGGTCGCCCAGGCTGCACCCCCGGTCCGGGGGCCCGGCCGGCATCGCCCCGACGAGGTGCGGGGCGTCCCACGACGTGACACCTTCGCGGACGAGCCGGGCCACCGTGGCGGCGCCGACGCACCTGCTCAGGCAGCCCATCGGGTAGACGGTGTGCGCGCTCGTCGGCGGGGAGCCGGCGCCGCCCCGGTGACCCCGGGGCAGGACCCACGTATCGTCATCGCGGACCACGACGACCGTCGCCCCGGCGATGCGCCACTGCGCCATCGCCACGTCGACGGCCGCTACCACATCCTCCGTCCGCACCTCAACCACCGACAGCCACCGAGACGGGAACGGTCCCGGGCCTGCCGAGGCGGGGTAGACCCTGGTCCCCGAACATGCGTAGCGTCGTTCGCCCGAGGGCGAAACCGGCTTCCCGTGCCATGTACACCCATCCCGTCGAAGGTCCGTCGCGTTGCGGTCAGTGGGGCCTGACGGCGGATTCAGTCGTCCCCGCCGGGAACAGGCCGCCAGCCCATCGCGCGTAGCTCCGCCACGCGGCGCCGCAGGAAGTCGGCCGCGGTGCAACCCTCAGCCAGGATCACTGCCGAAGCGGGATGCAGGAACAGTGGTAAAGACATTCGCGAGCCCCGGTGGAGGGCGTCGTCGTAGTTGACCACCCGGTGTTCCGTGGCGGGATAGTGCTGCCGGGTCGCGAGTTCCAGCATCTCGCCGCCGTTGATGATGATCGCGCCCGAGTCGCACGGTACGTCGTGCCACTCACCGCGTACGTCGCGCACCTGCAGGCCCGGCCCGGTCGGTGACGGGAGCACGGTGAGCAGGTTGAGATCGGTGTGGGCGAGTGCCCGGATCGGGTTCGGTCGTTCGTCCGGCGGGATCGGCAGATAGTGCTGCACCCGCAGGGTCGACCCGGTCGAGCCGGTGAGCATGGCCGCCAGCGGTACCGGCAGGTGCGCGACGGCGGGCCGGGGCGTGGTCGTGTCGAGCCAGCCCAGCAGCCGTACCGCGAGCGCGGCAGCCTGTTCGTAGTAGTCTTGGGCAGCGGAGGAGAGCTCGTTCGGGTACCGGCCGTCCGGCCGGATCTGGAAGTACTCCTTGATGTCGCGTCCCGCCGCGCGGTCCTCGGGCAGACTTGGGAAGTAGCCGTCCTGGGAACCGCCGGTTGCCCGGTAGGAGTGCTTCGCGCCGCTACCGAAGAAGTCGAGCCACTCGTCGTAGACGCGCCGGATGAGGGCGCCGTCGATGCCGTGGTTGACCAGAACCGCGAAACCGGTGTCGTGCATCGACCGGCTGAACGCGACGGCCGCACCATCGCTCGATGTATCTACCAGCCCGATCTCCATCTTGGCTCTCCGTCCATTCGCGGGTGTCTCGTTCGGTGGCTGGACGCTCGTCCATCGGCGCACGACCGCAAAAGCGGATCCGGGCCCCGGTCGATGTCGAATTGCTTGCTCCGCCGCGCAGGTCAACGTCACGGCCTGCCTGCCCGACGGTCAGTCCCCTGCCCCGGTCGGTGCATCGGTCGGACTCATACCGGCAGGCTCTGTGTCAGCGTGGGGAAGTAGTCCTCACGGGTGCCCTCGCGGTGGATGTCCCAGGTGGCGCAGTGCAGCGATCCGCCGAACTCGAACACGTTACGGAACGGGACCGTGTAGACCTCGAATCCGAGCCTGTCGAGCATGTCCTGCAGCGGTGTCTCCCGTTGCTCCACGACCACCTTCTCCGGTGAAATGCTGAAGACGTTCATCGACAGCCACTTCGACGACTGGCAGTACTGCGGCATTTCGTCATTGGAGAGGACCGGCGGTGGTGCGTCCACCAGCTCCCAGTCGTTGTCGAGGAACATCTTCGCCTCGGACGACTCGATCGGCCTGTCCGGGTTCGTCAGGACGAGGCCGGGCCGGAGTGGGACGAAGGTGCAGTCGATGTGTGATGGGAAGTAGTCGAGCGGGAAGTGAACCGGGTGTATGCGGAACCCGTGCGGCTCCAGATGTCGTTTGAGCCATCGGATCCCGGCCCGGTTCGTGGTCATCGACTCCTGGACCATGATGTCGCGGCCGAAGCGGCTCATATCAGCGGCGTCGAACACGACCTCGTCCTGGGTGACGCAGAACTCGGACGAGTGCATCCGGGCGTGCCGCTGCTCGATCGGCCAGTCCCAGAAGTCCGACCGGTACATGGCGTCGGACATCGAAGGCTTCGGCGCGGTGGTCCACCTCACCCGGTCGTCGGCATTCCAGTACCGGTACACGATGTCGCGGTATGCCTGATACTCGAAGTAGCGGGCCCGTCGAGACATCGGCGCCTCGATGATCTCGTTCCCGATGGTAATCATCACGTCGCGCGGACAGGTCGCGCAGTACTGGTTCTCCACGGAGAAGGTTGGCGTCTCAAGTCTCTGCCCGAAATTCATCGGTGCCGGCCGGTGTACTGTTACGCCTTGCGACTGCAACAGCGCGGCGAGGCCCGCGAGTTCTTCGTCGGCCTTCTCGGTCGCCTCTGACGGCTTCGGACCTGTCGGAAATGGTGTTCCTGATGCCGATCCACGCCGCTGTGGACGGTTTCCCGGCTCTGTCGGTTCGAAGCAGGCGCCTGTTGCGGAGCCGACGACGACCTCGCGTAGCGGATCCCACTCGTTCCAGGAATTGACGACCGGGACATTGTCGTTCATCTCAGCTCCGTTGGGTTCGTGCGAGTCAAGACCGCCATAGATTGCGGCGTGTGTCGCCAGCCTTTGGCGACCGGACACGAGGCGCGTCGGCAGTTGGCTGACAACATGCCGCTGTCCGATGTGGAAGACGGTGGGCGCGGCACTGCGTCGGAGCTGACTATACGGTAGCCCTGCTGTTTGGTGGGGGCCACGCGAAGCGCCGGGAGCACGTATCCTGCCTTGGTCGACCACTGACTCAGGCGGAGGTGCGCGCAGGGCGAGCAGGAGGTGATCCCGAACTTTCGCTCGGCTACCAACAGTCGTCGGGGCCGGGTCCGATCCGTTATGCGCGGGTTACTGGCTACGACCGTGCTCACTATCTGCGGGACCCTCCGGTCGATAGTGGACGTGTATGCTTCGCGGCGCACCGAAGTGCTGTTCGGTCGCCTCGGCCGCAAGTCGGAGGCAATCGGTGCCCGAGCCGCGCCATTCTCGCGGAGTGCTGTGCCCATCGGGGTCCGCCTGGGTCGACAGGTGTTCGTGGAGCAACGTAGACGGGGGAAGCATGGATTTCGGCGAGAGGTTCGACCCAAACCGGCACATCAGCAACGTCCTGACCGGCCGGGAGGTCCGGCTACTCAGCTCCGACAAGTCGATCCTGCCGGGCATCGTGGGTGTTCCGGGATGTGCCGAGCTGATCGGTGGGGTCACCGAGATCGGTGTGGACCGCATCATTATGGAGAGCGGTGCCCGGTTTGAGCTGCACACCCACCCGGGCGCCCACATTCTGTACGTAATGAGGTCACGGGGATTCATTCACATCGACGGTGTCGACTACGAAATCGGTGCGGGTGATACCGTGTTCGTACCCGCAGACTATGCGCACGGCGTTAAGACGAACACCGCTGTCACCGAGCCCTTCGAACTGCTCGCCTTCGGGGTGCCACACATGCCGCTCGAATCTCCCGACCGGATGACGTTGGTGACCGACCCGGCCCGGGCGGCGTCACGGTCGGTATGAGACGTGGCGGCTGGTCACCACGTGGGGCGGTGAGCCCCGATCGACCGCCGGACGACGCTGCCGCACCGGGTGGCAACCCTGGGCCCGGCGGTTGTGGGCGTTACCCACCAGGCCCGTAGCTGCCGGGCCCTCTGATCAACGAACGATGTGGAGTTGCGGTTGAAGACGCCATCCGTCGGCGGCGGGCCGGCCATCGAGGCCGACAACCTCTGCCGGACGTACCGGACCAGGACCGGTTGGCTCCGCCCGCGACGGGGCGAGGTCACCGCGGTCCGGGGCGTGACGTTCGATGTCGGCCGCGGCGAACTCTTCGGTCTGCTCGGCCCGAACGGGGCCGGGAAGACCACCACGATCAAGATGCTGAACACCCTGCTGCTGCCCACCGCCGGCACGGCACGGGTACTCGGCCACGATGTGGTCGACGAGCCACGTGAGGTGCGGCGCCGAATCGGCTACGTCTTCGGCGGCGACCGGGGCCTTTACGACCGCCTCTGCGCCCTGGACAACCTGCGCTACTTCGCCGAGCTGTACGGCGTCGATCCGCGCGAGCGGAACCGACGCATCAGCGAACTCCTCGATCGGGTCGGGCTCTCCGGCCGGGAGAACGACCGGGTCGAAGGGTACTCGCGAGGCATGCGGCAGCGGTTGCACATCGCCCGAGGCCTGCTGCACGAGCCGGAGGTCCTGTTCCTCGACGAACCGTCCATCGGGGTGGACCCGGTCGCCGCCCGGGACCTGCGACGGATGGTGCAGGAGTTGACCTCGGACGGCACCACTGTGCTCCTGACGACGCACTACATGGCGGAGGCGGACGAACTGTGTGACCGGATCGCGGTGATCGCGGGTGGTGCCATCCAGGCACTCGGCACCCCCGCCGAGCTCAAGTCCCGGGTACAGGACCGTGAGATTCTGGAGGTGGAGACCACCGACGTCGACGAGGAACGGTTGCGTCAGATCCGCAAGCTCGACGGTGTTCGTGAGGTCAATGTGACGTTGCAGGAGCAGGGCCAGATGATCACCGTGCACATGGGCCGTGGTCGCGAGATCGCCGGTGCGGTTCTGGCCATGATGGACGATCGCCGACTCGGTCGGGTCACGACCCGCCACGCCACGCTCGAGGATGCCTACGTCGCGATCGTCGAGGACACCGACCGGGGCCCGATGTGACCCCGGGCAGGGCCGTCCGCCTCATCGTGGTGGGTGTGCGCACCCACGTCATGTACATGTCGCGGTCACCGATCGAGATCATGCTCGCGGTGGCCTCACCGCTGATCTACGCGACCCTGGCCTTCTACCTGTTCCGTGCTGCAGACCGCCCGGACCAGCTACTACAGGCATCGGTCGGCGCCGGTCTGATGGGGGTCTGGTCGTCGGTACTGTTCGGCTCGGGCGGTGCGGTGCAGAATCAGCGGGCGCTCGGCACGCTGGAGACCCTGATCTCCGCGCCGGTACCGCTGGTCCTGGTGTTGCTGCCGATCACGCTGTCGACCGCGATCGTCGGCACCTACGCCATGGCGGCCACCCTGCTGTGGGGCGTGATCCTGTTCGATGTACCGTTGTCCTTCGCCCATCCCGGGCTCTTCGTTCTCTCACTGCCTCTCTGCGTGCTCTCGATCGGGATGATGGGCCTGCTGCTCACGTCGACCTTCGTGCTGATGCGCAACGCGAACGCGGTGGCCAACTTCCTCGACTACCCGATCTGGCTGCTTTCCGGGATGCTCGTGCCGATCAGTGTCCTGCCGAGTTGGACCACTCCCTGGTCGGCGGTGCTCCCCACGACGTGGAGCGCCCGGTCCCTGCACCTGGCGACCGATGGTGCTCGGGAACTGTCCGACGTGCTGGTGCCGATGGGTCTCGGGATCCTCGTTGGCGGGTGCTATCTGGTCCTGTCGGTCTTCGCCCTGGCCTGGGTGGAGCGGAGAGCCCGCGCCGCTGCCACGCTTTCCCTGGTCTGAGGCGATGACATCATGAACGGAAACATCCTGAACACGGCCCGACTGGTGGTGTTCGGCGGGATCATCTCGTATCGGGCGCTCTTCAACTGGGCCTCGCCCTCGATGTTCCTCGGGACGTTGCTCTGCGCGCCACTGGTACAGATGCTTTTCTTCGTCTACCTGGGTCGCCAACTGAACGTCGCCGACGACCGCTTCTACGTGATCGGCAACGCCGTGCTGGCGGCGAGCATGTCGAGCCTCTACGGCGGCACCATGGCGATCGCGAACGAGCGTAGGTTCGGGACGCTGGGTGCGGTACTGCTGAGCACCCGTAGCCGGTTGGCGCTCTGGCTGGGGCGAGGTCTGCCGTACGTGCTCAACGGCCTGATCGTGGCGTCGTTCACGCTGACCGTGGGCGCGCTGCTGTTCGGCCTTGACCTGTCCACCCGGATGGTCCTTCTCTTGATCCCGGTCGTTCTGGTGGCCGCCTGCTCCTGCACCGCCTTCGGGCTGGTCCTGGGCGCGGTCGGCCTGCGCTTCCGGGACGTGATGTTGATCTCGAACATCACCTTCACGCTGATGCTCCTGCTCACCGGGGCCAACGTGCCACGGTCGGTGCTGCCCGCGTGGATGGTCGGCGTCGGCGACGTGCTGCCCCTGACCCACGCTGCGGAGGCGGCCCGACTCGTCACTGGCGCGGCCCCGACGGATCGGGTACTCGGCGCGATTGGTGCGGAGGCACTGGTGGGCCTCTGCCACACGGCGCTGGCCGTACTGCTGCTCCGGTACTTCGAGTACGCCAGTCGGCGCAGCGGTGCGCTGGACGTCATGTAGACCAACCTGCGCGTGGTCCACCCGGGCGTCGGCTACCGCCGGTGCCGCACCTTAGTGGTCCGCGCCGTAAGTTCTTCGGGGGTTGACTGGCCGGGGTTTGGGTGCAGTCGTGGTCA
>NZ_JBAKHU010000051.1:0-45517 GCF_036906895.1 Micromonospora sp. CPCC 206060
CACCGAACTCGTCGCCGGCTGTCCCTGGCTACCCACCGGCGCAGCGACCACCTGACCAGTCACCCCGGGAGTACGAGGTCGGCTTGCCGGCGGGCGCGGTGCTGGGGTGCTCGGTCATGGCGGAAACGGTACGGTGCGCGGATGCGACATCTCTGGAGCTTCCTCGCCGGGGTGGTGGTGGCGCCGGTCACCTGGGTGCTGATCACATTGGGTCAGGACGGATCAGGCCGGACCATCAACCGCTGGGTCGAGGTAGGGACCTTCAACCCCGCCAACCTGATCGAACCGGCCGTCTACCTCGCTGCGGCCGGCATCCTGCTCGGGCTGGTGGGCACGCTGCGGACCTCGCCACTGGGCACACTGACCGCCGGATTGCTGCTGGTCATGCCGTACGTCGGGATGTTCCTCGCCCCGTACGGCGTACGCGACCGGGTGCCGAACGGCTGGGAGGTGTTCGGCGATCCCCTGCCGCTGCGCCTCCCGGTGGAGAACGGCACGCTCTTCCTGATCGGTGTGATGCTGCTGATCGCCACGTTCAGCGTGCAGCGCTGGCGCCGCTGGCCGGCCCGCGTCCCGGCCGCCGCCCCCACGGCTGGGACGTACACCCCGGACGAGAGCCGGGCTCTCACCGACTGGCCCCCGACCCCCGAACCGGCCGACCGGGACACCACCCCGTTGAGCCTCGGCTACCCGGACCAGACACCGACCGAGCCGCTGCCCCGCCGCGAGGCGGGCGCGTCACCGTGGTCCGCGCCCCCTGGGGGCGGACAGCAGGACCTTCCCGCCTCCTGACCGTCCCGCCTACTGACCGGCCCCGGGCCGGGCCGGCACGACCGGCCCGGCCCCGGGGTACGGCGGTCCCGGACGGAGGTTGCGCCGGCAGCGCACCCGGTCCGCCGGGGAGCAGGCGGTCAGTCCCGGAGGAGCTGGCGGGCCATCACGATCCGCTGGACCTGGTTGGTGCCCTCGTAGATCTGCGTGATCTTGGCGTCCCGCATCATCCGCTCGACCGGGTAGTCCCGGGTGTAGCCGTAGCCACCGAGCAACTGCACCGCGTCGGTGGTGATTTCCATCGCAGCGTCCGAGGCGAAGCACTTGGCCGTCGCCCCGAAGTAGGTGAGGTCCGCGTCACCCCGCTCGGAGCGGCCGGCGGCGGCGTACGTCAGCTGCCGGGCCGCCTCCAGCTTCATCCCCATGTCGGCGAGCATGAACTGGACGCCCTGGAAGTCGGCGACCGGCTTGCCGAACTGCTTGCGCTCCTTGACGTACCCCTTGGCGTAGTCGAGCGCGCCCTGCCCGATGCCGACGGCCTGCGCGGCGATGGTGACCCGGGTGTGGTCCAGGGTCTTCATCGCGGTGCCGAAGCCGGTGCCCTCGGCACCGATCATGCGGTCGGCGGGGATCCGGACGTTGTCCAGGTAGACCTCGCGGGTCGGGGAACCCTTGATGCCGAGCTTCTTCTCCGGCGCCCCGAAGCTCACCCCCGGGTCGGACTTCTCCACCACGAAGGCAGAGATCCCCCGGGACCGGGCTGTGGGATCCGTCACCGCGAAGACGGTGTAGAACTCCGACACGCCGGCGTTGGTGATCCACCGCTTCACGCCGTTGAGCACCCAGTGGTCGCCGTCGCGTACCGCCCGGGTCGTCATCGAGGCGGCGTCACTGCCTGCCTCCGGCTCGGAGAGGCAGTACGAGAACATCGCCTCGCCGCTGGCCACCGGGGTGAGGTAGCGCCGCTTCAGCTCCGCCGACCCGGCCAGCAGCAGGGGCATGGTGCCGAGCTTGTTGACCGCCGGGATCAGCGAGGACGAGGCGCAGGCCCGCGCCACCTCCTCGATCACGATGGCGGTGGCCAGGGCGTCCGCACCGGCGCCGCCGTACTCCTCCGGGATGTGCGGGGCGTGGAAGTCGGCGGCCCGCAGCGCGTCGTACGACGCGCTGGGGAACTCGCCGGTCTCGTCCGCTTCTGCCGCGTTCGGGGCGACCTTGGCGTCGCAGACCTCCCGGACGGCTGCCCGGATCGCCTCGTGCTCCTCCGGCAACCGGTAGACGTCGAACGACGGCTCTGTCGTCATCATGGCCCTCCCCTTGGCAGCTATCATGCCCAGCTGTAGCGTCTGGTCACCGTAGACCGCGCAGAGTGTCACACCGCTCACGCGCAGACTGAAGGATAGCGACCAAGGTTCTGTTGATCCTTACCGCCGCGTAGGCTGACGGACTATCGCCGCGCCTGCGCACTCGGCGACCATATGAAGACTGAATGTCCCCTTCCGGTGCCCTAGGCCAGGCGCCGCTACCGATTGCGACGCAGCAAGCGCCGCCAGCGCGAGCGGAGAAGACAGGCGTGACGATCCCGTACCCGAACACCCAGCCCATGCCGGCAATCCCCGCCGTCACCCCACCGTCGGGCGCCGCCCGGCCACGGGTCACTTTCCTCGGCACCGGCTACCTCGGCGCGACCTACGCCATCTGCTACGCGGAACTGGGCTACGAGGTGCTCGGCTACGACGTCGACGCCGACAAGATCGCCAAGCTGAACGCCGGCGCGGTGCCGATCCACGAGCCCGGCCTGGACGAGTTGCTCAAGCGCAACCTGGCGGCCGGCCGGCTGCGGTTCAGCACGGACATCGCCGAGACCGCCGACTTCGGCGACGTGCACTTCATCTGCGTGGGCACCCCGCAGCGCGCGGACGGGATGGGTGCCGACCTCTCGTACGTCGAGGCGGCGGTGACCGGCCTCGCCCAGCACCTCACCCGCAAGGCGCTGATCGTCGGCAAGTCGACCGTTCCGGTCGGCACGGCGGAGTGGGTCGAGCAGCTGGTCGGCAAGCACGCCCCGGACGACCTCGGGGTCGAGGTGGCATGGAGTCCCGAGTTCCTCCAGGAGGGCTTCGCCGTCGACGACGTGCTGCGGCCCAACCGGATCGTGGTCGGGGTGAAGACCGAATGGGCGAACGGCATGCTCTACGCCGCCCACAAGGGGGTCTTCGACCTGGCCGCCACCGAGGACCGCGAGGTGCCCCTGGTGGTCACCGACTTCGCCACCGCCGAGCTGGTCAAGGTCGCCGCCAACGCCTTCCTGGCCACCAAGATCTCCTTCATCAACGCGATGGCCGAGGTCTGCGAGGTGGCCGGCGGTGATGTGACGCAGCTCGCCCGGGCCATCGGGTACGACCCCCGGATCGGCAACCGGTTCCTCCAGGCGGGGCTCGGCTTCGGCGGGGCCTGCCTGCCCAAGGACATCCGGGCCTTCCAGGCCCGCGCCCAGGAGCTCGGCGCCGGGGAGGCGCTGCGCTTCCTGCACGAGGTCGACCTGATCAACCTGCGCCGCCGGACCCGGGTGCTCCAGCTCGCCGCCGAGCTGCTCGGCCGCCGGTACGGTCCGGCCGGGCCGGACCTGTCCGGCACCCGGATCGCCGTGCTCGGCGCCACCTTCAAGCCCAACACCGACGACATCCGGGACGCCCCGTCCCTGGCCGTCGCGGCCCTGCTCGCCAAGGCCGGGGCGGACGTACGGGTCTACGACCCGGAGGGCATGGAGAACGCCCAGCGGGCGCAGCCCGACCTGGCGTACGAGCCGACCATGAACGACGCGGTCCGCGGCGCCGACCTGGTCTGCGTACTCACCGAATGGGCCGACTTCCGCAACGCCGACCCGGGTGCCCTCGGCGAGCTGGCCGCCGGCCGCCGGGTCATCGACGGCCGGAACTGCCTCGACTCGGCACTGTGGACCCAGGCCGGCTGGGAGTACCGGGGCATGGGCCGCCCCTGACCGGCCCGCCGGTCCGACCGGCCACCCGACGACGACCCGACCCGGCCGTGGAGCCTGCTCCGCGGCCGGGTCTTTTCGGTTACCGACCGGCGGGGGGACTATCGAATCAGTAGCTGTTTCGGCATGCTTCGACAGTGGAAGTCCACTGTGCGGTGCGCTGAAGCGGAGGGGTGTCGTGAGTAGCTACCAGTGCTCCTCCTGCGGTCGGGAGATGACGCCCGCCGTCCGCTGCCCGCACTGCGGTGCCGAGCAGGGGCCGAGGGCCGAGGACATCGCCCAGATCGAGCGGTCCATCGCCGAAATGAAGGCGCGTGAGGCCGCGATCGCCAGCGAGCAGCGCCAGATCGCCGCGAAGATGCAGGCCGCGCTCTTCCAGCGGGACATCCTCGCGCACGCCAACGCCGAGAAGATCAAGCAGAGCACCCGGCCCCGGCGGGTGCTGCGCCGCCGGATCGGCCAGCGCCCGCCGACCGCCGGCACCGGCGGCCCACCCCGGGTACCGCGGCAGGGCGGCCCCGCCATGAAAACCGGCCCCGGGGCGGTTCCACCGCCGATGGACGCGACCTGGCTGGACGTGGACGACCCGGAGCACCCGCCCGAGGCCTCCTCCCGTGAGGTGCAGAACATCCTGCTCGGCCTGGGCGCGCTGCTGCTCGGCGTGGCCGCAGTGGTCTTCACCGCGATGGCGATCAGCTCCTTGGACGACCTGAGCCGGGTCGCCATCCTGCTCACCGCCACCGTCCTGATGCTCCTGGTCCCGCCGGTGCTGGCCCGTCGAGGGCTCACCGCCACCGCCGAGACCGTCGCCGCCGTCGGCCTGCTCCTGGTGATGCTGGACGGGTACGTGCTCTGGACCGTCGACCAGCTCCGGCTCGGCCCGACCTCCGGCACCCGCTACGCCGCCGGGACCTTCCTGGCGACCGCTGCGGTCGGCTTCGGGTACGCGGCGTGGACCGGGCTGCGGGTACCCCGGTACGCCGCCGTGCTCGCCCTGCAACCGGTGCTGCCGCTGCTGGCGTACGACCTGGTCACCGGCCCGGCCGGGTGGGCACTGGTGCTCGCCCTGCTGGCCGCCGTCGACCTGGTGCTGTTCCGGCTCGCCAGCGGCACTCGGCCCGGCCTGCTCACCGAGCGGGTCGTCGACCCCGACGAGCGGGTTGCGTCCCGCGCCGGCACGCCCCCACCCGGCCCGGCGGCACCGGACGACGGCCCGGCGCCCCGGCCGGAAACGGACCCGGAGGAGGCCGACGCGGTCCTGCACACCGCCGGCCCGGCCCGGCCGGCGACCGTCAGCCCGGTACCCGGGCTCCGCCTACTGACGGTGCTGCTGCACGGCGCCGCCGTCGTCCTCGCCCTCGCCTTCGGGGTCGCCGCGCTGGTCCTCGCCGGTACGACCGGCGCCGCGCTGGCCGCCGGTGCGGCACTGGTGCTGGCCGCCGCAGTGAGCCTGGCCGGGGCGCTGACCGTCGGTACCCGGCCCCTGCCGGACCTGGCCGCCGGGATCTGCACCCTCGCCGTGATCGGCGCACTGGGCCGGTTGGCCTCGGTGGCACTGCCCGGGCGGGCACTGCTGCTGATCGCCCTCGTGATCGCCGGAGTCGGCGTGGCGGTACGCGCCCTCCCGGAGGAGGCCCGGCGCGGACCGCAGCTCGCCGCCGCCCTCGCCCTCACGGTCAGCGGGCTCGTCGTCGCGGGCGGGGCGGTACGCGCCGGCCTCGCCCCGATCCAGGCCGCCCTGCCGGCCTGGGCGGCCGACCTCGATGCGTACCCGGGCCGGCTGGCCGCCTCGGTCGGACCCGCCGCCTGGCAGCTCGCCGCGACCGCGTTCCTGCTCACCGTGGCGGCGGTGATCTCCCTGCCGACGGAGATCCGCCGCGAGTTCGCCGTGGCCGGCGCCGCCCTGACCGCCGTGGCGGTGCCCGCGTCGTTCGGCCTGGGCTGGGCCGCCGCCCCCTGGCCGCCGGTGCTCGCCGCAGCCGGCATCGGCCTGACCGGGCTCTGGGCGGCGACCCAGCGGGCCGCCCAGGCCCACGTCATCGGTGCCGGGCTGGTGGGGGCGGCCGGCGCTGGCGCCGCACTGGCCCGGCCGGGACTGACCTCCGCCGTGCTGTTCGCCCTGGCCGCCGCCGGGGTCCTGGTCATGCTGGCCCCCCGCCTGCGGAACGCCCCGGCCTCCGCCGACCTGGTCTCCGCGTGGGGGGCCGGCGCGGCCGCCTTCGCCCTGCCGGGCGCCGTCGCCGCCGCCGTCGCGTCGGCCGTCCCGGTCGACCCCACGCCGACCCCGGCCGGGCTGCGGGAGGTGACGGTACCGATCCTGGCGGCCAGCTTCCTGGCGGTCTGCGTGACCCTCGGCTACTCGGCTGTGGTGCAGGTGTCGCAGCGGCAGATCAGCCCGCCGTTGGCCATCGGTACCGGGCTCGGCGCGCTCGCGGTCAGCGCCGCCGCCTTCGGCGCCCCCGGCGCCACCAGCGCCGATGCCTGGGTCGGTGCGCTGCTGCTGGTCGCCGCGTCGCTGCTGGTGCTGGCCCCGTCGATCGACGCCGGGCGCCGGGCAGCCGACCATCTGCTGGACGGCGCCGACCTGGCCGCCGCCGCCGCGACGGCCGCCCTGGTCGGCACGCTGGCCCGGATCGCCACCATCCTCGCCCCCGGCGCCCTGCTCGCGGTGGCTGCGGCCCTGGTGCTGATGGTCGCCGTCGGGGCCCGGGCCATGCCGGCCGACTGGCGGCGCGGGCCGATGCTCGGCATCGCGGTCAGCGGCGGGGTGATCGGTCTGTTCGCCGGCTACCACGCGGTGGCGGGTGGGATACGGGCGTTGGCCAACCCGGGTGCCATCTGGGACGCCGACCTGAGCCGGTGGCCGATCGGTCCGGGTGCCGGCCCCGGCTGGGAGGTACCCGTCGCGCTGCTGCTGCTCGCCGTCGCCACCGCGATTCTGCTGCCCGCTCCCTGGCGGTACGACGTACCCGGCGGACTCGTGGCGCTGGCCACCGTCGGCGCCCCGGCGGCCCTCGGGCTGACCTGGTGGTCCCCGGTGGTGCTGGGTACGGCGGTGGCCACCGCGTACGCCGCCGCAGCCGTCTCCGCCATCGACCCACGCGCCGCGCTCTCCCGGGCCGTGGTGGCCGCCGTGGTGGCGCTGCACGCCGTCGGCGCGGGTCTGGCCCGGCCGTGGAGCACCGCCGCCGCGCTCGGTCTGGTGGCCCTGATCGGGATCATGGTGGCCGTCCTGGCCCGGATCGTGGCCGGTGGGCTGGTCGAGGACGTCGCGACCGAGGGCATGCCGTCGCACCTGGGCCGGGTCGGCGGGGCCGGTACGGCCGCCGCCCTGCTCGCCCTGCCCGGCGCGGTCGCCGCGGCGGCGGCCGGACTGGGCTGGCCGGCCGAGGTGATGCTCAGTGGTGCACTGGCCGCGTCCAGCCTCGGGGTGGCGATCCTCGCCCTGGTCCGCAGCCGGGTGCCGCACTACCTCCCCTACGCGACCGTCGGCGTGGCCGGCGGCGCCACCATCACCGCGCTGGCCTCGTTGCCGACCGCGCTGCCGGTCGGGGTGTACGCCGCCGGAGCGGCCCTGCTCGGTGTCCTCGCCGAACTGGTCCGGGCCAGCACCACACCGCCGCCGGACACCGAGGAGCACGTGAACCGCTGGTCGGTACGCGGCGACGGATCGCCGTGGGCGGCGGCACAACGCTGGCGGGCCGGCCAGTGGTCGACCAGTCCGGGCGCGGGGGCGCTGGCCGCCGCCGCGCTGCCCACCGCCCTCGCCCTCGCCTCGGTGGCGCCCACCCTGGTCGTCGCACTGGTCGAGCCGTACCGGACGCTGACCCGGATCTGGCAGGGCCCACCACCGGAGCTGGTCACCCCGCCGCCCGACGTGGTGAACGGCACACATGTACTGGCCGCACTCCTGCTCACCATCGCGGCCGGGTTGGCCGCGACCGGGTTCAGCGGGGGACGGCCGGCCCGGGCGGTGCCGGTGGTGCTCCCCGGTGCGGCGGTCACCCTGCTGATCACGCCGACCGCGCTCGGTACGGGTTGGCCGAACAGCACCCTCGCCGCGCTGACCGTCTTCGTCATCTCGATGCTCGGCCTGGCGCTGACCCCGCCACCGCCGCCGGCCGAGCGGGCCCGCTCGCTGCGGGTCGCCCGGGTGCTGGTGTTCGTGATCGGTCTGGCCGGCGGTGGCGCCGGGCTGGCCGGCAGCCTCGCCACCCGGGAGCTGACCCTGCTCGCCCTGGGCGGTGCGGTCGCCGTCGGCGCGGTGGCCGCGCTCGCCGGGGCCACCCAGCGGGCCCGCATCCTGGGTTGGCTCTTCGCCTCGGTGATGGGCCAGCTCTTCGTGCTCACCGCCGGTCTGGTCACCGGCCTGCCGCCGGTGCTCTCCGCCTTCGGTGTGCTGGCCGTCGGCGCGGCCCTGCTGGTCCTCTCGGCCACCCTGCCCCGACTGCGCCGCCCCGAGGCGCACCGCGAGGCGGCCACCGTCGAGTGGAGCGGGTACGCCGCCGCGCTGATCGCCCTGGCGCTGGCCTTCGACTCGCCCCGGCACATCGCCGCGCTGCTCGCCGGTTGGGGTGCCGTGCTCGGGGTGGCGGCCACCCGGCCGGGACGCGGCCCCACCCAGCGCCGGATCCTCTTCTGGTCGGTGGTGGCCTGCGAGATCGTCGCCTGGTGGATCCTGATGCGGGTGGCCGACGTGGCGCTGCCCGAGGCGTACACCCTGCCGTTCGCCGCGCTGGCCCTGCTGGTGGGGCTGCTGGAGGTACGCCAGCGGCCGGAGCTGAGCAGTTGGGTGGCGTACGGGCCGGCGCTGGTCACCGCGTTCCTGCCGACCCTGGTGATCGTGCTGTTCACCGAATCCGGCCCGCTGCGGCAGGTGCTCCTGCTGCTCGGTGGGGTGGTCACCCTGATCTTCGGCTCGGTCAGCCGGCAGCAGGCGCCGGTGATCATCGGGGCGACGGTGACCGCGATCGCCGCGCTGCACGCGCTCTTCTCGCTCGGGCAGTGGCTGGTGCTGATCCCGGTCGGCCTGGTGCTGCTGGTGCTGGGGGCGGGCAACGAACGCCGCCGCCGTACCCAGGAGCGCCTGCAGACCGCACTCCGCGCCATGCGCTGAGGTGTAAGGAAGGGCCCCCTATTAACGCATTCGGTAGAGGAAGGGCCCCTTCTTAACACCTCCAGCACGGCACCCCACGCGCCACCTCCAGCACGGCACCCCACGCGCCACCTCGCGCACGGCACCCGCCTACGGGCGCGCCGCTCAGGTCAGCGAGGCGCGCAGCGCGGCGTCCTTCCGCTCGACCATCGCCTCCAGGTCGGCCTGGTACGCCGCCATCCGCTCGCGCAGCGTCTCATCGGCCGCGCCGAGGATGCGGACCGCCAGCAGGCCGGCGTTCCGGGCGTTGCCGATGGAGACCGTGGCGACCGGGATCCCGGCCGGCATCTGCACGATGCTGAGCAGCGAGTCCATGCCGTCGAGGTGCTTCAGCGGCACCGGTACGCCGATCACCGGCAGCGGGGTCACCGAGGCGACCATCCCGGGCAGGTGGGCGGCGCCACCCGCCCCCGCGATGATCACCTTTATCCCGCGCCCGGCGGCGGTCCGGCCGTACTCGATCATCTTTGCCGGAGTGCGGTGCGCGGAGACCACGCCCACCTCGTAGCCGACGCCGAACTCGGTCAGCGCCTCGGCGGCCGCCTTCATGGTCGGCCAGTCCGAGTCGCTGCCCATGATCACGCCGACCTCGGGCGTACCTGCCGTACTCACGAACCCTGCCCCTCCTGCAACCACCGGGCCGCCCGCGCGGCCCGGGCCCGTACCTCGTCCAGGTCGTCACCGAGCACGGTGACGTGCCCGATCTTGCGGCCGGGACGGACCTGCTTGCCGTAGAGGTGCACCTTGGCGCCCGGTTCGGCGGCGAAGAGGTGGTGCAGCCGCTCGTCGATCGCCATGCCGCCCTCCGGACCGCCGAGCACGTTCGCCATCACCACCACCGGCGCGGTCAGCGAGGTGTCGCCCATCGGGTAGTCGAGCACCGCCCGCAGGTGCTGCTCGAACTGCGACGTCCGGGCCCCCTCGATGGTCCAGTGCCCGGAGTTGTGCGGGCGCATGGCCAGCTCGTTGACGACCAGATCAGCGTCGGTCTCGAACAGCTCCACCGCGAGCAGGCCGACCACGCCGAGGGCGGTGGCCAGATCGATGGCGAGCTGCTGCGCCGCGACCGCGCGCTCCTCCGGCAGGTCGGGGGCCGGGGCCAGGACCTCGACGCAGATGCCGTCGCGCTGCACGGTCTCCACCACGGGGTACGCCGCGACCTGCCCGAACGGCGAGCGGGCCACCTGCACGGCCAGTTCCCGCCGCAGGCGTACCCGTTCCTCGACGATCAGCGGGGTACCGCCGGCCAGCAGCGTCTCCACCAGCCCGGCCGCCTCCTCGGCGTCCCGGACCACCCAGACGCCCCGGCCGTCGTAGCCGCCCCGGGCCGCCTTCAGCACCACCGGCCAGCCGACCCGACCGCCGAAGGACACCACGTCGCTCGGGGCCTCGACCGGCTGCCAGGCCGGGTTGGGCGCGCCCAGCTCGGTCAGCCGTTCCCGCATCACCCGCTTGTCCTGCGCATGGCGGAGCGCGTCGGCCGGCGGGTACAGGGTCACGCCTTCGGCGGCGAGCGCCCGGATGTGCGCGTTCGGCACGTGCTCGTGGTCGAAGGTGACCACGTCGGCGCCCTTGGCGAAGGTCCGCAACGCGGCCAGGTCGGTGTGGTCGCCGTAGTGCACGTCGGCCGCGACCAGCGCGGCCCCGTCCTCCGGCGTGAGCGCCAGCACACGCAGTGACTGACCGAGGGCGATCGCGGCCTGGTGGGTCATCCGGGCCAGCTGGCCACCGCCCACCATGCCGACAACGGGGAGACCGGTACGGGAGTCCATAGCGGCGCCAGCCTATCGGGGCGGGTCGGGGAGCAGCCAATCCACCACCACGGTGGGCACCGGCGCCCGGCAGGGCATGGCCAGCGGGGCGGCCCGGTGACCGGGGCAGGTGTTAATAAGGGGCCCTTCCTCTACCAAAAGCGTTAAGCGGGGGCCCTTCCTTACTGGGCAAGCCGGGCGATCAGCTCCTCGGTCGAGGTCACCGGACGGTCGCAGACAAAGCCCCGGCAGACGTACGCGGTGGACTGGCCGTCGAGCATCGGCCGGTCGGCGAGCAGCGGCACCCCGGGCTCGTCCGGTCGGCCGGCGACGATCACCGTGCCCGGTGGGGCGTGCCGGTACGCTGCCGCGACGAGCGGGTCACCGGCCGGTTCGTCGGTGACCACCGCCACCTCGTACGGCCCGGCGAGCAGCGCCTCACCCACGGTCGCCGCGTAGCCGGTGAACCGGGCGTGCCGACCGACGACCGGTGCGACGGTGGCCAGCGCGGCCTCGGCGGCCTCCCGGTAGCGAGTCTCGCCGGTCAGCGCCGCGTACGCCACGAGGGCGGCACTGACCGCCGACAGCCCGGACGGGGTGGCGTTGTCGGTCGGGTCGGCCGGCCGGGCGACGAGTCGTTCGGCGTCGTCGGCGGTGTCGTGGAAGCCGCCGTTCGGCGCGGCGAACCGGGCCAGCGCGGTGTCCAGCAGTCCCCGGGCCAGCTCCAGCCACTTCCCGTCCCCGGTGAGCTGGTGCATGGCGCAGAACGCCTCGGCGACGCAGCCGTGGTCCTCCAGCACCCCGGCCGGCTCGCCGACCCGACCGTCCCGCGAGACCCGACGCAGCCGGCCGTCGACCAGGTGGACCGAGGCGAGGAGTTCGGCGGCCCGGGTGGCTGCCGCCGCGGTGACCGGGTCCCCGGTGAGCAGGCTCTGCTCGACCAGCGCGGTCACCGCCAGCCCGTTCCAGGCGGCGACCACCTTGTCGTCCCGGGCCGGCTGGGGCCGGGTGTCCCGAACCTCCCGCAGCCGGGCGCGGACCCGTTCCCACCGCTGCGCCACGGTCGGGTCGACGTCGTCCACGTCCCGGGCCAGCTTCAGCACGCTCATGCCGTGTTCGAAGGTCCCGGCCGGCGTCACCGCGAAGAGGTCGGCGGCGAACCGTCCCTCCTCCTCCCCGAGCGCCTCGACGAGTTGGTCCGGGGTCCAGGCGTAGGTGAGCCCCTCGACCCCCTCGGTGTCCGCGTCCAGCGCCGAGGCGAACCCGCCCTCTCCGGTACCCAGGTCGTCGATCATGAACGCGGCGGTCTCGGCGGCGATCCGGGCCGCCATCGGGTCGCCGGTGAGCCGCCAGAGCTGGGTGTAGACCCGCAGCAGCAGCGCGTTGTCGTAGAGCATCTTCTCGAAGTGCGGCACGGTCCAGTGCCCGTCCACCGAGTACCGGGCAAACCCGCCGGCGAGCTGGTCGTAGATGCCGCCCCGGGCCATCGCCTCGCAGGTGTGCTGGACGATCTCCAGGTCGCGTTCCGAGCCGGTGCGCTGGTGGTGCCGGAGCTGGAAGAGCAGGTTCATGTGCGGCGGGAACTTGGGCGACCCGCCGAACCCGCCGTTCGTCGGGTCGTACTCCTTGGCGAGCTGGTCGGCAGCGGCGTCGAGCAGCTCGGCGGTGAGCGGGGCGGTGGGGCCGCCGACGGCCTGGGCGCCGCCGATCGCCTCCAGCACCGCGGCCCCCTGCCGGAGTACGGCGTCCCGCTGGTCCCGCCAGGCGGTGGTGACCGACTGGAGCAGCCGGATGAAGTTGGGCCGGGGAAAGTAGGTGCCGCAGAAGAACGGGGTGCCGTCGGGGCTGGCGAAGACGGTCATCGGCCAGCCGCCCTGACCGGTCATCGCCTGGGTGGCGGTCATGTAGACGGCATCCACATCGGGGCGTTCCTCACGGTCCACCTTGATCGCCACGAAGTTGTCGTTCATCAGCGCGCCGACCGCGTCGTTCTCGAACGACTCGTGGGCCATGACGTGGCACCAGTGGCAGGCGGCGTACCCGACCGAGATGATCACCGGCACGTCCCGCCGTTTCGCCTCGGCGAACGCCTCGTCGCACCACGGCCACCAGTCGACCGGGTTGCCGGCGTGCTGCTGAAGGTAGGGACTGGTCGCGCTGGCGAGTCGGTTCACCCGACGACCATATCCACCACCGCTGCGTCCCGCCCGTCGCTTTCCCCACCGGCCACGCCCGGTCCGCGCCGCCGGGTTATGACGCTTGCGGGATGACCCGGCAGTGAACCGATATATGTCAATCTGTGCACCGAACCGACGAACGTCCCGTCGGACCGTCCGGGGAGGACACCATGCGCAGATTCCGAGCCCTGACCGCCCTCACGTCGGCCGTACTCGTCGCCGTGGGGCTGGTCCCCGCACCGGCCGCGGCGGCGGTGGTCGAGCCCACCGTCCGGGTCTCGGCGGCGACCACGGTGGGCATCCACAACGCGTACGAGCGGAGCACCTACACCTACCTGGCCCAGGCGCTCGACACCCGGGCCGGTCTGATCGAGCTGGACGTCTGGCCGGACATCTTCACCGGACAGTGGCGGGTCAGCCACTCCAACCCGCTCGGCAACGACAACAACTGCGTGGCCGCCACCACCGCCGGCCAGCTCTACACGGGTATCCGGAACAAGAACCTGGAGCACTGCCTGGACAACATCCGGCTCTGGCTGGGCGCCCACCCGGACGCCGGTCCGCTGCTGCTCAAACTGGAGCTGAAGACCGGCTTCAGCAGCCGTACCGGGCAGGGACCGGTCCAGCTCGACGCGCTGCTCGCCGCGCGGCTCGGTGCCGCCGTGTTCCGGCCGGCCGAGTTGCGGGGCGGCCACGCCACCCTGGACGCGGCAGCCCGGGCGGATGCCTGGCCAACCCGGCAGCAGCTCGCCGGCCGGGTGATCGTCGAGCTCATCCCCGGCACGGTCGAGGAGGGGAACCCGACCGACACCCTGTGGACGGATGTGGAGTACGCCCGGCACCTGGCCGGGCTCGCGGCGGCCGGCACCCTGGACCGGGCGCAGGCGTTCCCCGCCGTACACCGGGCACAGGCCGGCGATCCCCGGAGCCGGTACGCCGACACCACCCTGCGGCCCTGGTTCGTGCTCTTCGACGGGGACGCCACGGCGTACGTCACCGGCGGGATCGACACCGGCTGGTACCACGCGAACCACTACCTGGTGGTGATGACCGACGCACAGAACGTGCCGCCGGCGGTGGGCCCCGGTGACCTGGCCGGCGCGCAGGCCCGGGTGGCCGAGCTGGCCGCGCGGCACGCCACCGTCGCCTCCGCCGACTGGGCCGCGCTGCCCCAGGTGCTGGACGACGTGCTGCCCCGGAGCTGATCGTGCGTCCTCGCTGGTGAACTCGCGTAGGTAGAGAGCGAGGAAAGCAGCTGCGGTTGCGCCCCCATCTCCGCGGCGACATGAGCGATTGGGCGGGTTCGGCAGCGCTCGATGAGTCGCCGCCGTCCCGCGACACTCAGCGGAGCGTTCGCGTGGGTCATCGAATCGCCTGGCCGCCGCGGGGGGCCATGAATCGCCGAACCGGCAGGGCGATGAGCAGTGCGACCGCAACCAGGAGGCCGCTGACCCACACCGGGCCGAGGTCGCCAGCATTGGCTTCGAGGGTCGCTGCTGCGACGACGGGGCCGCCAGCAGCACCGATGTTGAGTGCCGCCGTCGCATACGACCCTCCCATGGTAGGAGCGCCTGCTGCCTCATAGAGCACCCTGGTGATCAGGGTGCTGCCCAACGCGAAGGAAAGCGCGCCCTGCACGAACACGAGGAGCAAAAGCGCCACCGGCCGGGCAGCCAGGGTCGCCAACGCGACCCAGCCAAGCAACAGCAACGGGCCACCGACTGCGATCACGATGCCCGGACGCCGATCGGAGAGCCGTCCCGCGAGGGTGACGCCGACGAAGGACCCCACACCAAAGAGCACCAGCACGACCGAGACCCACAACTCGCCCAGACCGGCGGTGTCAGTCACGATCGGTGCCAGGAAGGTGAACGTGGCGAAGGTGGCGGCGTTGACTAGGGCACCGAGCAGCATGACCAGGACCAGCCTGGGCATCGCGAGCTGGGCAATCTCGTCCCGAAGAGACGAGCCGGCCGGAGTGTCCCGAGGGGTTCTTCCGACACGGGCCGGGATGCCCTTCACGACGCCGAACGCAGCGGGAAGGCAGAGCAGCGCGATCGCCCAGAAGGTTGCCCGCCAGCCAAGCACCGTGCCGAGCACCGCACCGCCGGGAACTCCAGCGATGGTGGCCACCGTCGTACCCGAGAGCAGCACGGCCAGCGCGCGCCCTTTCTGATCAGATTCGACGAGCGTGGCTGCCGTGCTCAGTGCCACAGCCAGGAAGCCCGCGTTGGCCAGGGCGGCAACCACCCGGGTAACAAGCAGAACCGCGAAACTCGTCGTGAGGGCACCCACGACGTGGGCCACGGCGAAAACCAGCACGAAGCCCAGCAGGCTGGCCCGGACAGGCCACCAGCGCGCAAGCGCCGCCATCAGCGGCGCGCCGACGATCATCCCGACAGCGAACGCCGAGGTCACAAGCCCGGCGGCCCCGACCGATACGTCGAGGCTTGTGGCGATGTCCGGTACCAGGCCGGCGAGCATGAACTCCGAGGTGCCCATGGCGAAGACCGCCACGGCAAGCAGGTAGAGCGGCAGAGGCATCAAGGGCTCCCGAGGTGAGAGAGAACGAGGAGACGTCTCGTCACCGCGGCCAGCGCCCCAGGGGTGCGCGCAGATGACCCATGCAGCGAAGACTGCTGGGAAGCGGGCTATGAACTCAGCGGTTCAGGGGGCTGACGGCGTGACCGAAAGCCCCCACCTTGGATGCCTCAGGGCTCGACATGGCGCAAACACTACGCAACCCCGCCGGTCATCACGCAACCGCATTCCGCCCGGGGCGCGTGTCGTCAACCTCGTGCCCCGCAACAGCTAGGAGGCGCCGTCGGCGCGGAGCGGGAAGACCGGCGCCTTCGCCGAGTCGAGCAGCGAGCCGAGCACTGCGGTGATCTTGTCGGCCGGCATCGGCTTGAAGAAGTGGTACCCCTGCGCGGAGGTGCAGCCCAGCTCGGCCAACGCCGCCCGCTGCTCGGCGGTCTCCACCCCCTCGGCGACCACCCGGAGCCCCAGTTCCCGGGCCAGCCCGACCGTCGTACGCACGATGGCGGCGGCCTCCGGCGAGTCGGCCATCCGGATCACGAAGGAGCGGTCCACCTTCAACTCGTCCACGGTGACCCGGGTCAGGAAGGTCAGCGAGGAGAACCCGGTGCCGAAGTCGTCCACGGCCAGTTGCACGCCCATCGAGCGGAGCGTGGCCAGCACCTCGTCGATCACCTTCAGCTCGCTCATCACCACCGTCTCGGTGATCTCCAGGACGAGCCGCTCCGGGGGTACCTGGTGCCGGCGCAGCGCCTCACCGATCACCGCCGGCAACCGGGGATCCAGCAGGCTACGCGCCGACAGGTTGATCGAGATGGGTACGTCGAGGCCCTCGCCGGCCCACTGGGCGGCCACCCCGAGGGCCTTGTCCACCACGTACCGGGTGAACGCACCGAGCTGCTCGCTCGCCTCCACCGGACGCATGAAATCCGCCGGGGTGAGGAAGCCGCGCCGGGGATGGCGCCACCGGATCAGCGCCTCCACCCCCGTCGGTGCGCCGGTGTCCAGGTCCACCGCGGGTTGCAGGGCCAGCACCAGCTGGTCGTCGACGGCCAGCGCCTCGCGCAGCTCGGCGAGGAGGGCGAGCTGGTCGGTGCTCGCCGCGTCGGTCGCCGGGTCGTACTCGGCGACGCTCGTGCCACCGCTCTTGGCCTGGTACATCGCGATGTCGGCCCGGCGCAGCAGCTCGGTCATGTCGGCGGTGCCGGCCCCGGCCACCACCACACCCACCGACGCCTCCACCGAGATACGCACCCCGGCGACCTCGGTCGGTGCGGCGAGCCGTTCCACCATCTCCCGGGCCTGCCGCAGCGCGTACGACCGGGGGGCCACCAGGTCGGCGCGGACCGGGACGGACGTCATCAACAGCGCGAACTCATCCCCGCCGAGGCGGGCCAGCAGGTCACCGGGGCGGGCGATCTCGCCGAGCCGGGCGGCCGTCAACCGGAGCAGCTCGTCACCGGCGACATGCCCGAGGGTGTCGTTGACCTCCTTGAACTGGTTGAGGTCGAGCACCAGCAGGGCCACCGGGTGGTCGTGGGTGAGCCGCCGCAGCACCTGGTCGCCCCTGGCGAGCAGGGCCGCCCGGTTGACCAGGCTGGTCAGCGCGTCATGCACCGCGTCGTACGACGAGCGCGCGGTCAGTTGCCGCAGCTCCCGGTGCGTCGCGGCGTCGTGCAGAGCGGCGGCCAGCGCGTCCGAGTACGCCGCGAGCGCGTCCCGCTCCCGTGGACCGGGCCGGGCGGTGCGGGGGAACCGTACCCGCAGCTCCCCGATGTGCGTCGTGCCGACGTCCAGCGACCGGGTCAGCTCCTGTTCGCCGCCCCCGGCGGCCGGACCCGGCGGAAGGTCCCGCTCGACGATCCGCCCGCTGGCGTCGCCCCGGTAGCGGCGCACCCGGCCGTCTTCCCGGCTGACGTCCACCTCGACCAGTTCCGCGCCGAAGAGACCGAGCGCGCCCCGCACCCCGGCCAGGGCGACGCCCCGCTCGTCGAGCTGGTTCAACGCGCTGGTGGCCTCGGCGAACGCCCGCCAGATCCGGCGTTCCTCGTCGGCGCGCAACCGGTACCGGTAGGTCTGCTGGAGCAGCCAGAGCGGCGCCGGCAGCAGCAGCAGCCAGCGCGGGTCGAGTTGGAGCAGCGCCACCACGACCAGCCCGACGACCACGTTGCCGACGAACATGAGCAGTTTGCCGCGGAGCGCCGCGAGCAGCGGCGCTCCCAGCGGGAGGCCGTGCCGCAGGGCCAGGCCGAGTCCGCCGAGGCCGGTGCTGGCCAGCAGGTAGGTCGCCGCCCCGGCGATCAGGGCGAGGGCCATCACGGGAGTCAGGTCGGCGCCGAACGGTCGACCGAGTCCGGTCGCGACCACCGCACCGAGCGCGACCGCACCGGTCAGCGAGCCGGTGATGTAGAGCAGGTCCACCACGGGGCGCCGGTCGGCGGCGATCGACATGCCGAGCCAGGCGAGACCGGCGCCGAGCAGGGTGGCCGCGGGTAGCCAGCCCGGCGGCACGAGGTGGAGGCAGACGATGAGCGCCGCCTCGCCCCAGGTGATGCTGACCATACCGGTCGCGGTGCGGAACCTGAGCCGGGCGAGCTGGGCCAACCCGAACAGCGTGACTGCGGTCACGAAGCGGACCAGCGGCGGGAGGGGGTCGTCCGGTGGCAGGGCCAGCGGTGCGGTGAAGCCGATGATCGCGGCCAGCAGAGCGGTGGCCAGCACCGCTGCGGTGAGCGCGAGGGTGCGCAGCGGGGTGGTCCGGGAACCGGTCAGGTCCTGCGGGTCACGCCCCGCGCCGTCCGTCGTCACGAACCACCGCCGACGGTGGTACGCCAATCGGCGACCTGACACCTCCGCACCTGCTCCGGGGCGCCCGATGGCGAGCCCGTCATCAGCGCCCCCCTTCCGCACACGGTCCGGGAACTTTTGGTCCCCCCGGCGGAAGGCTAAGCCAAAGCGGGGAGGCGCAACAGGGGTCGTCGCCCCGGTCTGCCGTGAATCATGCCGTGAAGTGCCCGTTACCGTGCTGCTGGTGCTGCTTGGGCGCGGTTACCGAGATTCTTCACTTCCGGTGCCATGTGTCGGATCAAGGACTGAAGAATCGGCCCGACCGCTCCCGGTCGCGCCGCCCGGCCGGTCGTCGAAGCTCTCCGGCAGCCGGCGCAGCCGTGTGTTCATGTTCCGGATGAGCAGCACGGTGGCGATGCCGAGCAGCACGATGAGGAACAGACCCGCCGGCCCGGCCAGGCCACCCGAGCGGGTGTCCCCGAAATTGTTCTCCGCGAGCACCTGCGCGAGGGTCAGCATGATGTGGTTCCTTCGTTGGACAGTCTCCGACCACGGTACTCCGGGCCGGGGTCAGCGGGCATGGGTCGTCTCCCGGACCCCGGCGAAGAGGTCGGACTCGGGCACCGGGCTGTCGACGAACGAGCGGACCAGCTCGAAGTCCTCGGTGGCCCAGGCGCGCTGCTGCAACTCCATCGGCACGTGGAACCAGAAGCCGTCCGGGTCGACCTGGGTGGCGTGGGCGCGCAGCGCGTCGTCGCGCACCGGGAAGTACTCCGCGCACTCGACCCGGGTGGTGATCCGGGGCCCCTTGTCCGGCCGGTCCTCCCAGCGCTTGAGCCACTCGCCGTACGGGGACTCCAGACCGGCCTCGATCATGCCCTCGTGCAGCGCCATGATCTTGCCCTTGGAGAAACCGATGTCGTAGTACAGCTTCAACGGCTGCCACGGGTCGCCGAGCTCGGGGTAGCGCTGCGGGTCGCCGGCTGCGTCGAACGCCGCCACGCTGATCCGGTGACACATGATGTGGTCCGGGTGCGGGTAGCCACCCTCCTCGTCGTACGTGGTCACGACGTGCGGACGGAACTCGCGCATCAGCCGGACCAGCGGCCCGGCGGCCACCTCGACGTCCTGGAGCGCGAAGCACCCCTCGGGCAGCGGCGGCAGCGGGTCCCCCTCGGGCAGCCCCGAGTCGACGAACCCGAGCCAGGCCTGCTCGACGCCGAGGATCGCCCGGGCGGCGTCCATCTCCGCCCGACGGATCTCGGCAATGTTGGCCCAGACATCGGGGCGGTCGAGTTTCGGGTTGAGCACGCTGCCCCGCTCGCCACCGGTACAGGTGACGACCAAGACCTCGACCCCTTCCGCGACGTACTTCGCCATGGTGGCCGCGCCCTTGCTCGACTCGTCGTCGGGGTGGGCGTGCACGGCCATGAGCCGCAGTTGCTCTGCCAAAGTGGCACTCCTCGTCTGTGCCCGCCGCCTGCCGCACGGACCGGGTCGACCTGCCGGACGCTGCCCACCCGGCGGGTGCCCGCACACCCGTGACCTGAGAGGATGGGCCCGGCACCGGGGGTGCCGGCGGTCGGCGGACCAGACTCGGCGCCGGCGCGCCGGCGGCGTGAGAATGGGACTCGGTGCCGGCGGAACCGGCGGTATGGATTCGGCGCCGGCGGAGACCGGCGGTATATGGACTCGTCGCCGGTGGGACCGGCGTTCTGGACCCTCCGCCGGTGGGCACCGACGGTGAGGACAATAGGACTCTGCCATTCTGGCCGATGAGACCGACAACGATGGTAGGAGATACCCGGTGGTGAGCGAGACCCACGCCACATCCGCCCCGGCCTTCCCGCCGGGCCGGTACGGCCGTCGTCGGGAGGCGGGGCGACGCCGACCGGTACTGGCCGCGCTGCTGGCGGTCGCGGCCGTGGCCGTGTCCGGCCTCGTCGCGGTACGCCTCTACCAGCAGTACGGGCACCCGGACTACGACGCCGAGGTGATTACCTACACCGGGATCACCGACTCGCGGATCCGGGTCGACTTCCGGGTCACGGTGCCGGCCGGCGGGTCGGCCGTCTGCACGGTGCGGGCCCGGGCCCGCGACGGTGGCGTGGTGGGTCTGGCGGACGTCCCGGTCACCGCATCCCCCGGCGAACGGGAGGTCGCCACCCGGTACGAACTGGCCACCACGGCCCGGCCGTTCATCGGCGAGGTGTTGCGCTGCCGGGCAGCTCAGTGATCCACCCGGCCGGCTGATCCACCGCCGGGTGATTCACCCGGCCGCCACCGTGAGCCGCCGCAGGACCGTCACCGGCTGTTTCTGTCGGACCACCCGGGCAGACTGTCCGGCGACGGCTGGTGCGGCCGGGTGACCGGTTGTCCGCGAGTGATCACCGGCAGCCGGATATGTGCCGCACTGGTAGTTTGGTAATTCACCCATCAGCCAGTTAACCAACCGAGGAGTTCGCCAGTGTCCACTGACAACGAGGCGCCCGCCACCTGGCTGTCCCAGGACGCGCACGACCGTCTCAAGGCGGAACTCGACGAGTTGATCGCCAACCGTCCGGTGATCGCAGCTGAGATCAACGCCCGGCGCGAAGAGGGCGACCTGCGGGAGAACGGCGGCTACCACGCCGCCCGTGAGGAGCAGGGCAAGCAGGAGGGGCGGATCCGCTACCTCCAGGAACTGCTCCGGACCGCCCAGGTCGGCGAGGCACCCAACGCCGACACGGTCTCGCCCGGCATGGTGGTGACGATCTACTTCGACGACGACACCGACGACACCGAGACGTTCCTGCTCGGGTCGCGGGAGATCTCCTCGACCACCGAACTGACCGTTTACAGCCCCGAGTCGGCACTCGGCAAGGCGATCCTCGGCACCCGGCCCGGTGATGCGGTCACCTACACCGCCCCGAGCGGCGCGGACATCAAGGTCACCGTCGTCCGGTTCGAGCCGTTCAGCGGCTGATCCGCCCGACGACGACAGCCGGCAGCGCCGCCGGGGAGCAGTCACTCCCCGGCGGCGAACCCGACCTGGTAGCCACTGCCCCGCAACGCGCTGATCAGCTTGTCCGAGTGTTCCGCCCCCCGGGTCTCCACCGACAGCGCCACCTCCACCTCACCGAGCCGCAGGCGCGGGTTCGCCCGCTGGTGCTCGACGTCGACCACGTTGCCCCGGTGCTCGGCGATCTCCCGCAGCAGCGAGGCCAACTGCCCCGGCCGGTCCGAGCAGCGGACCGTCAACCGCAGGTACCGGCCGGCGGCGGCGAGGCCGTGCTCGATCACCCGCAGCATCAGCAGCGGGTCGATGTTGCCGCCGGAGAGGACCGCCACCACCGGTGACCCGACCTCCACCACCCCGGCGAGCAGCGCGGCGACACCCACCGCGCCGGCCGGCTCGACCACCTGCTTGCCCCGCTCCAGCAGCATCAGCAGCGCCCGGGAGATGTCCTCCTCGGAGACGGTGACCATGTCGTCGACGAGTTCGCGGACATGCGCGAAGGTGATCTCACCGGGTCGGCCCACGGCGATCCCGTCGGCGATGGTGGCGAACTCGGGCAGCCGTACCGGTTCACCGGCGATCAGCGAGGGCGGGTAGGCCGCCGCGCCGGCCGCCTGCACGCCGATGACCCGGACGTCCGGGCGTAGCGCCTTGGCGGCGACCGCCATACCGGAGACCAGACCACCCCCGCCCACTCCGGTGACGATGGTGCGTACCTCCGGGCACTGCTCCAGGATCTCCAGCGCCACGGTGCCCTGTCCGGCGATCACGTCGGGGTGGTCGAAGGGGTGGATGAAGACCGCCCCGGTCCGCTCGGCGAAGTCCTGCGCCGCGACCAGGGACTCGTCCACGGTGCTGCCGACCAGCTCGATCCGGGCGCCGTACCCCTTGGTGGCGGCGACCTTGGGCAGCGGCGCACCAGCCGGCATGAAGACGGTCGCGTTCGTGCCGAGCAACCCGGCGGCAAGGGCGACCCCCTGGGCGTGGTTGCCGGCGCTCGCCGCCACCACACCCCGGGCCCGCTCTGCCTCCGACAGCCGGGCGATCCGGACGTACGCGCCCCGCACCTTGTACGACCCGGCGCGTTGCAGGTGCTCGCACTTCAGCCAGACTGGACCACCGAATGCGGCGGTGAGTGGCCGCGACGGCTCCATCGGGGTGGTCCGGGTGACCCCCGCGAGCAGTTCCCGGGCGGCCTGTACGTCGGTGAGACCGACCAGATCACTCATGCCCCGATCGTGCCACCTGCCTCGATGGACCCCGTCGGCGGCGGGACCGGCACCCCGGGCGATCCGGGCGACCGAAGCCGCCCAGCCGATCCCGCCCGCGGTGGCCGTCTGCGCCCCCAGGTGGAGCGGTCCGGCGTCCAGTGGGGTGTGGGCAGGTCTCGCACTCGTTGAAAACCGTGGAGGCCTGCCCCCGGCCGGTGCGGGGCATCCCCTGGTGGGACGCTGTCGAGCTGCTAGCAAAGACGGAGCAGCGTCTCACGGCACCCCGGCCACGTTTCCGTCAGGCACAGCCGCCGTCGTGGTCGGCCGGTCGGGCACAGCCGCCGTCGTGGTCGGCCGGTCGGGCACAGCCGCCGTCATGGTCGGCCGGTCGGGCACAGCCGCCGTCATGGTGGACCCGTCAGGCACAGCCGCCGTCATGGTCGGCCGGTCGGGCGCAGCGCCGACGACCGCCCAGCAACTGTCCGGGTACACCCGCCTCGATCCACTCCGCTTTCAGGAAGTCGGGCTATCGGATCGGGGCTGACACCGCGACTACCAGGAAAACGAGTGGATCATAGAGCGGTGGTCGAGGCCGATCAGGGCAGAAACAGGTGGCGGCGTCATCCCGGCTCAACAGCCGGCCTCGGGCGCCAGCACAAACGGTGCAGCTCGACAGGCTGCGAGTCAGAGGTCTGCTGCGGCTGTCGACCAACGGGCGATACCCGAACCGTCCCCACCACGGCCTGCCCGCCCCACCACACCGATCGCCGCTCGACGAAACCCACAGGGACACGTCCCCGCAGGTCTGGCGACGCACCGACGAACCGTCCTTTGTGCTCGCTCGTCGGTGCGTCACGCTGGTCGGTCAGCAGGTGGCGGTCGATCCGGTGTTCACCCGCGGGTACCCGGGCGCGTGCCGGGGCCACGGCGCGGCCAGTTCGAACTGGCCGGCCACCCCGAGCAGCAGCAGCTCCGACCCGGGCGGGCCGACCAGTTGTACCGCCACCGGCAGTCCGTCCGGTCGCCGGCCGACCGGTACCACCAGCGCGGGCAGGCCGGCGATGTTCCACGGCGCGGCGTACGGGGCGTACCGGATGTTGGTGGTGAGGTTGGCGCGCCAGGAGCGGGTCGCCCAGCCCGTGGCGGCCGGTGGCACCGCGGCCAGGGCCGGGGTGAGCAGCAGGTCGACCGAGTGGTCGGCGAAGAACCCGACGGACCGCTCCCGCCAGGCCGCCCGGTCGGCCTCCCGGACGTACCCGCGCCGCTCCGCCCACTCACCGAACGCGACGTGCCGGCGGCTGCGCCGCTGGAGGGTACGCGGATCGAGCCCGGCCGCCCGGACGTCCTGGGCCGCTGCGGCGAACCAGGTGGCCAAGCCCTTGAGGCCGAGCGCGGTGGGGTACACCGGGTCGGCCGGTACGGTGTCGTGCCCGGCGACGGCGAGCAGCCGGCCGGCGACGGCGACCGCGTCCCGGTTGGGCGCGTCCGGGTTGACGCCCCGCACCGGTGACCGGAGTGAGACGCCGACCCGCAGCCGCTGCGGCGGCACCAGCTTCTCCGGGCGGCGACCGGCCAGGACCGCGAAGCCGAGCGCGGCGTCGGCCACCGTGCTGGCCAGCATGCCCTGCTCGGCCAGGCCGAACCAGTCGCTCGCGCCGAGCTGGCTGGGTACCACACCCCGGCCAGGCTTGAGCCCGACCAGGCCGCAGCAGGCGGCCGGGATGCGGATCGATCCGAGACCATCGTTGCCGTGCGCGATCGGGACCAGTCCGGCGGCGACAGCCGCCGCCGCGCCACCGGAGGAGCCACCGGGGGTCCGGTCGGGCTGCCAGGGATTACGGGTGACCCCGCTGTCGTCGTCGGTGACGCCCCAGAGCCCCAGCTCCGGCATCCGGGTCACCCCGACGATCACCGCGCCGGCCCCGCGCAGCCGGCGGACGATCTCGTGGTCGTCCTCGGCGACCGGGGTACGCGCGGCGGCCGAGCCGTTCCAGGTGGGCAGCCCGGCCACCGGGGTGTTCTCCTTGACCGCGACCGGCACGCCGGCCAACGGCAGGTTGGCCAGGTCCTCCTGCTCGTCGACCTTCTCGGCCTCGGTGATCGCCTCACCGCCCCGGACCGTCCGGAAAGCAGCCAGCTCCCGGTCGGCCCGGTCGATGTGGTCAAGGTGGTCGGCCACCACCTGGGTGGCCGACGCGTCACCGCGCCGGACCGCCCGGGCGATCTGCTTCGCCGTCGCGCCCACCCAGGTCGGCATGATGTCCTGCACGGCCACCCTCCCCAGCCAGCGGTTCAGCCGAGCGCCTGCTCCAGGTCGGCGAGCAGATCGTCGGCGGTCTCGATGCCGACAGACAGTCGCACGAGATCGGCGGGAACTTCAAGCGGCGAGCCGGCAACGCTCGCGTGTGTCATCCGGCCCGGGTGCTCGATCAGCGACTCCACCCCGCCCAACGACTCGGCGAGAACGAACAGCCTGGTCCGGTTGCAGATCTCGACCGCCTGCTCCTCGCCGCCGGCCGCCCGGAACGAGATCATCCCACCGAACCGGCGCATCTGCTTGGCGGCGACCTCGTGGCCCGGGTGTTCCGGCAGACCCGGATAGATCACCTGGGCCACCTTGGCATGGCCGTTGAGGTAGTCGGCGATCCGCTCGGCGTTGTCGCAGTGCCGGTCCATCCGTACCCCGAGGGTCTTGATGCCCCGCAGGGTCAGCCAGGCGTCGAAGGGCCCGTTGACCGCACCCATCGCGTTCTGGTGGTAGCGCAGCTCCTCGCCGAGGTCGGTCGCGGCGGTGACCAGCGCACCGCCCACCACGTCCGAGTGCCCACCGATGTACTTGGTGGTGGAGTGCACCACCACGTCGGCGCCGTGCGCGATCGGCTGCTGGAGGTACGGCGAGGCGAAGGTGTTGTCGACGGCCAGCAGGGCGTCGGCGTCGTGCGCGACGGCGGCCAGCGCGGCGAGGTCGGCGATGCCGAGCAGCGGGTTGGTCGGCGTCTCCACCCAGACGATCCTGGTCCGGCCCGGAATGATCGCGGCGCGTACCGCGTCCGGGTCGGAGATTTTCGCCGGGGTGAAGTCCAGCCCCCAGCGCTGGGCCACCCGAGCAAAGAGCCGGTACGTCCCGCCGTACGCGTCGTCGGGGATGACCACGTGGTCACCGGGGACGCAGACGGTACGCAGCAGGGCGTCCTCGGCGGCCAGCCCGCTGGCGAAGGCGAGCCCGACCTGACCGCCCTCCAGCGCGGCGAGGCATTCCTGGAGCGAGTCCCGGGTCGGGTTGCCCGAGCGGCTGTACTCGTAGCCGAGCCGGGGCGCCCCCACCGCGTCCTGGGCGTAGGTGCTGGTCTGGAAAATGGGCGGGATCACCGCGCCGGTCCGGGGGTCGGGTTCCTGGCCGGCGTGGATCGCCAGAGTCTCGAAGCCGTACGTCATTCCCGTGAGGCTAGTCCCCCGGTGCCCGGGTGGCGGCCGTAACCCGGCGCCGCGCAGGCACCGCCAGCGCGGCGCCGTCCGGCCGGGCGCCACCGACCCGGGGCCCGCCGGAACAGCTGTCCCGGCGGGCCCGGGAGGCACGCGGGCGCACCCGGCCCGCCGGTCCCCTAGCCTGGCCGGGTGGACTGCGTGTTCTGCGCGATCGTGGCGGGCCGGACGGCGGCGTTCCGGGTAGCCGACGAGCCGGCCGGGGTGGCATTCCTGGACACTCGGCCGGTCTTCCGGGGCCATGTGCTGGTGGTGCCCCGCGACCACCTGGTCACCCTGGCCGACCTGCCGGTCGAGGCGCTGGCCGCCTACTTCGGGCTGGTCCGCCGGCTCTCGGTGGCGGTGGAGATCGGTCTCGGCGCGGGCGGGACGTTCGTGGCGATGAACAACCGGGTCTCCCAGTCGGTACCGCACCTGCACACCCACGTGGTACCGAGAACGAAGGGCGACGGACTGCGCGGCTTCTTCTGGCCGCGTACCCGCTACGCGGACGACGCCGAGGCCCGGGCGTACGCCGACCAGATCAGCACAGCACTGCGGTAAGGAAGGGCCCCCGGTTAACGCTTTCGGTAGAGGAAGGGCCCCCTGTTAACACCTCCGGTCTGCGACCCTGCAACCGTGCAGATCATCGAGCGGATGTCGTACGGCTGGTGGTGCGGGACTCCGACGGCCGGGTGCTGCTCTTCCACACCAAGGATCCGACCTATCCCGAGCAGGGCACCTGGTGGGAGCTGCCCGGCGGCGGGCTCGAACCGGGCGAGACATACCGCGAGGCGGCGGTGCGCGACCTTCCGCTACCGGGGGCGGCGGCTGGTCAACAACGAGGTGATCGTCGCGGTCCGGCTGGCGACGCCCGGACCGGCCGTGGTCGGTGACGCGCGGGTGGAGTACGAGGACGAGGACTACTTCGACTTCCGCTGGTGGCCGGTGACCGAGGTGACCGGCAGCACGGACCTGTTCTATCCCGGACGGCTGCCGGCGCTGCTCGGGCGGTTCCTGGCCGGCGAGGAGATCGACGAGCCGGACGAGGAGTGGTCCTGAGGCTCAGCCGGAAGCCTGATCCGGGCGACACCGGGTAAGGATCCACGACCCTCCGGTGTTGCAGGCTGGAGAGGTACGAGAGGAGACCCCGTGTTCCTGCGCCGTATGAAGGCCGAACTGCCCACCCCCGACCAGGCCCTGCCCGGCCGCCCGATCGCCATGCCGGTGGTCGCCCCGCACGAGGTGCTGGGCACCCCGCTGAACGGCCCGTTCCCCGAGGGGTCCCAGGTCGCGGTCTTCGGAATGGGTTGCTTCTGGGGTGCCGAGCGGCTGTTCTGGACCCTCCCGGGGGTGATCACCACGTCCGTCGGCTACGCGGGCGGTATCACCCAGAACCCGACGTACGAGGAGGTCTGCTCCGGTCTGACCGGGCACACCGAGGTGGTCCAGGTGGTCTACGACCCCGCGCGGATCGCCTACGAGGACCTGCTGAAGGTCTTCTGGGAGAACCACGACCCGACTCAGGGCATGCGCCAGGGCAACGACGTCGGCACCCAGTACCGGTCGGCCGTCTACGCCACCACCGACGAGCAGCTTGCCGCCGCGAAGGCGTCCCGGGACGCGTTCAACCCGGTCGTCCGGGCCGCCGGCAAGGGCGACATCACCACCGAGATCGACAAACTGGGCGATTACTACTTCGCCGAGGCATACCACCAGCAGTACCTGGCTCCGACGAAGAACCCGGACGGCTACTGCAACCACGGCCCGACCGGGATGAGCTGCCCGGTCGGAGTGGCCCGCACCGCCGGCTGAACCCGCCGGCACCGCTGGCTAGCCGACCGGTACCCGCCCGGCTGACCCGCCCACCGGTCGGGACGCACCCGCCCCGACTGAGGCCCTTTTCACAGGTATCCGAGCCGTCGGAACCGGATCAGGTGTCAGTCCGGGCGGCAGGCCGGACAGCTTCAGCAACACACCGTCACCAGGGTGGCGTATTCTAGCAATCAGAGCGTCGTGCCGGTACCCGCTCAACAGGCGGCTACCGGTGACCTCTGGCAGCATTGCCTGGCATGTGCGGACTGGCTGGCGAGTACCGGCGGGACGGCTCCCGCGCCGACGTGGCGGCGGTGGAGCGAATGACGGCGACGATGGACGACCGTGGTCCCGACGACGCCGGGGCGTGGTCGGCGGGACCGGTCGCCCTCGGTCACCGCAGACTCAAGATCATCGACCTGTCGGCAGCCAGCGGGCAGCCGATCACCGACCCGACGGCCGGGCTGACCGGCGTCTTCAACGGCTGCATCTACAACTACCGCGAACTGCGTGCCGAACTCGCCGCGAAGGGCCACCGCTTCTTCTCCGAGGGTGACAGCGAGGTCCTTCCCGGAGTGGGACGCCGAGCCGGAAGGCGACCTGGCGGACTTCCCGTCGTTGTCCGTGCAGCCCGCGTCGGAGGAGGGCCCCCGGGACGGCCCGATCGGCATCGCCGGGGACTGAGAAACCTGTGACCAAATTCCGTTGCCGGTGCCGTCCGGAAGTGGATAGCGTGACGATACACGGGAAGGGAGGTGGTCCAGGCTTTGTGTAGTTATCGGACTCGTGAGGTGGCTGTCCGCTAGCCGCTGTCCTTGACAGTCAAGATCGTCGAGACCGTGTGGCAGCGGTGCGGCGAATCCACGTCAGCCACCCGACCCCCGGGGTGCCGGCCCAGTCCAGCCGGCCCGTGCGCGAGCACGGAAGCCCCGGGGGTCGCTTCATATCCGAAAGGCCCGACCCGTGTCGATGCGAGAGCTGACCGTGCTGGGCACCGCGAGTCAGGTGCCGACCCGGCGGCGCAACCACAACGGGTACGTCCTGCGCTGGGACGACGAGGTGATCCTCTTCGACCCGGGCGAGGGCAGCCAGCGGCAGTTGCTGTACACCGGCATCACTGCCACCGACCTGACCCGGATCTGCGTCACCCACTTCCACGGTGACCACTGCCTCGGCCTGCCGGGCATGATCCAGCGGCTCTCCCTGGACCGGGTACCGCACCCGGTGCCGGTGCACTTCCCGGCCGGCGGTACGGAGTACTTCGCCCGGCTGCGGCACGCCAGCTCGTTCCACGAGACCGCCGACGTCCGCGCGGAGCCGGTGGACCGGGACGGGTGGCGGCTCACCACCCCGGTCGGCACGCTGGAGGCCCGCCGGCTGCGGCACCCGATCGAGACGTACGGCTACCGCCTGATCGAGCCGGACGAGCGCCGGATGCTCCCCGACCGGCTGAAGGCGTACGGCATCAGCGGCCCGGCCGTCGGTGAGCTGATCCGCGCCGGCCACCTCGACGTCGACGGCCGTCGCGTGTCGCTGGCGGAGGTCAGCGCGCCGCGTCCCGGGCAGCGTTTCGCGTTCGTGATGGACACCGGGCTCTGCGACGGCGTCTACGCGCTCGCCGAGCAGGCCGACCTGCTGGTGATCGAGTCGACCTTCCTCAACGTGGATACCGCGCTCGCCGCCGAGGTCGGGCACCTCACAGCCGCCCAGGCCGCGCGGGTGGCGACCGAGTCCGGGGTACGCCGGCTGGTGCTCACCCACTTCTCCCAGCGGTACGCCGACCCGCAGCGCTTCGCCGACGAGGCCCGCGAGCACTTCGACGGTGACCTGGTGGTCGCCGAGGATCTCGGTACGGTTTCGGTGCCACCCCGGCGGGTACCCTCAACTGGGTGATCATCACACTACGGCCGGCGACGGCCGACGACCTCATGTCC
Organism: Micromonospora sp. CPCC 206060; assembly: GCF_036906895.1. Classification (NCBI taxonomy): domain Bacteria; kingdom Bacillati; phylum Actinomycetota; class Actinomycetes; order Micromonosporales; family Micromonosporaceae; genus Micromonospora; species Micromonospora sp. CPCC 206060. The sequence goes on from NZ_JBAKHU010000051.1 coordinate 29,598, forward strand.
ATCGGTGCCCTGCACCAGCGCTCCCGGATCGCCGCCTACAGTCCCTTCCTGCCGAAGGAGGCGCTGGCCAAGCCGACGGCGGAGATGATGGGCCGGTACTGGGTCGAGCGGTGGTCGCACGAGCGGGACAGTCACCTGCTGACCATCGCCGAGCAGGACGGGCGGATCGCCGGCTTCACCTACCTCGGGCCGGACGAGAGCGGTCCGGCGCTCGGCCTGCTCTGCGCGATCCATCTCGAACCGGGCCAGCAGGGACGGGGAATCGGGCGGGCCCTGATGACCGACGCACTGACCAGCCTGCACCGGCGTGGCTGGCACCGGGCCGTGCTCTGGGTGCTCCGCGACAACGGGCGGGCCCGGCGGTTCTACGAGCGCGGCGGCTGGGTGGCGGACGGCGTCGAGCGCGACGAGCAGCTCGGGTCGGTCACCGTCCGGCAGCTCCGCTACACCCGCACCCTGCCCTGACCGTGAGGATGTACGTGGTGCGGTGGGGCGGACGGTCCGTGGCGATCCGGTATCGCCCGTTCGTCAACAGCCGCAGCAGACCCTCTGACTCGCCGCCTGTCGAGCTGCACCGTCTGCGCCAGCGCACGAGGGCCGACTGTCCCGCCGACATGACACCGGACACCCGCTTCCGCCCTGAGCAGCCTCGACCACCGCTCTATGATCCACTCGATTTCCTGGTAGTCGCGGTGTCAGCCCCGATCCGATAGCCCGACTTCCTGAAAACGGAGTGGATCGAGGGTGGCGTACCCGGACAGGGCGGGGGGTGCCTCGGACCGGGCCCCGGTCCCGGCGGTAGAGCCCGGACCGGTCCCGGCGGTAGAGCCCGGACCGGTCCCGGCGGTAGAGCCCCAGGTCAGCGGGCCCCGAGGTGGGTCAGCAGATCCTGGCGGGTGAGCACACCCTTCGGCTTGCCGTCGACCAGCACCAGCGCCGCGTCCGACTTCTCCAGCAGGGCGACCGCCTCGCTCACCGGCTGGCCGCCGCCGATCATCGGCAACGGCGACGCCATGTGCCGCTCGATCGTGTCGTGCAGGTTGGCCTGACCGGTGAAGAGCGCGTCGAGCAGGTCCCGCTCGGCGATCGAACCGGCCACCTCACCGGTCACCACCGGCGGCTCGGCCTTGAGCACCGGGAGCTGCGAGACGCCGTACTCGCGCATGTAGTCGATGGCGTCGCGGACCGTCTCGGTGGGGTGCACGTGCACCAGTTCGGGGATGCCACCCGGCTTGCCGGCCAGCGCCTCGGCCACCGTCGCCTCGCAGCCGCCGGTGCTCAGGAAGCCGTACCGGGCCATCCAGGAGTCGTTGAAGATCTTGGAAAGGTAGCCCCGGCCGCCGTCCGGCAGCAGCACCACGACCACGTCGTCCGGCTCGGCCTTGCGGGCCACCTCCAGCGCGGCGACCACGGCCATCCCGCAGGAGCCGCCGACCAGCAGCCCCTCCTCCCGGGCCAGCCGCCGGGTCATCTCGAACGACGCCTTGTCGGAGACCTCCACGATCTCGTCGCAGATGTCCCGGTCGTAGGTCTGCGGCCAGAAGTCCTCGCCGACCCCCTCGACCAGGTACGGCCGGCCGGTGCCGCCGGAGTAGACCGAGCCCTCCGGGTCGGCGCCGATCACCCGGACCGTGCCACCGGATGCCTCCTTGAGGTAGCGGCCGATGCCGGAGATGGTGCCGCCGGTGCCCACCCCCGCCACGAAGTGGGTGATCCGTCCACCGGTCTGCTCCCACAGCTCCGGGCCGGTGCTCTCGTAGTGCGAGCGCGGGTTGGCCGGGTTGCTGTACTGGTCGGGCTTCCAGGCGCCGGGGATCTCCCGGGTCAGCCGGTCCGAGACGTTGTAGTAGGAGCGAGGGTCCTCCGGGGCGACCGCGGTCGGGCAGACCACCACCTCGGCGCCGTACGCCCGCAGCACGTCCTGCTTGTCCTGGCTGACCTTGTCGGGGCAGACGAAGACACACTTGTAGCCCTTGAGCTGGGCCACCAGCGCCAGGCCGACGCCGGTGTTGCCGCTGGTCGGCTCGACGATCGTGCCACCCGGCTTGAGCAGCCCGGCCCGCTCGGCGTCCTCCACCATGCGCAGGGCGATCCGGTCCTTCACCGAACCGCCCGGGTTGAGGTACTCGACCTTGGCGAGCACGGTCGCCGAGATCCCGTCGGTGACGTTACGGAGCCGTACCAGCGGGGTGTTGCCGATCAGCTCGACGACATTGTCGTAGTAGCGCACCTCGATGTGCCCTTCCGGAAAGGCGCCGACGGCTGATGGCCGGGCGTTGGTTCTGCTGTGTGTACCGGCCAGCCTACGTGCCGTCAACCCACCACGTGGCCGGGGATCACCGACTCCTTGAGGGCCTCCCACTCCAGGAACCGTTCGGTCTCGGCGAGCACGGCGCCGGCCAGCCAGGTGACCATGATCGCATCGTCGGCCAGCCCGAACACGGTCAGGAACAGCTCCGGCATGAGGTCGACCGGGGAGGCGATGTACGCCGTGGCCGCCGCCATCGCGGCGATCCGCAGGCCACCGTCGTACTCGCCACGGAAGGTCGCGCCGACCATGCGGGGCAGCGCCATGAGCCGGGCCCCGAGCGACGGGCCGCCCCTGGCCCCCGCCGTCAACGCGCGGGCCAGCGCGGTGAAGGCAGCGGTCCGCTTCAGATTCTTCGTCATCTGCACCCTCCTAGTGGCCACATGGTGCCGCCCGGGGGCAAGGGCCGGCGCGGAGCCGGACCGGGGGCGGCGCGGGTGGGCCGGGCACGGTACCGACCCGCCTGGACACGTACCCAACGGGGCACCCGGGTAGGCACGGACAAGCCGTGACGCCGACAGCGGTCGTCGCGCCAGCGCGATACTGTCGGTTCATGGGTGTGACCGGGTCAGGGGTACCAGTCGGTTCAGTGGTACCGGCCCGGTCGGTCCCGTCGGCCCGCTCGACCTGGCACCGGGCATTGCGGTTGGCCCGGATGGCCGCCCTCGGCACGGGTGGGGCGGCGCTGACCGCCGCCGTCACGACCGGGGTTCTGCTCGGGCAGGCCCGCCAGGCCCGCCGGACCATCCCGATGGCGGAGGCGCCCCCACCGCGCTGTGACGGCCTCTACGGCCCCAAGTTCCCCGGGAAACCGTTGACCCTGGTGGTGCTCGGTGATTCCTCGGCGGCCGGTTACGGCGTGCACCGCCCCCGGGAGACCCTGGCCGCGCTGCTCGCCACCGGTCTGTCCCGGCGGCTGCGCCGGCCGGTGAAGCTGCGCCGGTTCGCCGTGGTGGGCTGCCTCTCCAGCGGGCTGCCGCACCAGGTGGAGGCCGCGCTGGAGGTGCAGCCGGACATCGCGGTCATCCTCATCGGCGGTAACGACGTCACCAACCGCACCCCGCCGTGGGTGGCGGTGCGCTACCTGGCCGACGCGGTCCGTGACTTGCGCGCGGCCGGCGCCGAGGTGGTCGTCGGCACCTGCCCCGACCTGGGCGCCATCCAGCCGATCAAGCCGCCGCTGCGCTGGGTCGCCCGGCGGTGGGGCCGGCAGTTGGCGGCGGCGCAGACCGTGGCGGTGGTCGAGGCAGGCGGCTGGAGCGTCTCCCTCGGTGACCTGCTCGGCCCCCGGTTCGCCGCCGAGCCGGGCCGGATGTTCGCCTGGGACCGGTTCCATCCGTCCGCCGAGGGGTACGCGGTCGCTGCGGCCGCCCTGCTGCCGACGGTGCTCTCCGCGCTCGGCTCCGCCCCGGAACGCAGGGGTGCCCTCGGCCGGCACGAAGGCGTACGGTCACTGCCGGAGGCCGCGCAGGAGGCGGCGCGGCACGCCGGGACGGAGGTCAGCGGCACCCGGGTCAGTGGCCGGGAGCGGGGACCGGCCGGCCGGTGGGCGCAGTTGCGCCGCCGACGGGCCCTGTTCGGGGCCGGATCGGCGCCGCATCCGCCCGAGGCGGGGGCCCCGACGGACACCCCGGCGCCCCCGGCTCCGGACACGGCCACCGAGGCACCCGCAGTGGAGGGACGAGCATGAGCGAACGCGGCAGCGGGCGTGCGGCCCGGGTGGGTCGGGCGGCGGCCCTCACGCTGATCGCCGGCACGGTCGGCGGTGCGGCGGTCCTCGCTGGGGAGGCGTTCGTCGCGCGTACCCGGCGGTACGCGCAGCCCGAACTGGGGCTGGCCCTGCGCTCCACCGTCGGGCGGGCCGGTGCCACCCCGCTGCGTCTGGTCCTGCTCGGTGACTCGTCGGCCCTCGGGGTGGGCGTGGACCGGGTGGGCGACACGATCGGCGGCCAGCTGGCCCGGCTGCTCGCCGAGGAGCAGGGTCCGACCGGTGACCGGCAGGTACGCCTGAGCAGCGTGGGCGTCTCCGGTTCCCGGTCGACCGACCTGGCCACCCAGGTGGCCCGGGCACTGCTCGGCGAGCGGCCGGACGTGGCGGTGATCCTGATCGGCGCCAACGACGCGACCTCGGCCCGCCGGGCCAGCGAGTCGGCCGCCTACCTCGGTGCCGCAGTACGCCGGCTGCGTGACGCGGGCGTGGAGGTGGTCGTCGGCACCTGCCCCGACCTGGGTGCGGTCCGGGCGATCGCACCACCGCTGCGGCAGGTCGTCGGCTGGTTGGGCCGGCGGACCGCGCAGGCCCAGGCCAACGCGGTACTGGAGGCCGGCGGGGCGGTGGTGGACCTCGGCGCCGAGACCGGGCCGGTGTTCCGGGCCGATGCCGGCACGCTCTGCCACGACGGCTTCCACCCGTCGGCGGACGGCTACCGGGTCTGGGCGCACGCGCTGTTGCCGGCGGTGGCCGCCGCAGCAGCAGCCGCCGCCCGCCGCTGACCGTCCCGGGTCGCCGGGCCGGTCAGCAGCTCTTCACCACGGTCAGCCGGGTCACCTGCGGCAACGAGATGAGCCGGGGTACCGGCCGGTCGGGCTGAGCTCCCGCCGCCTCCTTGACCGGGCCCACGATCAGGTGACCGTCCCGCACCCCGACCAACTCGCCGCAGACCGGCCCGGCGGCCGTCTCCACCGACACCAGCGGCGCCCGGCTCTCCCCCGGACCGAGCCAGGTCAGCCCGACCGCGACGGCGAGGACCACCAGGCCGGCGACCATCAGCCGGGCGGCCCGCCGGATGCCGGTGCGGATCCGGTCGCTCTCCTCGGCGTGCCAGGCCCGCAGCGACTCACCGGTCAGATAGATCTCGTCGTCCGGCCAGCCGGAGGCCGCCCGCAGCGCCAGCAGGGACGCGGTGACCAGCAGGATGAAGGCCACCGCCAGCAGCACCACGACCGGGTACCGGACCCCGGGGGCCAGATTCGAGATGTCGCTGCGGCCCTTGACGATCAGCACCGCGCCGAGCAGGGCGGTCAGGCCGGCGAGCCCGGTCCGCCACCCCTCGGCCTGCCGGCGGAGCGAGTCGAGCTGATGGAACTGGGTCTCCTGGGCCAGTTGCGCCCACCGTTTCTCGGCGATACTCACGGCAGGGTCACCTTCCAGTACGCCCCGCAGCCGGACTCACCGGACTCGGCCGGGCGCTCGGCGTGCGGGAAACCGCAGGCGCAGATCACCGTGACCGGCCCGGCCGGCGGTTTCGGTGCCGAGCCGGCCCGCCGTCTCGGGAAGATGCCCTTGTAGCCGTGCGGGCTGCCGATCTCGTGGCTGCTCACCGTCCGTCCCCGGCAGGCCGGGCAGACCCCGGTGATGTCCAGGCCCTTCTCCCGCAGGACCACGTCGAACCCGGCCAGCAGGCCGAATCCCTGCTCGGTGTAGCTGATGCCGCTGTGCGGCGTGACGACGGTCGGCTGGTCAGTCAACCGGGTCCTCCTCGGGGGGCACGGTGAGGTCGAACATGGGCGCGTAGTGGCGCAACCGGGTGCGTACCCAGGCCGGAGTCTCCCCGGTCAGGTCGGCGCAGCGCTCGATGTGCGCGTCGGGGACAACCGGGCCGACCGTCGGCTCGTACCCGTCGAAGTGGGCGGAGAGCAGGATCAGGTCCTGCCAGCGCACCACCCCGTCCGGGACGGCAGCCGGATCGTAGTCGAAGGTCAGCCCCAGCGGGGCGTACCGGTCCAGCCGCTGCTGTGCCTCGGGCGGGGTCAGCCCGAGCCGTCCGGCCTCCCGTACCAGGTGCAGGGCAGTGACGGCGGAGACCGGCTCGTCCCTATCGTCGGCCTCCGGCAGGAGTGCGAGATCCACGGCATCCGGCCGCAATCCGGCACACGCGTCGGGCAGATCCGCCGGCAGTTCCAGCACCGGGGCACCGAGCGACCGGTAGCAGGCCGCCATCTGCATGGTGTTGGCGATCGTGCTGCCGGACTGGAAGGCGTGCCTGACCACCCAGGCCGGCGCCAACCGGGTACGCCAGACGATGTCGTGGCCCTGCTCGACACAGAGCAGTATGACGTCCCACTCCGTCGGGCAATCCTCCGCCGACGCCTCGACCAGGGCGGTGGCGAGCGGGTCCACCTCGTCGACCAGGCCGTGCCGTCGCAGTTCCGCCATGCAGGCAGCCGGTGGCAGGCTGCTGCTCTCAGCGAGCGCGAACAACTGCGGCGCGGTGAGCGGCCCGGTGCTGCGCGCCAGCGCGGCAATCAGCGCGGGCTGACCGGGCCGTCCGGTCCCGGCCCAGGCCGGCCCGGGCGCGATCAGCGCCGCGATGATCCTCGCCGTGGTCTGCCAGTTGTCCTCGCGGCCGAAGCCGCGCCGGCCGACGAACGCGCGGTCCGTCGCGTCCGGTACCAGGTCCGGCACGGTGCCGACCGCAGGCAGGTCGACCAGACCCTGCGCGACCAGCCGGCTCAACTGGTCGAAGATCGTCCGGATGCTCCGGTCCGGGCCCGCGAAGTTGTGCAGCCACCAGCGGCTGAGCCGCGCCGGTCCCTGCCCCGCGATGCCCCGCAGAATCTCCTGTTCGAGCTTGCTCAACGACAGGGCGGTCGCCTTCCGGTCCGGTAGCTGGTAGCCCAACGGAGCCCAGCGGAGCAGCGACTCCCACACCTCGTCCACTGACACCCGGTTGTTGTTCGCCGCCCGGCTCAGGTGCGCCAGCGGCACCTGGAGCGGGATCCAGGGTGCTTTCCCGTCCAGGTCCCGGGAGAGCAACGCGAGATCGGCGGAGGTACAGACGTCGTCGGCCAACTCCGCCGAATCGAGCAACGCGATCGGGTTGTCCGGCGGCAACCAGGGACGGAGCTGGTCAAGCACCTCGCGGATGCTGAGCGACTCCCGGATGGAGGCGCGCACCAGGAGCACCGCAACCGGTGGATCCGGCTCGACGGTTGTGTTGAGAGCCGAGAGCACCGCCGCCAGCAGCGCCGAAGGCACGCGGTCGAGGTCCACCCGCAACGCGGTCCGCAATGCCCGCAGGTCCAGCCCGGCGATCACGAACCGGCGCATCCGGCGGTACACCTGTGCGGGCCGCCAGCCGCTGTCCGCGACGATCCCGACAAACGATCGGACACTGACCACGTTCTGATCGCTCTGCAGGAACTGGCTCAGCAGGAACCCGTCGAGGGCGTCGGGGACCGGATGGCCGTCCACACAGATCGGCTGGAGTGCCCAGTCATCGAACTGCGGGGGCATCGACCAGGCGGCACGCCGCCAAGCCCAGAGCCAGGGTGCGTAGTGTGATGACAAGCTCTCCGGCGCCGTCAGCAGCGAATCGTCGCCGGGAAAACAGCCGACCTGGGCCGGATCGACCTCGTCGGTGCTCAGTTCGCCACCCATCGGGACGGTGACACCGTGCGCCACCAGGTAGTCGTAGACCTGCTGAGCGACCTCCGGCTTCGACTCGGCCACCGTCCAGAGCCAGCGCAGGGTGAGGCCGGGCCAGCCGACCAGGTGGGGCAGTCCCTCGTCCAGCGCCCCGGCGACCCAGTCACGGTCCCAGTCGCGCAGCGTCCTGCGGTCCACCGTGAACCGGGGGCGTTGCCGGTCCCGCAGGTCCACCACGTAACCGTGACCGGTCTCGTCCGTCTGGATGCCGTCGGCGGTCAGGCCGCCCCTGCCGGCCACCCACCAGACCCGGTCGGTGACCCGCACCGGCAGGGCGTCGCCGCCGATGTAGCGCAGCTCGCCGGCCGGCCAACGCTCCGGCTGCCGGCCCTCCTCGCGGATCTCCAGGTCGAACTCGGGCAGCAGGATCAGCTCGTCGAGGGTACGCCGGACCGAGACCTTCTCCTCGCCGGTCAGCAGCAGCCGGACGCTGGTCCCGCCGTCCGGCACGCCGTGGTCCCGCCGGATCCGGAACAGGCTGCCGCTGCTGCTGATGTCGATCCGCAGGGTGTCCCCGACCGCTTCGGCGTACTCGTTGGTGGCCCGGGTCCGGATGGAGATCTCGTCGGCGAGCATGAAGTAGCTGAACACCCCGATGCCGAACTGGCTGTTCGGGATCAGCCGCAGTTCGGGGTCGACCCGCTGCCAGCGGGCCTGCTCCCGGCGGAACGCGTCACGGTGCACGAACCGCTGGCCGGCCTGGGCGAAGGTGTTCTTCAACGTGTCGGCGTCCATCCCGACGCCGTTGTCCGTGCACTCGATGAACGGCTGGCCGTCCTCCACGCCCTGGGTGAAGATGATCCGACCGTGCCACTCCGGCGCCGGTACACCCTTCGCCAGCAGGTACCGCCGACGCATCTGCCGGTACCGGCAGGCGTCCAGCGCGTTCTGGTACAACTCGCGCAGCGCCAACGCGGGGTCGCCGTAGAGCTGCCGGCCCATCAGCAGTTCTTTGATCTTGTCGTCGGAGAGCCGGAAGCGCGGCAGCTCCTTTTCGTAGCGGCGTTCGTTGCGTACCCCGGTACCCGCCGGGGTGATGCCCTCTGCGGTGACCACGACCGGAAACGCCGCGAACAGCCTGGCATCCACACCGGGTCGGCTGGCCAGCCGGACCGCCGCCGCCCGACTCTGCTCGGCCCGCTCGGCCACCTCCAGCAGGGCCCGGTGCACGGCCGGATGGGTACAGACCGTCCGCAGGTCCAGGCCCCGGCCGCTGGGCCCGGCCGCCCCCTCCCAGTACAGCCGGCTCAGGTTCGTCCGGAGTTCGTCGAGGTCCAGCGCGTCCCGGATGCCGACGTGGTCGGCGACCACCGGGTCGAGCCGACGGACGTCCACCGCGAGCACCCCGGCCAGCGAGAGCACGCCACCCAGGGCCGGGCTCCGGAACTGCGGTACGGCACACCCGGTCAGCTCGTCACCGCTCAGCGTGGAGATCGCGGTGCCGAGGCAGGGGACCAGGCCGGCGAGCACCCCGGACAGTTCGGTGGTCCACGGTCCGGAGCCGTCGGCCGGCTCGTCGAGCAGGCGGGCGGCCAGCCGCCGGCACAGTTCGGCGGTCCGCGAGCTGTCCCAGAGGTCCTGCCGGCCGGTCACCCAGCGGTGCACCAGCCACATGGCCAGCGCGTCCCGCTCGGCGGTCCGGCCCCGGGCGGCCAGCCCTTCGGCCCGGTGGCACATGTGCTGGTGGATCGAGTGGGTGATCTCCAGGTCCGACCGGGGGCCGGGGGCGTGGGTACGCCGGAAGTCGGTCGGGGCGGACATGGCCGCTTCGGCCAGCCCTTCGGCGAGTACCGCCTCGCGCAGGAAGGGAGCGGCCACCAGCAGACCGGCCTCGGCTGGGGAGAGCCTCGGCGGAGTGTCCCCGTCGACATCGAGCAGCTGGGCGAGCCGGCCGGTCACCCGTACCGGATAGTCGTGGTCGGTCCACGGGTCGGTGAGCCCGCTGCGGCTGGTCAGCAGTTCCTGGGCGTCCCGCCACTGCCGGGCGTACTCCTCGACCAGCTCGGCCAGCCCCTCGCGGAGATGTTCGACCCGGTCGGCCGGCACATCCGTGCAGAGCTGCCACAGCGGTGACTGCCGGACCGCCTCCTGCCAGGCCTCGAAGACCTGCTCGCCCGCGCAGATCGGCAACCCGGCCGGGGTGTCCTGATCCGCGTCGGAGAGCGCGATGCTGAGCTGGGGTTCCTGGTGCGGGCCGTCCGAGCGCCGGGAGCGACGCAGCATCCGCTGCTTGACGTGCGCGAAGACGGCGTTCACCGTCTGTGCCGGGTGCCGCTTGTCCAGGATGTCGGCGAGGGTCTGGGTGAAGAAGCTGCCCTGCTCGTCGTACCGGCAGACCTCGTGGGGGGAACAGCCGGCCAGCAGGGCGAAGACGCCGTTGGCGGGGCGGGCGGCGACCGGGGCACGGGTGGCGGCCAGGGCCTGTCCACCGAACTCGCCGCCACCGTCCCGGCACGCGTCGACGACGAAGAGCACGAGTCGGGCCGGGCAGCGGTCCAGATATCTCGCGGGGTCCAATGGCACCAGGGTGTCCGGGTCGAACTCCTCATCCGCGGTCAGCCAGTGGCCGTCGGTCGGAATCAGCCAGTCCTTGCCGTCGAGGTTGACCCCGTGCCCGGAGAAGTAGACCAGCACCGTGCCGCCCACCGGTACGCCCCGGCACGCCTCCTTGATCTGCCCGATGATCAGCCCCCGGGAGGCGGGCTGTCGGATAGCCGTCTCCCCGGCCTCCGCCTCGGGTGCCGCACCGAGCACGGTCACCGCGTAGCCGGAGTCGAGGAGCACGTCGCGCATCCGGGTGACATCGGCCCGGACCACCGACTCCGGGATCACCTCCAACGGCGAGTTCTCGCAGCCCGGGACACCGATCAGCAGCGCAAGACGGTCTGTCATGACGGAGGTCTCCGAAGGGATCCACGAGGGGCGGAGGGAGGGCACATCATGCCACAGCGTCGCTACGTCCCGTGGTAGCCCCAAGCCCTCTACCCAGCTAAGTTACTCACGAGTTAACGTTGGCTCATGCCGACTGATCCGTCCCGCACCGCCGTCATCGTCGCCACCGCCCGGTCCCCTATCGGCCGGGCCGGCAAGGGCTCCCTCCGCGACGTCCGCCCGGACGATCTCGCGGCCACCATCGTCCAGGCCGCCCTGGACAAGCTCCCCCAGCTCGACCGGACCGAGATCGACGACCTCTACCTGGGGTGCGGCCTGCCCGGCGGCGAACAGGGCTTCAACATGGCCCGGGTGGTCGCCACCCTGCTCGGCCTGGACACCCTGCCCGGCGCCACCCTCACCCGGTACTGCGCCTCCTCGTTGCAGACCACCCGGATGGCGTTCCACGCCATCGCCGCCGGTGAGGGCGACACCTTCGTCTCCGCCGGGGTCGAGTGCGTCTCCCGGTACGCCCGGGGCAACTCCGACGCCCTACCGCCCGAGGCGCAGGCCCTGGTCGGCGGCGGCTGGGAGAACCCGCGCTTCGACGCCGCCCGGACGCGCTCGGCACAGCGGACCCAGGCCGGCGCACCGGTCTGGACCGACCCGCGCGAGGCCGGCGAACTGCCGGACATCTACCTGACCATGGGGCAGACCGCCGAGAACCTCGCCCAGGCGTACGACGTCACCCGCGCCGACATGGACGAGTTCGGGGTACGCAGCCAGAACCTCGCCGAGAAGGCGATCGCCGACGGCTTCTGGGGCCGGGAGATAACCCCGGTCACCACCCCGGACGGCACGGTGGTCAGCACCGACGACGGGCCCCGCCCCGGGGTGACCATGGAGGGTGTGGCCGGGTTGAAGCCGGTCTTCCGCCCCGACGGCCGGATCACCGCCGGCAACTGCTGCCCGCTCAACGACGGGGCCGCCGCCGTGGTCGTGATGAGCGAGCAGCGGGCCCGGGACCTGGGCATCACCCCGCTGGCCCGGATCGTCTCCACCGGGGTCAGCGCCCTCTCCCCGGAGATCATGGGGCTCGGCCCGGTCGAGGCGTCCCGGCAGGCGCTGAAGCGGGCCGGCATGACCATCGACGACGTCGACCTGGTGGAGATCAACGAGGCGTTCGCCGCCCAGGTGATCCCGTCGTACCGGCAGCTCGGCATCCCGCTGGAGAAGCTGAACGTGATGGGCGGCGCGATCGCCGTCGGCCACCCGTTCGGCATGACCGGTGCCCGGATCACCGGCACCCTGATCAACGCCCTCGACTGGCACGACAAGACGATCGGTCTGGAGACCATGTGCGTCGGCGGCGGCCAGGGCATGGCGATGGTCATCGAGCGGCTGAGCTGACCGGGTTCGTAGACTCGGGCCGGTGAGCGTCGACGAACTGACCCGCGCGGTGGACCTGCTCGTCCGGCAGGTGGGGCACTGGCAGGGACCACGCTGGGGGGCCACAGCCACCACAGGCAACGCCTCCCGGGCCGCGCTGGTGCACCGGCTGGTACAGGAGATCGCCAACCGGGCCGCCGACGCCGAGGGTCAGCCCCGCCGGACGGTACCCCGGCTCGACAACGACCTGACCCTGCCCGACCAGCTCCGGGTGGTCAGCGCGGACCTGGTGGCGGCCAGTGCCCCGGCGGCGGTGCTGGCCGACGCGGCAGCCGAGGTGGCCGCCACCCGCCACGCCCTTTGACGAAAGCGACGCGGTGCCCTCAGCTCCGACCGGACGCGTTGTCCCTGCTCCGTGGGGTACCCGAGTTGTCGTAGGCCGTGCTACAGCCGCTGGGCGAGGCCGAACGCCTCATCGAGCAGGGCATCAAGCTCCTCATCGGAGACGTTACCTCCGCCGAGGATGTGAAGAATCACCATGCCCTGAATGCGTCCGGCCATCTGCGGCTCAACGTCGGCCTCGATGCTCGGGTCAAGCGCCGCACGGATGAGCTTTTCGGCGCTGTTAGCGTCGGTCTCGGACCCGCCGGCAGGGGCACTGGCCCGCATCTCCGTGACGAACCACATGATTTCGGCAGCAGTTGCACTCTCGCTGAAACGCCGATTGACAGCGAAATAGAAAACCGCTCCGAGTAGAGTCGGGAAACCGTCCCACCCGCGCTCGTCCAGAAGTGATTCCAGACGGTCGTTTTCCGCGTGCTCACCTTTGAGCATCGTGCGGATGTAGTCCACCATTTCACGGTTGACTGCCACGGCGTTTCCCTTCCTGGCGTTTCTTGATCGCGTTCCACAGTCCCTTGATGCCCACGATGGCGGCACCTGTTGCCATGATTACTGCCGTGACAGGGTGCTCCACCACTGGTTGACCAGCCGGTGTAACAGGCTTCGGCTGTGCTGTCGATGTCGTGCTGCCTGTCCCGCCAGCACCGCCCTTGAGTTCTTGGGCGAGCTGTTTGAAACCTGCGGTTGCCGATTTTTCCGCATTTTGCAGGTTACCCTCAGTCTCGTCGGCCTTCTTGACGTGTCGCCGCAGAAATGCCTCGGCCTTGCTTCCTCTGCTCTCCGCCTCGTTTGCTATTTCCTCACCGGAGCGTGTCCCCGAATCTGTTGCCTTACTTGGCTGCATCGATCCAGGGGCGATCGTGTTCGTGTAGGCGGCGAGATGCGTGGCGGCGACACTGGCTAGCCGAGCGACTTTGCTGGCCTTTTCGGCTGCGGTGCGACTCTCGCTGATGGCTGCCCGGATATCCGGCTTGCTGCTGCTTCCTGCGGATGCGACGTATAGCCGGTAGGCATGCTCCACGTCCTCCTGGGAGCGACGTGCAGTGATGGAAGCGGCATCCAGACGTTCCACTGCTGCACGGAGCTGCCCAATCACCTCTCCCAGGAGAATCGTCATCCCAGGGCCTTCAGATAGCGCTCGGCGTGCTCCTTTGCGACATTGACCCGCCGGGCCGTCAGTTCGACTTCTTTGGCTGCGCTCGCCAGCACTGCACGCGCTTTCTCGGCATCAGGATGTGAGGTGCCCTGGAGCGCCGACAGGGCCAAGGCGGTCGCATCGGCTAGCTCCATGCCAGCACGCTGGATGGTGGTGCGTGCCTCGTCCAACGCCCGACTACCCAACCCGAGGTTGGTTTTGACCTCTTCGATGCTCATTGCCGGGATCAGCCGAGGACGCTGATGTACTGACGAGTGGCCGCCGCGCTGCCCTGCGCGAGCGTCGCGGCCTCCATCAGCCGCTGCTTGCTCTGCTCTGCACGGGCGATGGCTTCAGCGATCGCGGGGTGGCCGGTGCCGGCGGCAATGGCACGGAGCTGCATCAGCATCCGCTCCGTGCTTTCGAGGCTGGCTTGGATCTGGTGGACCGTGGTGTTGGCCTGCTCGGCGATCTGAAAGAGTGCGGCTTTGACGTCCTCGATGCTGGCCATGTCGTCCTTCCTCGTGGAGGGGCGAGGGTGCCGGACGCAGCGCGGGGCCAGGGTTGCTCCCTCTGCGTGGCTGGACGAACACTATCGGAAGTAAGGTGGCGGGCACATACCCCGACGATCACGCCATGTTCTAAAAGTGGACGCCAACCAGGTCGGGTAACCGGTGGCGTCCACCTCAACTTGCAGGATTAACGAGCGAATGCGCTGCTCTTCACGCCGTCGACGAAGGTGCGCCAGGTGGTGGGGGAGACGGTCAGGGTCGGGCCGGTCGGGTCCTTGCTGTCCCGGAGGCCGACGACGCCGGGCAGGTTGTCGGCCACCTCGACGCACTCGCCACCGTTGTTGCTGCGGGTGGACTTGCGCCAGCGGGCGCCGGTCAGGTCAGGCACGGGAGTACTCCTCTGCAATGTGCTGGATCAGGGTGATGGACCGGGAGTCGTTGAGGGCGCGAGCCGCCATGTCGGCCCAGATGGCGTTGTAGGCGCTCGTCTCGTGCGGCTTGTCGAGGTAGATGGCTCCGGTGGCTGCCTCCAGGTAGGTCACGGGTGGCTCCACCTCCTCGTCGTTGCGTCCGTGAGGAAAATCCAGGATCGAGAAGGCGCCGGCCATCGCTCCGGCGTGCAGTCCGGCAGAAAATGGCAGCACTCTGACGGTCACGTTCGGTAACTCGGCGGCCTTCACGAGCTGACTGAGCTGCTCGGCCATGACCGCCTCGTTGCCCACCTGCCGGCGTAGTACTCCCTCGTTGATTATCACGCTGAGTTGCGGTGCCGCAAAGCGGGTGAGCAGCGCCTGACGCTCGATCCGCAACTGCACGGCTCGCTGGCGCTCGGTGTCGTCGTTCGCGTCGATGGCACCACCGGGCATCCGAAATAGCTGCTCGGTGTAGGCGCGGGTCTGGAGCAAGCCGGGAATCAGCTCGACCTGGTACTGACGGATGGTAGCGGCTGAGGCTTCCAGTCCGATGTAGAGCTGAAACCAGCGCGGGAGCCCCGAGCCGATGTAGTCGTGCCACCAGTTCTTGTTCTCCCGGGTGGCGGCGGTCATGGCGAGCAGGAGTTCGCTGTCCTCGGCTGAGGCGCCGTAGAGCCTGAGCATCTGCTCAACATCGGCCTGCCGGTACCGGACGTTCTCGGCGCCGCTCTCGATCCGGTGCAGGGTCGCCCTGGCCCGGTCGAGGCGTTCGCACGCCTGCTCCATGGTGAGGCCGGCTGCCTTGCGCAGGGCTTCGAACTTACGACCGATCTGACGCCGCAGCATCGTCGATCCGGTTACTACTTGTGACAATTCCCGCCTCCGGTCGTTGGATTACTTGCGACGTGCCGCTGTTTCAATTAGACCCTCACAATGTCTCAGAAACAATAGACACGCTACTCAGTGGAAGTATTGATCTCTACAGGTCATGTTATCCGCCTTCTGTGAGACATTGCATTTCACCTTGCTGAGTGCTTGACTGCCCTCACAGCCCACTGTGGAAACCCTGATTGACCTGGGGTTTTTGGGCTGCCCTGCTGCTGTGCTGCTAACCGGAGTGGCGGTGGTGGGGCGGGGGTGGGGTGGTGCCCGTTCGCGGCGGACGGGTGGCATCCCACCCCCATCTGAGATCACCTTCCGTGAGAGGCAGGTCCCGTCATGCGTGTCTTCTTCTGGCGTGACTGGTCAGGTGCTCGTCGGCGGGTCGGCTTGACCTGGGTCGTTCGGGTTGGATCATGGTTGGGTGTCCGGAACGCCGTCCATCGTGGAGCTGCTTGAGCGGCTTGCCCGGTTGGAGGCCCGGGTTCTTGAGTTGGAGCGGGACAACGCCGGGTTGCGGCGGGAAAACGCCGGGTTGCGGCGGGAAAACGCGGTGTTGCGGCGGGAAAACGCGGTGTTGCGG
>NZ_JBAKHU010000052.1:0-44605 GCF_036906895.1 Micromonospora sp. CPCC 206060
CGGCGGCGGCGGCCAACGCGCAACGCTCCTTCCCTGCCCCCAATCAGGGGCACCCAGTGCGAATCAGTCAGCCGCGCTGACCGCCACCCCAGCCACCGACCATCTCGTCGGCGATGACCTCGGCACTGTCCCTCACCCGGCGGCCGAGGCCCCAACTCCTCGCCCTGCAACCCGACCGACGCCCTCCACCGCCACCCAAGATGTCGATCACCGAGAGCCAGGCATCCAGCACCGCAAAGTGACGGTAGTCGAAATCGGTGACACGAGCCATCCCCACCCACACGTGAGCCACCACACATCCAGGCGCGCGGCACGGGCGAACAAGACCAGCCGCGACGCCTCGTGCAGACACACCACCAGATCCAGCCGATCCGGCAGCAGCGTCCAGTGCTCGACGAGGCCATAAGTGTCCAGAGGCGATCGACTCACCAGCGATCATCCTGACCCCCCTCAGAGCCGCCGGGTCGCGCCACGCTTCGTCGCCAGCAGGTCGGTCTCCGACTCCAGCAGCGTCCAATGCTCAACCAGATCAGAGAAATTCTCCGGAAGCCCAGTCTACAGACGGACATCATCCCGGCCGAACCGGACCCAAGGCCATCCCTCAATCAGAGATCAACTAAATGATCCCCGGTGACACGAGCGTTAGGAAACCCCCTGAAGGGTCCGTCGGCGTGCGAGCAGGTCCAGCGCAGCCCTCGGTTGGTGAGCCACGCGCCGGCCCGGCCGGCGAGGTCGCGGTGCCGGCGTTGGGTCCTGTTGGTGTCGCCGCCGTCGGTGGTGAAGGCGAGCAGGGCGTAGCCGCCGGGGATGCCGGCGTCGGGCTCGCCGGGGTGCCGGCTGCCGTCGACGGGGAAGTGCACGCTGGCCAGGGCCGGTGCGCCCTGGCCGGGCAGGGTTTGCAGCATGTGGACGCGGCCGTGGTCGGTCAGGTGCCATCGGCCGTCCAGGGGCAGGCCGAGCGTGGTGCGGGCGTGGGCGAACAGGTCGTAGGCGTCGACGCGGTCTTGTACGACGAGGGTGGTGGTCACGGTCATCGCGGTCACCGGGCCCAGATCGCCAGGGCTGCGGTGGTGGCGGCGCCGGCGTACCCGGCGAGTAGCAGCGGCACGGCGCGGGAGATGGCGGTGTACTTGGCCCGTACGGCGTGGGAGAGCCACCACAACTCGCGGGCGCGTGCCAGGGGGGTCGTCTGGGCGGCCGGGTCGGTGTCGGCGCCGACGATGCGGGCCAGGACGTCCTGGGCGGTGTCGGTGTCGGCGTAGGCGACGAACCCGAAGTCCCCGCCCAGGCGCGGGCGGGAGGCCAGCAGCAGCAGGACCACTGCGGCGAGCACCACTGCGGCGGTGGCCGCGCCGGCCGCGAGCGCGGTCGGGGGGAGGTGTCCGCCGGCTCCGGCGCTGCCGAGCACGGCCAGGCCGGCGCCGAGCAGCACCCCGGCGATCTGCAGGTAGCCGGACGTCTTGGGGTCGATGCGGGCCAGTTCGGCGCGGACGGTGGCCACCTCGGCGTCGAGGGCGGTGGTGGCGGTGCCCCGGCCGCAGGCGGCGGCGTGGGCGCCGGCGCGGGCGAGGATCTCCAGGTGGGAGAAGTCGCTGTCGGTCGTGCCGCAGCCGGTGCAGTGGGAGGTGCTGTCGGTGATGCTGGGGGAGACGTCCACCAGCACCGCGTACGCACCGGCGGTCGGGATGGTGAAGTGGCGGCGTGGGCCGTGTGGGTCACGGTCGCCGGCGTACGTCGCGCCGAGATAGGCCGGATCGGGCACCATGGTGGTGACTCCTGTCGTCTGAGTGTGGATGGGGAGTTGGCGGGCGGCCCCGGCTTCTCAGGGCGTGGGGGCCGCCCGGCGGCGTTAGCGGCTGGTCGGGGCGTAGGTCGGGGAGTCGGGGCGCGGGTACGTCTGCGGGCGGCAGAAGTCGTCGTAGCCGCACCAGTCCCAGGCGACGGAACCGGGGCGGAGCGCGTTGACGCGAGGGTCGGCGAGAACCTGTGGGGAGTCCTCGGTCCAGTCGATGCCGGTGGCGATCGCCGCTGCGGCGGCCCGGTCGACGTGGCGGGCGCACAGCCGCTGGGTGATGGTCAGGCCGCTGGCCAGGTGAACGAGGCTGTAGCGGCCGTCCAGGCGCTGTCCGCCGTCGTCGACGGTGACGTGCACGGCCAGGCCGGGCGCGACCGGCCAGCCGGTGACGACCATCTCGCTGACGCGGGGCTGGTCGGCGGCGTCGGTGTCGAGCAGCTTGATCCGTACGGGGATGGTGACCGGCGCGGTGGTGGTCGTGGTGATCGTCATGCGGGTCTCCTTGTCGGTTTCAGCGGCGGGTGCCGCTGTGGGGGAACGGCAGCACGGTGGCGTCGGGGTTGGTGGGGGAGTCGCCGCCGAGGGCGGTGAGCAGGTCGGGCAGTTCGTCGGGGCGTACCAGGACCTCGCGGGCCTTGGATCCCTCGGAGGGGCCGACGACGCGCAGGTCGGCGAGGGTGTCCATGAGCCGGCCAGCCTTGGCGAAGCCGATGCGCAGCTTGCGTTGCAGCATCGAGGTCGACCCGAACTGGCTAGTGACGACCAGCTCGGCGGCCTCGCGCAGCAGGGCGCGGTCGTCGTCGCTGAGGTCGTCGACCACTGCGGTGTCCACGGCCGGCGTGGTGGCCGTCGGGGTGGCTGGCTCCACCGGTGCCGGCGGGGCTGGGGTGGCGTTCTGGCCGCGCCAGTGGTCGACCACGGCGGTGACCTCGTCGTCGGTGACCCAGGCTCCCTGGATGCGGGTCGGGGCGGACGCGCCGATGGGCAGGAACAGTCCGTCACCGCGGCCGAGGAGTTTCTCGGCGCCGGGCTGGTCGAGGATGACCCGGGAGTCGGTCAGGGAGCTGGTGGAGAACGCGAGCCGGGACGGCACATTGGCCTTGATCAGTCCGGTGACCACGTCGACGGAGGGGCGTTGGGTGGCCAGGACAAGGTGGATGCCGGCGGCGCGGGCGAGCTGGGTGATCCGCACGACGGAGTCCTCGACGTCACGGGGGGCGACCATCATCAGGTCGGCCAACTTCGTCGACAACCACCAGGTACGGGTACGGCTCCAGGACTCGCTGGCTGCTGGCCGGGGTGGTGATCTGGCCAGCGCGGACCTTGCGGTTGAAGTCGTCGACGTGGCGCACGCCGTGGGCGGCGAGGTCGTCGTAGCGCTGGTCCGACTCCCGCACGACCCAGCTCAGGGCGTCGGCGGCCTTACGCGGGTTGGTCACGATGGGGGTGACCAGGTGGGGGATGCCCTCGTAGGCGGTCAGCTCGACCCGCTTGGGGTCGATCAGCAGCAGCCGCACCTCGTCGGGGGGGTCAGCAGGGACACCAACAGGGTGTTCAGGCACCCGGACTTGCCGGATCCGGTGGCCCCTCCGATAAGGACATGGGGCATGGTCGCCAGGTTCGCGGTGACCGCGCTGCCGTCGATGTCCTTACCGAGGCCCACCAGCAGACGGTGCCCGTCGCGGGCGGCGCGGGAGCGGATCACATCGCCGAGGGTCACGGTCTCCCGGTCGGGGTTGGGCACCTCCACCCCGACGGCGCACTTGCCTGGGATCGGGGCCAGCAGCCGCACCTCGGCTCCGACGGCGTAGGCGAAGTTCTTCGCCAGCCCTTCGACCTTGGCGACCTTCACGCCGGCACCGAGGGTGATCTCGTAGCGGGTGACGGTCGGCCTGCGGCGGGCCCCGGACACCGTCGCGGCCACCTTGAACTCGTCGAGCACGCCCTGCAGCGTCGGTGGCGGCGGTCCGTGCACGCGGCGGGTCACCGGCGGCGAGCAGGCTCAATGGCGGCAGCCGATACCCGTCCGGGGCTGCCGGTGACACCGGGGCGGCAGCCGGCCGGGTGATTCCCCGGAATCAGCGCCGGCCGGGCGGGCCGACGTGGGCGTGGCCGGGCGGGCCGCCGGAGTCGGGCGCGGCGGCGCGTCCACCGTCTCCTCCTCGTCGTCCTCGTCGAGGTCGAAGCGGTCGTCGTCGAAGTCGTCGGCGGCGGCCGGGGTGGCGAGGGCCGGGCGGCGGCGGAGGGCTGCCAGGGCGGTCACCGCGGTGACCGGGGAGATGCCGGTGACGGCGGTGGTCCCGGCGGCGACCAGGGCGAGCGGCAGCGGCACCGCGCCCCACGCGGACAGGACGGCGTCGACGGCTCCGGTGGCCCGCCCAAGCAGACCGCCGATGCCGGTGGCGGCCAGGTCGAGCAGCCCGGCCACGCCGGCGGCGGTCAGCGCGATACCGGCGGCCTGGGCGAGGATCCGGACGGTGTGGGTGCCGGCCGGGTGGCGCATGACCTGCACGGCGAGCCACAGCAGCGGCAATGGGGCGAGCCGGCCGAGCAGCCCGCCGGTGATGCCGGCGGGGATGTCCAGGAGCCGGCCGGGCAGGCCGGCGGGGTGGGTCCACTCGGTGGCGGCGAGGAGCAGGCCGGTCAGCAGCAGCGCGAGGCCGGCGTTGTCGTGGCCGGGCAGGTCCAGGCCCGGCGTGCGGTGTGGGCTGGGCAGCCGGCGGGCCAGCCGACCCGCAGCGCGGGCCGTGTGGTGCCAGGCGGCGCGGGCGGCCAGGCCGGTGCGGCGGGCGAGTGCGGCGCCGTGGTCAGCCTCGGCCTGCTTGGCGCGGCGGCGGGGGCGGCGGGCGGTGCTGGCCATGGGTGGGGTCTCCTTGTCCGGGCAGGTGGCGTGCGGCAGGGGCGGGGGGTGGGGGGCTTGGCGGCCACCGCGAGAGGCGGACCACACAGTGGGGCCGGATCTCACGGCGGCGGTCAGGCCGAGACGGTCCAGGGGCCGCCACGCTGGGCGGGCGGAGTGACCTCCTTGGCGTCCTTGAGCCGGCTCAGCAGCGCGTAGAGCTGGGCCTGGTTGACCGGGCAGTCCGGCCGGTCCAGCAGCGCCTGCGCCGAGGCCGGGCCACGGCGCAGGCGCGCCAGGACCCACTCGGCGCTGGTCTGCGGCGTGACCTGCTCCACCACGGTGGTCTTGGAACGGCCGCCGAACGCGGCGCGCAGCCGGTCCACAGCGCTACCGCCGCCCTGCGCCGTCGGCGAACCGCCGGTGGCGGCGCTGGTCGCCGGAGCCTTGAACGCCCTCGGCCTGGTCGACCCGGCGGCCGGCCCGGACCAGCTCGCCCGATGGGGACAGTTGCACCTGGGCCTGGCGCTCGGGCACGCGAAGGCGGGCCGGGCCGGCGAGGCGTGGCGGGCGTGGGACGCCGCCGACAAGGCCAGCACCCGCCTCGGCGCCACCTACGTCCACCCCTGGCTGATGTTCGGCCCGGCCGCCTGCGCCGCCTACGCGGTCACCGTCGAGACCGACCTGTGCCGGCCGGGCGAAGCGGTTCGCCGAGCCGACTCGGCGGACTACTCGGCGATCCCGTCGCGCAGCCGACGAGCCGGACACCTGATCGATGCCGCCCGGGCGCACCTGCTGCGCCGGGAAGAGGTCGCCGCGGTGCACCTGCTCGGCCGGTCGCTGCGCGAGAGCAGCGACACGATGCGCCACCACCCGTTCGCCCGGGCCGCTGTGCTGGAGCTGACGGATCGGCGGGGCACGGTGGGCGAGGATGCCCGAGAGCTGGCCCTGGCCATCGGCATCGACTGGTAGGTGTCACCAGGGGACAGACTGTCCCTGTCGCTGTCCGTGATCGGTCGTAGCGTCTCTGCAACCGAATCGGTGGTCGTGTCCCCGTCACGACCGGTCCGGGGCAGCGACGGCGGTGCACATCCTGTGTCCGCGCGATGAGAGTGGTACCGCCGTCGCCCCCAGCAGGGGGCGCCCGTCACTTTGAGCGGTGGTCTGCGGCGCCCCACCGGCTGGGTGTGGCGGCAGGCAGTGTCCACGCGGCGTGGGCCGGCACTGGGCGCACGCGTACGCCGAGCTGCTCGCCCGGGGCCTGCCGGTCACCCGCGAGGCGAAATGACCGCGCGACTGCCTCGGCGGGTACCGACGTCAGCTGCCAGTCCTGGCGTCGAGAGCCCGTGCAACTACTGCGCCCGGGTCCTGGACCCCATCATCCCGGTACCGCACCAGCAGTGCGGCGGGTGGATGCTCACGCAGTCCCGCCCGGATCTGCCGATGACTCCGTGCGGGTGCCCGGTGTGCTGGCCGCCCGGGCGTCAGCGGCCGGCAGAGCCGAAGGATCCGCTGGAGGGCCTGCGCCTGCCGTGCCGGTAGGGCGCCGGTTGCCCGGCCGGGGAGGCTCGGCGCACGAGCCGGCCGCCCCTGTTCTCGGTCTTCCGGTAGACGTAGTTCCCGAAGGAACAATCCCGGTAGCCCTCGAATCTCTTGACCACTGTGAGGTTTGCCAGCGGGTCACTGAAGTTTGGAGGCGGTGGCGGGAACAGCCGCGGTGGAAGGGGCAATGCCGCCGGTCATCGGCGGGGCTGCGCTGGGCATGGGCGGTGTCGAAGCTTCCGGTGGCGTCGTCTGCTTCTTTTCCGGACCGCTACATGCTGTCAAGAATCCCAGCAGGACGACCATCGATATCGCGGTAACGCGGTACGCCCCCGCAACTCGACGAGACACGCCGGTTTTCATGCGTCGATTATCGGCGGGCCAGGTCAGAAGCGCTACGAGGGCAGCAGGCAGCATGATCTGTACGTCTCGGTGCGGGCCGCGCGCATCGTCACCCGGGTGTGCATGCCGGCCGCTGCCGGCGGTGGCGCGGGACCAGACCGGTAGCCGGCCGCCGGATAGTCAGCTGCGAACCTGTGGTGAAGCGGGCAGAATGCCCGCCCATGCAGGACAGACCGGCGGGTCTCGCGGAGACCGACCTGTTCGTGGCGCTCGACGAGGGCTGGGCCATCCGGGTCCGGTCGGCGGAGTACCTCCCGGTCGGGGCGGGCGGCTACCACTGGTCGGTGGTCGACGGGGCCGGCACGGCGTGGTTCGTCACCGTCGACGACCTCGGCGCTGGGGAGGCCGGGCGGAACGGGGCGTTCGACCGGCTCGACCGGGCGTTCCGTACCGCGCTGGCGCTGCACGCCGACGCCGGGCTGGACTGCGTCGTCGCGCCGGTCCCGACCCGTACGGGCGCGGTGGTGCGCCGACTCACCGACCGGTACGCGCTGTCGGTGGCGCCGATGGTGGCGGGCACCGCCGGACGGTTCGGCCCGCACCGGCCCGGCGACCGGGCCGAGGTGGTCGACCTGCTGGCCCGGCTGCACCGGGCCACCCCGGTCGTCGCGGCCACCGCACCCCGCCTCGACCTGGTGCTGCCCGGTTGGGAACGGCTGCACGGGGCGCTGGCGGATCTCGACCGGGAGTGGACCGGCGGGCCGTACGCCGAGCCGGCCCGGAAGCTGCTCGCCGGACGCGCCGGATACGTGGCACGCCTGCTCGCCGACTTCGACCGGCTGGTCGACCGGGTACGGCGGACCGGGGTGGACTGGGTGGTCACGCACGGAGAGCCGCATCCCGGCAACCTCATGCGTACCCCGCACGGCCTGCGACTCATCGACTGGGAGACGGTCCGCATCGCCCCGCCGGAGCGGGACCTGTGGATGCTCACCCCCGCCTTCGACCGGCTGGCCGGCGGTGCACCGGTCGGTGACGTGGACGACCTCCTCGCCCGGTACACCCGGGCTACCGGCCGGACGGTCACGGCGGACGGCTTCGCTCTCTGGGCACTGTGGTGGGAACTCGCCGACATCGCCGTCTACGTCGACGAACTCCACCGTCCCCACGGTACGGGTGCCGACCCCGCCGCCTCGTTGACCTATCTCGCCGGATATCTCGAATCCTGACCGGGTATCGGGCCCGCAGTAAATGGCACACGGGTGCGTGGAGCAGCCCGGATGTCGACCATGAATGCGAACGGTGTCCACGGAGCGGGGTCGCGGGATGCATCGAGCGTATGTAGTCTCGCCTATATGGATACCGTTACCCGTGCCTCAGAGCGTCCGCTGGCAACGGACACCCAGAACGACCTCGTCGAGTTGGACTTCACTCCGATCACCGACGAGGAAGCCTTCCAGGTGGAGGACCGGACGTACCTGTTCGGCGTCCACGTGGACGCGGTCCGCGGCTGACGTAGGACAGCGCACCACGCACCACCTCACGGGGGATCCGGCGGGCGCACCGCTCGCCGGAGTCTCCACGTCCTAGACGGGAGACCGAGGCTGCTCACCGACTCCGCCAGCGGGCTCGCGTACTCGTGCGACCCGCTCACCGGTCGGCCCGGCCTGTCGGGTCAGATCCGGTTCGCCGCGACGGGATCGCAGCTTCTCCTGACCGGCGGCCACGACCTTGCCGCCGTCGCCCCGGCGCACCCCTGGGGCGGGCAACTGACCGCGCTCGTGGACGCCGCGCACCAGCAGGCCGGCCATCCGGTGCGGGTCGAATTCGTGGTCGACGGTGCGGACGTGCAGGTCATCGCGGTCACCCCGGCCGAGCTGCGGGGCGCGGCCCTCGTCGCGCACGTCGCGCGTCTCGCGGCGCAGGGCGCCGTCACCGATGTGCAGGCCCTCGACCTGGTCGACGACGGGGACCTCGGTCGGGCGCTCACCCCCGTCGCGCGGGTGACCGGTCTCCCCGTCGTGTGCCACGGGCTCGGCGTCGCACCCGGGATCGTCAGTGGGGTCGCCGTGTTCAGCACCCCGGACGCGGTCGCCGCCCGGGCCGAGGGGGCCCACCCCGTCCTCATCCTGCCCACCAGCCGGCCAGCGGACCTGCCCGGACTGCTGGCCGCCGCCGCGGTGGTCACCGAGCACGGCGGGAGCACGTCCCACGCGGCCGTGGTGACCCGTGGACTGGGCCGGGTCTGTGTCACCGCGCTCACCGACGCCCGGGTCGACCCTGGTGCGTCCTGCCTGCGTCCGGCGGCCGGGGACCCGATCGTCGCCGGTGACGGGGTGACCGTCGACGGGCACACCGGCCGGATCCACCGGGGCGCCGCGGAAGCGACCCAGGCGACCGTCGCGGACGGCGTCGCACCGGCGGTCGACTGGCTCCTGACGGTAGCGGACCGGTACGCGGACCTGCCGGTGCGGGTGAACGCGGACACCCCGGCCGACGCCGAGGCCGGCCGGGCCGGTGGGGCGACCGGGATCGGTCTCTGCAGGATCGAGCACATGCTGCTCGGTGACCGGCAACCACTGCTCGCCCGCGCGCTGACCGGTGCCGGGACCGCATCGGGCGGCGAGGCCCTGGCGGAGCTGCGGGACATCCTGCGGGCCGACTTCGTGGCGATGCTGCGGGTGATGGACGGCCGGCCGGTGACCGTCCGGCTGCTCGACCCGCCCCGGCACGAGTTCCTACCCGACCTGGTCGGGTTGGAGGTCGCCGCAGCGGTGGCCGACAGCCGGGGCGAGTCCGGGCCGGATCCGGTCCGGCTGGCCGCCGTGCGCCGGCTCTGGGAGAGCAACCCGATGCTCGGGGTGCGCGGCGTACGACTGGCTGCCCTCGATCCGCTTCTGCTCGCGGTGCAGGTGACCGCCCTGGTGGAGGCGACCGCCCGGGTCCGGCGGGACGGCGGTGACCCCCGGCCGGAACTGCTGGTCCCGATGGTGACGGTGCCGGCCGAGCTGGACCTGGTCCGCGCCGCCCTGCGGCAGGCGTACGACTCGCTCGGGCTCGCCGGAAGGGTCGACCCGATGCCGGTGGGGGCCATGGTGGAGACCCCGCGCGCCGCGCTGGTCGCCGGTGCGCTGGCCCGGGTCGCCGACTTCCTCTCCATCGGCAGCAACGACCTCACCGCCCTGGTGTGGGGACTGTCCCGGGACGACGCCGAACGGGAACTCCTGCCCCGGTACCAGGATCTGGGCCTGATCACGGATCCGCCGACCGTCCGGTGGGACGACGAGGGTGTCGGCAGCCTCGTCCGTCACGCGGTCGACACCGCCCGTAGGGTGAAGCCCGGGATCGGGATCGGCGTGTGCGGCGAGCAGGCGGTCGATCCGGTGGCCGTGCGTCTGCTCCGGGAACTCCGGGTCGGCTATCTGTCGTGCTCGCCGGCGCGGCTGCCGGTGGTGCGGCTGACGGCCGCGCGGGCGGCGCTGGACGCCAGGCGGGACGGGGAGGCGTGATGGGCGTACCGGCGGTCGAGGTGACCGGGGTGGGTCGGGTGTTCGGCCGGGGCCGGCACGAGGTGGTGGCGCTGCGCGACGTCACGTTCGAGGTCGCGGAGGGGCAGATCCTCGGTGTGCTCGGCAGCAACGGCGCCGGCAAGACCACGCTGACCAAGATCCTGGCGACCCTGCTGGAGCCGACCACGGGTACGGCCCGGGTCTTCGGCCACGACGTGCGCCGCGAGCTGCGGGCGGTGCGTCGGCTGACCGGTGTGGTGTTCGGCGGTGACCGGGGTTTCTACGGTGCGCTGTCCGGCCGGGACAACCTCCGGTACTTCGCCATGCTCGCCGGGGTCGGGCGGCGGACCATCCGCGCCAAGGTGGACGACGCGCTCGCCGGGGTCGGGCTCGCCGAAGCCGCCCGCCGGCCGGTGGAGACGTACTCCAAGGGCATGCGGCAGCGGCTGCACATCGCGCTCGGCCTGGTCGCGGAGCCCCGCCTGCTGCTGCTGGACGAGCCGACCGTCGGGCTCGACCCGGTGGAGGCCGAGCGGCTGCGCACCACCATCGCCGCGTTGCGCCGTACCGGCGTCTCGATCCTGCTGACCAGCCACTACCTGCTCGACATCGAACGCCTGGCCGACCGGGTGCTGGTCGTCGCGCAGGGCCGGGTCATGGTGGACACCCCGGCGGCCGAGTTCGCCCGCTCGGCCGGGTTCGCGGCCACCGTGACGCTGCAGGGGCGCGGCCCGCTGCCGGCGCGGCTCGACTCCTACCGGATGGCGGTGGAGAGCGTCGAGGACCAGGGTGGGGTGTGGACCGCGCGGCTGCGCGTACCCGACTGGGGTGGCGAGATGTTCCAGCAGTTGAGCGCCGCGCTGGCCGACGCCGACGTGCTCGGCGTGGACGTCGCCCCGGTCCGGCTGGAGGACGTCTACGCGCTCGTCATGCAACGGCTGGCGCAGGGCGAGCCGGCCAGGACGGCTGGGGCAGCCGGAACGGACCGGCGATGACCGAGCGCCTCCTGACCGGCGGATGGGTGGCCTGGATGGCGCTCCGCGCCGAGCAGCAGGGCATGCGTACCCGGCCGATGGTGGTCGTGGTCGCCGTGATCCAGCCGGTCGCGCTGCTCTTCGTCGTCGCCGGCACCCGGGACCTGACCCCCGGCGAGGCAACCGTCACCGTGTCGGCGGTCGTGCTCACCGCGATGTGGAGTGCCACCGTCTGGACGGCGGGCGGGGTGCTGCGGCGTGAACGCGGCTACGGCACCCTGGCGCGCAGTGTCACGAGTCTCTACTCACCCAGCCTGGTGCTCTTCGGCCGCAGCCTGGGTGCGACGGTCTACAGCGCGGTCGGCATCCTGGCCAGTTCGGCGGCGGTGGTGGCGCTACTCGGCTTCCGGTTCGCCGTACCGCATCCGGGGTGGCTGCTGGTGGCGCTGCTGGTCGTGGTCGCCTCGGGTACCGCGCTCGGCATGTTGCTGGCCTGCCTGTTCCTGGTGACGCGGCACGGTCTGGCCTGGTCCGGTGCGCTGATCTACCCGGTCTTCATCCTCGGTGGCCTGCTGATCCCACCCGACGCGCTGCCGGCCTGGCTGCGCTGGGTACCGGCGCTGCTCAGTCTCCGGTGGGTGCACGAGTTCGTGGTGGCGGTCAGCGGCGGGTCGGTGCGGCTCGCGCCGCTCGGGGTGGCCGTCGCGCTGACCCTCGGGTACCTGCTGCTGGCGGTGGTCTGCCTGCGTGTCGCGGTCGACGCCGGACGGCGGAAGGGGACCCTTGAGCTCATCTGACCGGTTGGCCGTGCCGGCGGTGTGGCGGCTGGGGGAGACGGTCCGGTTCGGCTGGCGCGAGTTCCACGCCGTCAACCCGCCCAGCGTGGTCGCCGGCAGCCTCCTGCCGCGCATGCTGTTGCAGATCCTCTTCTTCACGCTGCTCGGCGGCGTCCTCGCCGGGACCCGGCACCAGGAGTACGCCTTCGTCGGCGGGCTGGTCCTCGGGCTGGCCATGACCAACATCCTCTACGTCTCCCAGGTGCCGGTGGCGGACAAGGAGTCGGGGACGTTCTGGCGGCTGCGTACCGGCCACCTGCCCCCGATGGTGGTGTTCACCGCCCGTGCCCTGCCGTACCCGGTGGTGGGGTTCGCCGTCCTGCTGGTCTCTGCCGCCGTCGTCGCCCCGCTCGCCGGGCTCGGTGGGCTCGCCGTGCGGCTGCTCCCGGTGGCCGGCATCTACCTGCTCATCTCGTTCACGGCGACGGCCGCCGGTTTGGCGGCGGCGGCCTTCGCGGTGGGACGGCGGGCGGAGACGCTGGTCAGCAACCTGATGGGCTACGTCGTGATGCTGTGCAGCGGTGCCTTCCTGCCACCGGGTCGGATCCCCGCGCTGGACGCGATCGGGACGGTGGTCCCCGGCCGGCACGGGCTCGCCGCCATCCACGCCCACCTGCGCGGTGACCCGTGGGCTTCCGGCGTGGTGGCCGAGGCGGTGGTCGGTGCGGCCTGGCTCGGTGCCGCGACGCTCGTGGTCGCCGTGCAGATCCGCCGGGCCCGGCGGCACGGGCACGACGACTTCGCCTGAGCTGCCGGTTCAGTCGACGCCGGTCGGCCCGGCACACCGGTCCGCCGCCGGTTCAGCCGGCGTCGATGGTCACCCGCTCGATCACCACCGGGTCGGGGGCGGTGGCGATGGCCGTGGCCAGTTCCCGGGAGGCCGGGTCGACCACCGCACCGAACGGCACGTACGCGCCGTCGAGGTGGCGGGCGGCGGCGAGGGTGATGAAGAAGCGGGACCCGGCGCTGTCCCGACCGTTGTTCGCCATCGCCACCAGGAACGGCCGGTCGAAGGTGGCATCGGGCTGGAACTCGTCGGGGATGCGGTAACCAGGGCCACCGGTACCGGTGCCCGAGCGGTCACCGGCCTGGATCACGAACCCGGGTACCCGCCGGTGGAACCGGGTGCCGTCGTAGAACGGCTCCCGGCGGCGGACCCCGGTCTCCGGGTCCCGCCAGGGGCGCGTGCCCCGGGCCAGCGCCACGAAGTTGTCCACCGTGTACGGCACCACCTGCGGCCACAGGTGCATCTCCAGCGGCCCCAGGTTGGTGTGCAGGACGGCGGTGACGTGGTCGTACCGCTGCGGTTCCGCCGGCCACGGCCGACGGAAGTGCCAGGTACGCGACCGGATCGGCTCGGTCACCGCCGCCGGGGACGGGGCGTACTCCGCCGCCTCCGCCCGGGAGCCGCAGCCCAGGCTGCCCGGTGGGGCGGCGCCGATGGTGAGCCGTCCGCCGGTCGGTGGCGGCCCGACCGGTGGCCCGACGGCCGCCACCATCCCGGGACCACCCGGCTCGGTCCCCGGGGCAACCGGCGCCCGGTTCCCGCCCAGCCACCGTGGTGAGTAGCCGGCCTCCCGTTGCCGCCGGTGCCGCTGCCAGCGCCCCCGGACCTCGGCGGAGGCGTGCCGGGCGAGCAGCTCCAGGTCACCGGCGGCCTGGGCCTCCAGTACCGGCCAGAGGTGTTCGGCCTCGAAGTACTTGTCGAAGAGGCAGCCGTTGTTGTGTTGCAGGGTGAAGCACTGGTCGATGAAGACCCGGGCGGGCAGTTCACCGGCGGCGTACCGGCGCAGCATGGCCGCGATGGGCGCCCACGCCTCCCCGCCGTACTCCACCCCGGGACCGGCGAACGCCTGCACCGCCAGGTCGAGGGCGGGTACCTCGCCGAGCGCGCGCCGGCTGCGCCACCAGCCCACCCGGCTGTCCCCGGTGGTCACCTCGGCGAGGAAACCGGCCAACGCCGGGTCGAGGGTGTCCCGCCGGGCACACTCGTAGTGGCCCAGCTCGGTGCCGATGATGACGTCCAACTGGGCGGCGAAGTCGGCGCCCAACTGCGGCGCCCACTCGGCCAGCCGGGCCCGGGCCGCCGCGTCACCCGAGGCGGCCAGCCACTCCAGCAGGTAGAAGTCGGCCGCCAGGGCAGCCCCGTCGATGTTCTCCACGTACCACCGTGGCGCGTACGACGCGGCCTCCCCGGCGATGGCCGCGAGAGCGTCCTCCCGGTCGGTCAGGCCGTCGAGGTAGCGCAGCCAGTGCCGGCGGGCGAGGTCGTAGAGGCGGGGGAACCGCCAGGCGGTACCCAACACGTCGACGCAGGGCCGGTGGGTGGGATCGGTGCTCCGGATCAGGTGGCCGGCGGTCAGCTCGACCAGGACCTTGGTCAGCAGCAGCCGCAACCGGTCCGGGTACGGGCCGGAGTCGGGGAGCAGCGCGCGTAGCCGGTGCAGCAGATGGTCCGGGTGCTGCTCGTTGCGCAGCAGCGCCCAGCCCAGCTGGGTCAGGGCGGCGTCGGCCAGGGTGGCGCCGACGTAGCGCCGGCAGTCGAGGTACCCGCCCACCACCCGGCCGCCGTCGGTCAGGAAACCCACCGACGGCGGGTACGGGGCGAACGGCACCAGGTAGAGGGGGAGTTCGAGGCCCGTCCCGGGGACACCCATCGCCTCGGCCAGTGGCCCGGCCACCCGGTCGAGGCACAGCCGCCGGTCGAGCTCGGCCTCGGCGCGGGCCCGGTGTTCCGCGTACCCGTCGATCGCCGGCAGCAGGGACGGGCGGGCCGCCGCCATCGCCCGCAGCACCGTGCGGGTCGGCTCGTCGAGGGGTTCCTGCGGGCCGCCCGTGGCGGCGAAGCCGACCGGCGGGATCGGGGTGGCGTTCCCGCGCCACCCGCGCAGCCCGTCGCGGAAGGCGGCGATCACCGGCTCGACCGGCCGGGGCAGCAGGCTCACCTCCCACGAGCACCGGCCCAGTACCTCACGGTGCAGGGCCAGGTAGAGGTCGAGGGAGGTGCTGCGGTGGTAGGTGACCTTCATGTCAGCGTCTCCGCTCGACGAGGCGGGCCTCGACCAGCCCGGCCACCAGCCCGGCGGTGCGCTCCCGGTCGAGGCCGTGGTAGACCGGGTGCGTCCGGCTGAGGCGTTCGGTGTCCTGCCGGAGGGTCCGGTCGTCGACCCCGTCACACAGCGCCCAGACCAGGGCGGCGGCGTGGCTCAGCCGGACCCGCCGGCTGTCGGGTGCGGTGACCACCACGCCGTCCACGTAGGCCCGGACGGACAGCTCCGGTGGCCGGTGCAGGCTGCCGTCCGCCGGCTGCCAGCGTGGCCAGCACGCCAGTGGTACGCCGTGCCAACCGAGGGTGGCCGCCGCCGCCAGGCAGGTCTGGGCGAACCGCCGCACGTCGGTCAGGCCGGTTCCCGCCGGATCGGCCAGCGGGTCCACCCGCAGCAGCCGGCGGAAGTCGGCGAGCGGGAAGCCGGCCGGGGCGGACCGGTCGAGCTGCCGCCACACCCACTTCTCCCCGGGGAACAGGTCGTCGCAGGCGGCGGCGACAGCCTTGCCGGCGGTCCGCAGCAGCAGCCGGGCGACCATCGTCGCGGCGTCCGCGTCCGCCGGGTCGTCGAGGAGCCCGGCCAGGTCCTCCTGCCCGTAGTGGGCCGCGTCGAACCACCGGGTGAGCAGGAGCCGGCGCAGCGTCCCGTCGCGCTCCCGCAGCCGTCGCTGGAGGGTGCCGAGGTACCCGCTGTCGACGACGACCTCCCCGCACCGCAGCCGGAGCGCGGCGACGACGTCCCGGTCGGCGACGACGGCCGCCCCGGCGTCGCTGCGCAGGGAGGCGGCGGCGACCCGGTCGACGGTGGTGGCCAGCCCGGCGGTCGACTGCCGATGCACGTCGATGCGTACCGACTCGGCGAAGACCTGGTGCCGCCCGGGCGCGATGTCCGGCCCGAGCAGGTAGAGGTCCACGTCGGAGGTGCGGTTGCCC
Source organism: Micromonospora sp. CPCC 206060 (assembly GCF_036906895.1). NCBI lineage: Bacteria > Bacillati > Actinomycetota > Actinomycetes > Micromonosporales > Micromonosporaceae > Micromonospora > Micromonospora sp. CPCC 206060. Next base: position 15,817 of record NZ_JBAKHU010000052.1, read on the forward strand.
AGCCCGACCAGGAGGCTGCCGGTGAGGAAGGCGTCGGTCACCCCGGGCGTCCCGGCCAGCCGCGCGGCCACCTGCCCGGCCAGGGCCCGGCGCTCGGCAGCGGTCACCACCATCCCGGGTTCTCCGGGAGCGCGAGGGACAGGTAGAGGCCGTTCTCCTCGACCATCACCCCGGACCGGCAGCACCGGTCCAGCAACCGGGTGACCTGCTCGACGGAGACGTCGTGCCCGTCGGCCCGCAACGACCCGTGGACCCGGCCCGCCGAGCGGGGCGAGTCGCCGCACCGCTCGTACGCGTCGGCCTGCCAGCCGGTGAGGACGGCCTTGCGGGGCTGGTCGGTGCGTCTGTCGACGAGCGTCAGCCGCCCCGGCAGGCGTTGGTAGATCAGGGACGGCCGGTTGGCCGTCCACCGCCGCCGCCACTGCCGTACGGCGGTGGCGAGTGCCTGGTAAGCCTCATCGCTACCGGTGCCCTCGGCGGTGTAGTCGAAGAAGTAGGCGATCCGCGAGTGGTCCAGGTAGTCGGGGTAGATGTGCCGGTAGCTGGCCCGGGGCCGCACGTCGGAGAGCGGGAACGAGGGGTCGGTGAAGTACGGGCTGAACCGTTCGAGCCACAGCCTGCTGCACCCGTCCGGGGGCTCCAGGTGGTGCAGCAGGGGGATCAGCGCGACCTGCTGGTGGTAGTCGTCGTCGCTCTCGCCGGGGAAGCCGGTCAGCAGGTTCCAGGCGACCCGGATGCCGTGGTAGCGGGCCCACTTCAGCAACCTGATGTTGAGCAGCCGGGTGGCGCCCTTGCGCATCAGCTTGAGCACCGGGGTGCTGAGGCTCTCGATGCCCGGCTGGATGGAGAGGATGCCGGCCCGGCGCAGCACCGCGAGTTGCTCCCGGGTCAGGTTCGCCTTGACCTCGAAGAAGACGTGGATGTCCCAGCGCCGTTCGGCCAGTTCCTGACAGAACGAGGAGAGGTACCCCATGTCGATGATGTTGTCGACGGCCTCGATGTGCACCGACGGGTAGGTGTCGAGCAGTGTGGACAGTTCGTCCAGGGCCCGGCCCGCGCTCTTCGACCGGTACGTCATGCCGAGCGCGTTGAGGCCGCAGAACGTGCAGTGGTGCTTCTGGCCCCACCAGCACCCACGGGCGAACTCCACCGGCAGCTTGACCGGGGCGGAGCCGAGGACGCTGGTCCGGCCGTGCGCGGTCAGGCTCGCGAAGTAGTCCGCGTAGTCGGGTACCGGTAGCTGGTCCAGGTGGGTGGTCCGGGGGGCGTCGGCGCCGTCCGGGTTCGGCCCTGCGGCGGTGTGCACACCCGGGACGCGGAGCGGGCCGTCCGGCGTCGTGCCGGACTCCGCGATCGCCGCGAGCAGGCGGGGGAAGGCGACGTCGCCCTCCCCGGCGACGATGTAGTCGAGCCAGGGCACCTTGCCGGCGTACTCGGCCCCCATGTCACCGTCGAAGTTCGCGCCCCCGTAGACCTGCACCACTTCCGGGTGACGCTCGCGCAGCACCCGCCCCATGGCGAGGGACGCGGTGTTCTGCAGGAACGTGGACGTGAAGCCGACCACGTCGTACGCGCCCCAGTCGATGCGCCCGGCGCAGGCGTCGAGCCACTGCGGGATCGTGGTGCGCCGCAGCTCGGTGAGCTCGTCGAGGCTCCGGCCGGTGATCCTGGCCCAGTCCGCCTCGACCTCGGGGAAATCCCGGTAGTACCGGTCCTCGGGGAGGATCTCGCCGAAGGCGGCGAAGGAGAACAGCCACTCGCCGATCAGGTGCAGCCGTTCGCTGCGCATCTCGGACAGGCCCTCGTACACCTGCCGTCCCACGGCGACGGCGAAGTCGAGGTTGAGGTAGTGCACGTCGCACCGGTGGCCGGCCCGGCGGGCCACGGACTGTAGGAGTCCACACTGGATCGACGGCGCGTCGAGCCTGGCCCACGGCATGTTGACCAGGGCGACCCGCAGGCTCCGGGCCGGTGCCCGCTCGGACACCACAGTGTCCGGTCGGGTGACCAGTGGAAGGAACTCAACCATGCATACCTGCCCCCCCGACGCTAGGTACGAATGCGGTTGTCGATGCTACCCGCGGTGGCGCTCCCGTGACGTCCCGGCGATCCGGCGCCGCCCTGGTCCAGGTTGCCTGCGCCCATCCCACCCTGGGCTGACCGTCGTCCGGCGGCCCGGCCCGCCTGACCGCCGGACGACAGCCCCCGTGAGCCGGACGACAGCCCCCGTGAGCCGGACGACAACGCCCCCGTGAGCCGGAACGGGCATCCGTGGGCCGGCGGGTCGGGGAGAGTCCGGTCGCTCCTGTCAGCTGCTGACCATCTTGGTGGCGAACTCGCTCAACGCGATCCGGTTCGGCAGACCGGTCTTGATGATGAGGCTGGAGACATGCCGTTCCACGGTGCGCGGGGACAGGTGCAGCCGGCCGGCTATCTCCCGGTTGCTCAACCGCCCGATGAGCATCCGCAGCACCTCGAACTCCCGGACCGTGACCCCCGCCGACCGTAGTTCGGCGGGGATGTCGCCGGCGCCACTGCGGCGCTGCGTCACCCGTACCCCGGCCTGCCGGAGCAGGGCCCGGCAGGCGCTGGCCACCGCCGGTACGTCGCTGCGGTGGAAGTGCTCCTCGGCACTGCGGAGCCATTCGACCGGGTTGCCCCAGCCCCTGTCGAGTGCGGACTCGCACACCAGGCGCAAAGCCAGGTGCCGCCCGGTGGCGTACGGCGCGCCGACCCGGAGCGCCTCACTGATGGTCGCGGTGGCCTCGTCCGCCGCGCCGCTGCGGCCGAGCAGGACCGCCCTGGCGAACAGGGCGAACTGCCGGTCCCAGCGCAGCCGGCTGGCCGGATCGGCCTGCACCGCGTCCATGGTGGCCAGATCCACTTCGCCGGACATGGCCCGGAGCAGCAGATGCAGGCCGTACCGTCCGGAGAGGTGGAACACCGTGGGACTCTGCTCCTCGGCCGTCAACGTCCGGGACAGTTCGTCCAGGGCGCGTGGCCGGTCCTCCTCCAGCAGCGCGCAGAATGTCCTGGCCAACCCGTGCACCCGTGGTGCGTGCAACGCCTGGTCACCGCTCCAGCGGCGGAACTCGGTCAGCGCGCTCTCCATCTCGCGGCGCCGGCCCTGGTGCCCGGCGAGCACCGCGCGCAGCAGCAGCACGTACTGGGTGGTCTCCAGCAGCTTCAGCCGGGTGGTGGCGGCCAGGACCCGTTTGATCAGGGCGCCCGCCGTGTCGAACTCGCCGTGCAGGATCGCGTGCAGCGCCAGACTCGCCTCCGCCTGGTACCGCGCGGTGACCGCACCGGCCCGGGAGGCCCGTTCCCGGGCCTGTTCGAGCCGGCCCAGGTCGGCGTTGCGCAGTGCGTCGTCGTTGCCCAGCCGGATCAGGGCGTGGATCTCCCAGATCGGCAGGTGGTGCTGGGCGGCGACCGTCCTGGCCCGCTCCAGGCACTCGGTCGCCTCGTCCGGGTCACGGTGCCGGGTGAGTGCACCGAGTAGCTGCCAGGCCTGACAGGCGACCACCGGCAGCGGTACCGCCTCCGCCACCGTGGCGGCCCGGCGGGCCATCGCCTCGGCGGTGGTGAGCTGGTCCTGGCCGGCGGTGTCGAGTACCAGGTGTGCGGCGACGACGTCGATCGGTGCCAGATCCTCGGCGGCGGCGTCCGGCCCGAGCAGTTGGCGGGCCCGCTCCACCTGGACCAGCGCGTCGCTGGAGCGACCGGCGACCGCAGCGGCCCAGGCCACGCGGGTGTGCAGTTGGGCCCGCCGGCGGGGTTCGACACCACCGATCTGGTCCAGGATGCCGACCGAGGAGAGCGCCCGCTCCACCAGTCCCGCCTCGGCGAGGGCGTAGAGCAGGGTCTCCAGGGCGTTCGCCCGGGCCGCCGCCGCACCGTCCCCGCCGAGCAGGCCCATCGCCCGGTCGAGCAGGGCGACCGCCGACGTCGCGGCGCCCTGCGCCAGCGCCCGGCGGCCCGCCTCGGTGAAGAGCCGACCGGCTGCGGCCGGATCGTCGGCCTCCAGGTGGAGGGTCGCCGAGACCTGGCACCACTCACCGGGCAGGCCGGGGAAGATCGTCTCCACCGCGCGCACCACCGCCCGGGCGAGTTCGGCACGGTCGGCCGGTCCGAGCAGGGTGAGCAGGGCGTCCCGGGTCAACTGGTGACGGAAGGCGTACCACTCGGTGAGCTGGTCGTCCACGGTGACCAGTTGTGCGGCCGAGTCGCCGGTCAGCAGGTCGAGCAGGTCACGTTCGGCAAGGCCGGCGGCCGCCTGCACCACGGCGAGAGGGAAGCGCTGGCCGATCAGGGCACCCATCGAGAGCAGTTCCCGTGTCTGGTCGCCGAGCCCCGCCACCCCCTGCGTCATGCTGCGCGCGAAGGTCGCAGGCAGGGCCGCCGGCACCTCGTCGGCCATCCGCCAGCCCCGGTCACCGCCGATCAGCAGCCCGGCGTCGACCATCCCGGCGACGAGTTCCTCGATGAGGAAGGGGTTGCCGGCGCTGCCGGCCCAGAGCAGATCGGTGGCCTCCGCCGGTAGGCGCTCCGGTCCGGTACCCAGACAGGACCCGGCCATCCGGCGCAGTCCGTCCCGGTCGAGTCGCCCCACCTCCAGTACCTGGCACTGGCCGCGTTGGGCGGCGGCCCGGGCGATGGTCAGGGCGGGGCAGGACTCGGACCGGATCGCGCCGAGCAGCATCGTCGGTTGGAGGGTGAGGTTGTCGATCAGGTATTCGAGGACAGTCAGGGTCTCCGGGTCGGCGTCCTGAAGGTCGTCGAGGAGCAGCAGACAACCGCGGTCCTGCCCGGCCAGCCCGGTCAACCGGAGGACGGCCTCGGCGAGGATCACCAGTGAGGCACCCTCCTGGTCGGCCGACGGTCGCCCCCAGTCGGGCACCAGCCGGCCGAGGATCGGCCCGTACGGGCCGAGGGCCGTGGGATCGACCGGGCCGGAGCGCAGCAGGGACAGCAGCGCCTCGGTCAGCGGGCGTAGCGGCACCACGGCACCGATCGCGCTGCTGCGCCCCCGCATCACCCGCATGCCCCGGGTCGCGGCCAGCTCCACGACGGCCGACGCGAGCCGGGACTTACCGACGCCGCTCTCACCGACGAGGAAGACCGCACCCCCCCGCCCGGACCGGGCCGACTCGAGGCTGTGCTGGACCGCGCGGAGTTCGGCGTCCCGACCGATCAGCTTCGAGGAACGGTACACAACTCCGCACGTTAGCCGAGCAGATCCAGGGCGATCCAATAACGTTCGGTCACCGACGGCCCCCGTCCGGTCGGTCTGGAGGGGAGCCGTCGGTGACCGAACGGTCAGAGAGTGAGGGTGGGACAGCAGGTCGTCATAGCCACCTGCTGGACGTCACCGCCGGCACCGAGGAAGCCGCCGGCCACCAGACCCACGGGGACGGCCAGGCTGGCGAGGGCGGCGGCCCGGATGCCGAACGCGACCGTGGACTGTGCCCACAGGGCGCCGGCCGGGTGGTCGGCGGTCGGTGACTGCCCTTCGGCCCCGTTTGCGGTGACGGCGGGGCGGTGGTTCTCAGACAACTGCTGTTCCTCCTGTTGTGTCGGATCATCTGTAGTGGACGTGGGGGTGGCGTACCGCTCCCGACCGGACGGTCACCGGTTCCGGCAAGCCGATCAAGCCAGGTGGGCCGGCCGGGATTCCTGGACCATCGGGGACCGGCGGGGTGTCGGTTCCAGCAGCAGCGCCGAGGGGACCCGGCCGGGGTCGGCGATCCGTAGCAGTCCGTACCCGATCCCGGCGAGCCCGGTGAGTAGACCGGGGGTGGGCACCCCGTCCGGGGTCGCGCAGCGCGGGTCCGAGCGGGTGACCGCGCCGAGGATCTGCCCGTACCGGCGCTGCCGGGCGGCCGGTGTCCCCGTGTCGGTGCCGGCTGGGCCGGCCGGTGTCCCGCCGTCACCGGTCAGGGCGACCAGTGCGTCGGCGACACCCAGTTCCCCGTGGCAGAGGCCCAGATCACGCAGGAGCGGGCGGTCGGCGAGGTCGGTCACCATGGCCCCCGGTAGGTCCACCGGATCACCGGGCAGCCGGCTGGCCGCCAGCGTCAGGCCGGCGGCACCGGCACACCATCCGGTCGGTGCCGGTCGGCGGTCCCCGCCGGCAGCGGTCACGGCCCGACGGAGCGCCCGGTGGGCGGCCCGGACGTGCCGAGACAGCTCACCACCGTCGGTGGTGGCCGTTCCGTGGCCGCTGGTCGTGCTGGCGGCGGTGTAGGAGCCGCTGGTCGTGCTGGCGGCGGTGTAGGAGCCGCCGACCCTGCGGGTGGCGGCAGGGCCGGCGACGTACCGGTCGAGGGCCCAGCCGATCCCGGCCTGACCGTCGGCGAAGCCGGCCGCCGTCGGCCCGGCATCCGCCAGGACCAGGTCGGCGAGCCGGTCGGCACAGGCCGTGGCGAGATCCGCCGCCGACGCCAGACCCAGTTCGACGTGGACGGCGGACATCGCCGCGAGGCAACCGGCGGTGCCGTCGGCCCAGCCGGCCGGCCGTGCGCCACCGCCGGGAGCCGGGGTACCCATGGTCGCGGCACCGGCCTCGACCGCAGCGCCGGCGAGTTCGACCGCGGTACCGGCGTACCGGGCCCGGCCCGGGTCGCCGAGCAGGGTGGCCAGCCGGGCCAGCCCGTAGGCGATGCCGCCGAAGCCGGACAGTCCGCCGCAGCCGATCGCGGCGACCAGATCCGGTCGCGTGGCGAGCAGGTCGTAGAGCCGGGGTACCGCGTCGAGGGCCCGTCGGGCGGTGTCGGCGTACCGGCTGATCCCGGTCAGGTCGGTGAGCTGGGCGAGGAAGAGGGCCACCCCGAGGTATCCGTTGGCGAGTCCGGCCCCCATCGGAAGGACGAGCCACTGCCGGTCGTCGACCAGTTCCAGACCGAGCCAGTTCACCCGGTCCGGGCCGGTTGCCGCCCGGGCCAGGATCCCGTCACCGATGTCCCGGGCTGCCTCGATCAGCCGTTCGGCGGTGGCCGGGCATCCGTCGACCGGGTGGGTGGTGGGCCCGGTGTGGTGTGCGCCGGTGCCCGGGTGGCGGGTGGCGAGCGTGGCCGAGATGATCCACTCCTGCTGCCGGCAGTCGGCCCGGCCCCACGAGCCGAGCTTGTCCAGGACCGTGTCGAGTCCGCTGCGGGGCAGCCGTGCCACCGGCCGCGGGTCACCGGCGGACCGTACCTCGCCACTGCCGGGGGCGGTGTGGAACAGCGGTACGTCGCCGGCCCAGAGCGCGACGGCCTCCCGGGCGGGGAACCGGGCGAGGAACGGCGCCCCGTCCAGCCCGGCCCACAGCACACCGAGGAGCCGGTCCCGGTCCAGCCCGTCGCGGAGCACGTCCGGATGGGTCGACCCGTCCAGCAGGCTCTGGTACGCCGACGTGGGGCGGACCACCAGCCGGGTCTCGATGTCCGCGCAGGACCCGACGAGCGCCCGGAACCCGGGCAGGTGCGCGGTGATCGTGGCGTACGCCCGGCGGAAGCCGTCCCGCAGTGCATCCCCGTACGCGGTCGGATCGAGGTCGGTGTCACCGATCCGGGGACGGTTCAGTCCGCCGGGGAAGGTGACCGCGCGTCGGGTCAGTCGCATCCGGTCGGTACCGGGGTCGGCCCAGTCGACCGCGCCGGTCGGTGCGGTCGAGCCACGGTCCCCACCGATGCCGGAGAGGTCCATGATGCCCTCGTCGCCGACCACGATCAGCGGCACCAGTCCGGTCCGGTGCACCGAGGCGGCGAGCAGGTCGGCGGCCGGGTCCCCGGTCCCGGACGGGTCGGTGAGCGCGGGATGGAAGAGGGTCTCGACGTCCACCGCCACCGGCATGGCCCCCTGGGCGATGACGTTCTCGTAGTGCATGTCGGTGGCGTGCAGGGCGTGCAGCAATGCCAGCAGGGCGCCCTGCCGCCGGTAGAACGTCCGTGCCTCGTCGACGGAGGTCAACGGCCGACCGTCGACGTACGCCGTCCAGCCGTAGCCGGCCCGGGGGAGGATGGCGGATGCCGTGAGGTCCAGCTCCGGCGCGGTGTCGCCGAGCCAGGCCAGGAAACCGCTGAACGCGACCTCGGCGGCCGGGTCGCGTGGCTTGTACACCACCCGCCGGCCGTCCGTGAATGTCAGGATCGCCGGGGAGCGCCCACCGGCGTGGCTGTCACCCAGATCGCCGTCGACCGCGACGAGCGGCCCGGGGTCACCACCGGCGAGCAGGGTCCGGGTCAGGTCGGCCCGGTCGGCGGTGAACCGGGACAGCAGTTCCGCGCCGGCGTCGGCGGCCGACCGGCTGGCCTGGCCGAGCAGGCGGGCCAGTACCGGGTAGCCGCCGACCAGCCCGGCGAGCCCGACCGGCCCGGTGAGCTGGGCGACGAAGTCGGCGAACCGGGCGTGTCCGTCGGCGCCGGAGAGCCGCCCGGCCACCCGACGGATGTGCAGCTCCGCGACCAGGGTGCGGGCGGCGATGGTGACCAGTCGGCGGCTCAGCCGCGCGGCGAACTGCCGGGTCACGGCGGCGAGGTCGATCCGGTCGGGTGGCGGCAGCCGGTCGGCGGTGTCGAGCAGCCGGTCCACGGCCGCGTCGACGAAGGGCTGTAGGGGTACCGCGAAGGCGGCCCGCCAGTCGGCCGACGGCGGTGGCGGGTCGGCGGGAGCCGCGGTCCGCAGCGCCTCCTCCACCGTCTCCGCCCAGGGCGGTCGGGCGGCGCGGGCGGCGAGTCCGCTGCGCTTCTCGGCCAGCAGGGCGAGCAGTCCGGTCTCGGTCAGCCCGAGGTCGGCCAGTCGCCGGGCCAGTGCCGGCCCGTGCTCGGCGCGCCACTGCGCCAACCGCTGTCCGGCCCGGTCCGCCGGGTCGTTGACGGCGACGTGAGCCGGGTCGCTGTCGCTGTTGTCCGGCCTTGCCGGGGCCGGAGGGATTGATGACGGTGCGTGACTGTCGTCCGGATTGGGTAACCGTTCGTGTAACGCCAGCCCACCGGCCCACCAGTGCGGGTCCACCGGCATTTCGCCGGTGTGGACACCGCCTGGAGTACGGGCTGCGGTGGGGGTCACCGAAGCACCGTGCCAAACCTGGACGCGGAGTTCATGCGTGGAGAGCACGCACATTTGTGTGATCTGGGCTGGCGGTGGTGGCTGTGCCGGCCCGGACGGCGTTGGTCGGCGGGGCGACGGGAAGGCGGCCGTGGGGCGACGGAAGGGCGGCGCCGGGCGGTCGGCAGGACCGTCGGCGGGGCTCCGCCCGCCTGCCCAGCGCCTACGGTCGGTAGTTTCAAGATCGCCTGAGGTGACTCTGCGTGAATTTAGGTATGCCGTACGCATGTTTTGCGGGGCAGCGCCGATGAGTCTCCGGACGACTGTGTTGACCGTGGGCAGCCGACACGAACGGAGCCAACCATGGAGTTTCGCGTCCTGGGACCGGTGGGTGCGTTCCGAGACGGGGTGGAGGTCGCGTTGGACGGCGCGAAGCAGCGGACCGTCCTGGCCGCGCTGCTGTTGGCCGACGGCCGGAGCGTCTCGGACACCCGACTCTGCGAGCTGCTCTGGGGCGAGCGCCCGCCGGCCACCTTCGCCGCCCAGCTCTACAACTACGTGTCCCGGCTGCGCAAGTACCTCGGCGCGACGGTGGACATCGTCCGCCAGTGGTCGGGCTACCAGCTCCGGATCGGCCACGCCCGACTCGACATCGAGGAGTTCAGCCGGCTGGCTGAACTCGGCCGGGAGGCCCTGCGCGACGGCCGGCACGGCGAGGCCGCCGGGCTGCTGCACACGGCGATGTCCCTGTGGCGCGGAGCGGCACTGTCCAACGTGACCGAACACCTGCTCGGTGCCGAGTCGCACCGGCTGGCGGAACTGCGGATGGCGGTACTGGAGAGCCGCATCGAGGCCGACCTGCTGCTGGGCCGGCACGTCCGGCTCGTCCCCGAGCTGACCCAACTGGTCGCCGAGCATCCGCTGCACGAGGGGCTGCGCGGCCAGCTCATGACCGCGTTGGTCCGCTGCGACCGGCAGGCCGACGCGCTCGCCACCTACCACGAGGGACGACGGGTACTCGCCGACGAACTGGGTGTCGACCCGGGCCCGGCACTCGCCGAGGCGTACCGGTCGATCCTGGCCGGTCCGGTGGCGGTGGCGCCCGCCCGGGTGACGGGGGAGTCGGGCTGGCACGGGGTACGACCCGCGATGCTCCCGCCCGGGGTCGGTGACTTCACCGGCCGGGACCACGAGCTGCACCTGCTCACCCGGGTGCTGACCGCGGCGCCCCCGGCCAGCCCGCCGGTTGCGCTGCTGACCGGGATGGCCGGCGTCGGCAAGAGCACCCTCGCCCTGCACGCGGCCCATCTGTCCCGGGCCGGGTTCCCCGACGGGCAGCTCTACGCCGATCTCGGCGGCACCCGGGGTAACGCCGTGGAGCCGTACGACGTGCTCGGCTGGTTCCTGCGCGGTCTGGGCCAACCCGAGTCGGCGATCCCGAAGGGGCTGGACGAACGGGTCCGCCTCTACCGCAGCCAGCTCGCCGGCCGGCGGGTGCTGGTGATGCTCGACGGCGCCGCGAACTACGCGCAGCTGCGACCGCTGCTGCCCGGCGACCCGGCCTGCCGGGTGATCGTCACCAGCCGGACCCGGCTGCCCGAACTGGCCGGGGCCGCCTCGATCGAGGTGGACACGCTGGACCGGACCCAGGCGCTCGCCCTGTTCGAACGGATCATCGGCGCGGACCGGGTCGGCGCGGAGTCGGCCGCCGCGCACCGCATCGTGGCGCTGTGCGGCCGGCTCACGCTGGGCGTACGGGTCGCCGGCTCGCGGTTGCTGGCCCGCCCGCACTGGTCGCTCGGCTACCTGGCCGACCGGCTGGCCGACGAGCGGTTCCGCCTCGACGAGCTGCGTCTCGGCACGATGGACGTCCGGGAACGGCTGGAGGGCAGCTACCTGGCGCTGGCCGCCCCGGGCCAGCTCGCGCTGCGTCGGCTCGCCCTGTTGGATGCCCCGGCCTTCCCGAGCTGGGCCACCGCCGAGGTGCTGGGGGTCCCCCGGCAGGCCGGCGAGGAGGTTGCCGAGCACCTGGTCGACGCCCGGCTGCTGGAGATCGTCGACTCCGACGGCGGGCGGCGGCAGCGGCACCGGTTCCACGACCTGGTCCGGGTCTTCGCCCGGGAGAAGGCCGACCAGGCCGACCGGCTGCTGGTGGCCGGTAGCGGCGCACTCTGCGGCGTGCCGGCCTGACCGCGTCCCGGGTGGACCGGCCTGACCGCGTCCCGGGTGGACCGGCCTGACCGCGTCCCGGGTGGACCGGCCTGCCAGCGTCCCGGGTGGACCGGCCTGCCAGCGTCCCGGGTGGACCGGCCTGGCAGCGTCCCGGGTGGACCGGCCGGACGCCGGGTGTAGAGAAGATATAGCCCGGGGCCGCACGGTCACCGGTGTGAAGCCCGTGACATCGAGCGCCTGCGCGACCACCGCCCCGGTGAGGATCGAGCAGGCCGACCCGGACCGGATCGTGGCCCGGATCCGTCCCGACCTGGCCGACCCGGTCTTCGCCGGGCACTACCCGGGATTCCCGCTGCTGCCCGGGGTGCACATCTTCGAGTTCGTGCACCGGGCCGTGGTCGAGGCGGTCCCGCACCTGGTCCTCGACGAGGTCGTGTGCTGCCGGTTCCTGCTGCCGGTCGACTGCGACGAGGAACTGGTCGTGACCGTACGCCGCGACGGTGATCTGCACAGCGGCGTCGTCGCGGTCGCGGGCACCCCGGTCGCGGAGATCCTGCTGCGCTACCGGAACGAGGAGTGACCGTCATGATGGGGATCGAGGAGATCAAGCGGATCATCCCGCACCGCCCCCCGATGCTGCTGGTCGACCGGGTCACCGAACTGGTGCCCCGGCGCTGGCTGGTGGGCTCGCTGACGCACACCGGCGACGGGCCGCTGCCGATGTCGCTGCTGATCGAGTCCTGGGGGCAGGCGGCGCTGGTGCTGATCCGCCACGACCGTCCGATGCCCGACGTGCTCACCGACGGGGTACCGGTCGCCGGGGTTTTCGAACACGTCCGGTTCGGCCGGCCGGTGCTGCCCGGGGAAACCGTGGAACACCGGGTCACCATGCAGCGGCTGGTCGCGGACACGGCGTTCGTCACCGGCGAGAGCGTGGTCGGTCCGCAGGTGGTGATGCGGATCGGCCGGCTGGTCGGTGCGATGCGTCCGGCGGAGTCGCTGCGCCCGTCCCGACCGGCGGTCGCCGCGGTCGCGGGTGGGGCGGCGTGAGCGCCGTCGACGGGCGGCCGGTCGCCCTGGTCACCGGGGGGTCGCGGGGTATCGGCCGGGCGGTGGTTCGCCAGCTCGTCCGGGACGGCTACGACGTGGGCATGTGCTACCAGGCCAGCCGGGAGGCCGCCGAGCAGGTGGTCAAGGAGGCCGAGGCGGACGGTGGCCGGGTACTGGCCATGATGGTCGACGTGGCCGACCCGGCGGCGGTGAAGGACTTCGTCGGCGCCGTCGAGCGGGAACTCGGCGATCCGGACGCGGTGGTCAGCGTCGCCGGGATCATCCGGGACCGGCCGCTGGCCCTGATGGCCGACGCCGACTGGCGCTCGGTCATCGAGGTGAACCTCGACGGCACGTACCACCTCTGCCGGTCGGTGATCCGGCGGATGATGCGGCGGCGCGCCGGCTCGATCGTCACCGTCTCCTCGGTCTCCGGGGTGGCCGGCAACGCGATGCAGACCAACTACTCCGCCTCCAAGGCCGGGGTCATCGGCTTCACCCGGGCGCTCGCCAAGGAGGTCGGGCGGTACGGGATCCGGGCCAACGTGGTCGCCCCCGGCTACATCGAGACCGACATGATCGCCAGCCTCTCCGACGAACTGGCCGCCATCGCCCGGGACCGGGTGGCCCTGGGCCGGCTCGGCCAGGCCGAGGAGATCGCCGAGGTGGTGTCGTTCCTCGTCTCGCCCCGGGCGTCGTACCTCACCGGGCAGGTGCTCACCGTCGACGGTGGCCTGTCGATGTGACCGGGACGCGGGCCCCGGCACGTCTCGGGGCCGGTGACCGGCGGGTGCGACCGGTCACCGGCCCCGTCCGGCGGTGATCCTCGGGTACGCCGGGCCGAACAGCCGGGTCAGCACATCGAGCCGGTACGCGTCCGCGCCGATGAGGATCCGCTGCCGGTTCCGGGTCACCCCGCGCAGGATGACCCGGGCCGCGTACTCCGGGGTCACGGTCACCGTACGGTCGAACTGCTCCCGTACCGTGCGGTAGTCACGGAGCCCGTCGTTGCGGGCGTTGCGCATGATGTTCGTCCGGATCCGACCGGGGTGCACGCAGCTCACCCCGACCGGGACCCGGTCGGCGCGCAGTTCCTGGGCGAGCGCCTCGGTGAAGCCCCGGACGGCGAACTTCGCCGCGTTGTACCCGCTCTGCATCGGTGCGCCGGCCAGCCCCAGCATGCTGGAGACGTTCACCAGGTGGCCGCGGGCGGCGGTGAGCATCGGCAGGAACGCCCGGGTGCCGTGCACGACGCCCCAGAAGTCGACGTTCATCACCCACTCCAGGTCCTCCCAGGCCATGTCGGCCACCGAGGCGAGCAGGGTCACGCCCGCGTTGTTCACCACCAGGTCGGCTCCGCCGAAATCGGCCCCGACCTGTCCGGCGTGGTCCAGTACGGCGGCCCGGTCGGTCACGTCCAGCCGGTACCCGCGCACCCGCGCACCGCGCTGGGTGCACCGCCGTACGGTTTCCCGCAGCCCCTCGTCGTCCACGTCGGAGAGCGCGAGGCGGGCGCCCCGGGCGGCCAACTCGACGGCGAGCGACCGGCCGATGCCGGAACCGGCGCCGGTGACCACCGCCACCTTGTCGTTGAAGTCCTTCACCCTGGGCCTTCCCGGTCGGGCGGGGCATCTCCTGCTTCGGCCCACCGCAGGTCGGCAGGTACCGGCGGTGCCCGCCGTCGGCAGGCTGCGCGGACCGGCTATGCGTTTCCTATGGGCGCTCGATATGTAGAGCCGCTATGAGGCCACCTGGCCAGACTCCCTCCCGGTAGCCGTCGACGCGGCTGCCCGCCGGGTTGACGAAGGGAGAACGATGTCGGACATCTTCGGTTCGGCGATCACCGGGCTCGGTGCGTACCGACCCCATCAGGTGGTCACCAACCCGGACATCTCGTCGCGTACGGAGGTGACTCCGGAATGGATCGAGGAACGCACGGGGATCCGGACCCGGTACCGGGCCAGCGCTGAGGAGACCGTGCCGGTGATGGCGGCCGAGGCCGGCGGCAAGGCCCTGGCCATGGCGAACGTCGACCCGTCCGAGGTCGACCTGCTCATCCTCGCCACCGCTACCAAGCGGGACCGGATCCCCGGCGGCGCACCGGAGGTCGCGTACCGGATCGGCATTCCGGCCACCGGTGCCTTCGACCTGAACGCGGCCTGCGCCGGGTTCGCCTACTCGGTGGCGCTCGCCTCGAACGCGGTCCGGCTCGGCGAGGCCCGCAACGTGCTGGTCGTCGGCGCCGAACACCTGAGCGAGTTCATCGACCCGAACGACCCGGCCACCTACGTCATCTTCGGCGACGGGGCCGGCGCGGCGGTGATCTCCCGGTCCGGAACCGAGGGCATCGGCCCGGTGGTCTGGGGCAGCGACGGCCGGCGGGCGCCGATCCTCGGCACCACGTGGGGCGCCGACGGCAAGGAGTACGCCTCGATGAACGGCCCGCTGGTCTACCGGTGGTCCACCAAGAACGTCCCACCCGTCGCCCGGCAGGCCTGCGCGAAGGTCGGGCTCGACATCTCCGACATCGACTGGTTCGTACCGCACCAGGCGAACCTGCGGATCATCGAGCAGCTCGCCGAGATCCTGGAGATCCCCGAGGAGAAGGTCGCCGTCGACGTCGTCGACACCGGCAACACCTCCGCCGCGTCGGTGCCGCTCGCGCTGAGCCGGCTGCACGAGAGCGGTCGGACCCGGCCCGGCGACAAGGTACTGCTGCTCGGCTTCGGCGCCGGCCTGGCCTACGCCGGCCAGGTCGTCCGGATGCCCTGACCCGCCCCTCCCGTACCACCTCTGGAAAGGAAGACCACCATGACCATGACCGTTGACCAGGTGTCGGCCGATGTCGAGCGGCTCACCCGCAAGCTGATGACCGAGGACGTGGACCGACCGATCTCCCCGGACGACACCTTCGTCGAACTGGGCCTCGACTCGCTCAAGCTGGTCGACCTGCTCGGCGCGGCCGAGGTGCACTTCGACATGGAGGTACCGGACGAGGAGGTCGGCAGCTTCGTCCGGGTCCGCGACCTGACCGACTTCGTGCTCCGCGCACGGTGACCGGCAGCGGCGGGGACACCCGGGAGCTGTCCACCGGTCAGGCGGCGCTCTGGGCGCTGTACCGGCTCGCGCCGGAGAGTCCCACCAGCAACGTCATGTCCGCCGTGGTCGCCGAGCCGGCCCTCGACCTGGACACCCTCTCCGACGCCGTCGCGGCCCTCCAACAGCGGCACGACCTGCTCCGGTCCCGGTTCGCCGAGACCGGGGCGGGGCCCGTCCGGCTGGTCTGCCCGCCGGGACTCGGCGGGGTCGAGGTCATCGAGGCGGGTGACATCGACGGCGCCGACCTGATCGACCTGGTACGCACCGTCGGTGAACGACCGTTGCGGCTGGAGCAGGACGGCCCGCTGCGGGTCACGGTACTGCGGCGCAGCACCGACTGCGTGCTGGTGGTCGTGGTGCACCACATCGCCACCGACGGGCTGTCCCAGCGGATCGTCTGGCGTGACCTCGGCGACGCGTACGGGCTGCTCCGCAACGGCGTCGGGTTCGACTGGAGTCCGCTGACCGGGTACGACGAGTTCGTCGCCCGGGAACGGGCCATGCTCGCCGGTCCCCGCCGCGCCGAACTGGCCGACCACTGGGCACGTACCTGCGCCGGGGCGACCGCCGCCCTGCTGCCCACCGACCGGCCGCGCCCCGCGCACCGCTCGTACCGGGGCGCAGCCGTGGCGCGGACCCTGCCGGACGATCTCACCCGGCAGGTCCGGGCCACCGCCGTGGCCGCCCGGGTGACCCCGTTCACCGTGCTGCTCGGCGTCTTCGAGGCGCTGCTGTACCGGTACACCGGGCAGGACGAGTTCACCATCGGCTGCCCGGCGTCGCTGCGGCGCAGCCGGGCCCTGCGGGACGTGGTCGGACTGCTGGTCAACCCGATCGTGCTGCGCTCCTCCTTCCCACCGGGCACCACCTTCTCCGACGCGATCGCGTCGGCCGGACAGCAGGTGACCAGCGGGACGGCGCACGCCGCCTACCCGCTGCCGCTGGTGCAGGCGGCCCGACCGGACCGGGACCCGCTGGTCCGGATCACCTTCACCCTGCTGGCCCGGCAGGCCGACGACACCCTCTCCGACACCAGCCACGGCTTCGTCGGGCACGAGATCCGGCAACTGCCACTGCCGTACGACGAGGGCCAGTTCGACCTGGCGGTGACCGTCTACCAGTGGCCGGACGGTTCGTTGTTCGCCGAGTTCAACTACGACACCGACCTGTTCGACGCCGACACCGTCAGCCGGCTGCTCGACCGGTACCTGGACCTGCTCGGCACCGCCTGCGCCGACCCGGGCGCCGTGGTCGCCGACGTGTCCATGGTGGACGACGCCGAACAGCGGCTGTTGCTCGAACTCGGCATGAGCTGAAAGCCCAGTCAGGGCCGGGATATAGGGCCGCTATAGCGCCCGCCGGCAGCATTTCCGCGACACCCGGAAAGGGGGCTGGAATGGATCACGGAATTCTCTCCGCAGTCGGCAACACGCCGTTGGTGCGGCTGTCCCGGTTGTTTCCCGGATCCCCTTCCCGGGTGTACGCGAAACTCGAACAGTTCAACCCCGGTGGGAGCATCAAGGACCGGGCCGCGCTGAACATGCTGCGCGGCCGGATCGAATCCGGGGAACTGGAGCCGGGGCGGTCGGTGGTGGTCGAGTCCAGCTCCGGCAACCTCGCCATCGGGCTGGCCCAGGTCTGCGCGTACTACGGCATCCGGTTCATCTGCGTGGTCGACCCGAAGACCACCCGGCAGAACCTCGCGGTGCTCGCCGCGTACCGGGCCGAGATCGAGATGATCGAGCATCCCGACCCGGAGACCGGCGAGTACCTGCCGGTCCGGCGTCGCCGGGTCCGCGAACTGGTCGAGACGGTGCCCGGCGCGTACCGCCCGGACCAGTACACCAACCCGCTCAACGCCCGCGCCCAGCGGCAGACCATGGCGGAGATCATCGCCGCGCTGGACGGCCGGGTGGACTACCTGTTCTGCGCCACCGGCACCTGCGGCACCCTGGTCGGCTGCGCCGACTACCTGCGCGAGGGCGGGTACCCGACCCGGATCGTGGCGGTCGACGCGGTGGGCAGCGCCATCTTCGGCCAGCCCCCGGCACCCCGGTTGATCCCCGGGCACGGCGCCTCCGTCGTGCCGCCGCTGGCCGAGCGGGCCGCACCGGACGAGGTGCTGCACGTCTCCGACCTGGACTGCGTGGTCGGCTGCCGGCTGCTGGCCGACCGGGAGGCGATCCTCGCCGGTGGCTCGTCGGGGGCCACCGTCGCCGCCCTGCGCCGCCGGATCGCCGACCTCCCGGCCGGGGCGACCAGCGTGCTGATCTTCCCCGACAACGGTGACCGCTATCTCGACACCATCTATTCCGACCAGTGGGTGACCGGACAGTTCGGCGAGGTCACCCATCTGTGGAAAGGCGACGCATGCTGATCATCGGACACGCCGTGGTCCGGGACGTTCTCGACGGTGCCGACGCGCGGGTCGTCGATCTGGTCCGGCAGGCGTACCTGTGGCACGAAAAGGGCCGGACCAGCCTGCCGCACTCGGTTTTCCTACGTTTTCCCGACGCCCCCCGGAACCGCATCATCGGACTGCCGGCGTACCTCGGATCGGAACCGCCGTCCGCCGGCATGAAATGGATATCGTCGTTTCCGGCGAACATCGACCGGGGGCTGGACCGGGCCAGCGCCGCCATCGTGCTGAACTCCCTGGACACCGGAGCGCCGACCGCGCTCATCGAAGGGTCGGTCATCTCCGCCCGGCGTACCGCCGCCAGTGCCGCCCTGGCCGCCGACCTGCTGACCGCCGCCCGCCGACCGGACGGGGTGGCGCTGATCGGCTGCGGACTGATCAACCGGGAGGTGCTGCGCTTCCTCACGGTCACCCTGGGGCCGCTGCCCGCCCTCACCCTGCACGACACCGACCCGCGCCGGGCCGCCGCCTTCGCCGCCGACGCGGCGACCCTGCTGCCCAACGCCACGGTCACCGTGGTGGACCGCGCCGAGCGGGCCCTCGCCGCCCACCGGCTGACCTCGATCGCCACCACCGCCAGCGAACCGCACCTGGACCTCGCCGCCTGCCCGTCCGACGCCGTGGTGCTGCACCTGTCGTTGCGGGACCTGCACCCGGCGGCGCTGCTGGCCGCCCGCAACGTCGTCGACGACCCCGACCACGTCTGCCGGGAACGCACCTCCCTGCACCTGGCCGAGCAGTCGACCGGCGGCCGGGACTTCATTCACACCACGATCGGCCGGCTCGCCGGTGGCGCGGCCCCGCCGCCCGGGGACGGGCCGGTCGTGGTCTCCCCGTTCGGTCTCGGGGTGCTGGACATCGCGCTGGCCGAACACGTCCGCACCGTCGCGGCGAGCCGGGGCCTGGGCGTGCGGATCGACGACTTCGTACCCGTGCCGGCCGCCACCGTGGCGGCGGCGGAACCCACGAGGGAGAACACATGAGCGACGACGACCGCAGCTACCTGGTGGTGCTCAACGACGAGGAGCAGTACTCGATCTGGTGGAGCGACCGGGCCCTGCCGGCCGGTTGGCGGGCCGAGGGCACCACGGGTACCCGCGACGAGTGCCTGGCCCGCATCGGCGAGATCTGGACCGACATGCGGCCGGCGAGCCTGCGCCAGCGCATGGACGGCAAGGCGACCGTCTGACGGTCCGCGACGGCCCGGTGGCCGCCTGACGACGGCGACGGCGGAACGGCCGGCTGGCCGGTCCACCCACGCCCCATCCCCACCCCGGAGGAGCCCCGATGAGCACCCCCCTGTCCACCGTAGCGGCGCCCGGCCCGGACAGCGCCGAACCGGTCGTCCTGTCGGAACTGATCACCCGTCAGGCCGCGTCGACGCCGCAGGCCACCGCGTTGATCGCCGGGGACGAGCGGGTCGACTACGCCGACCTCGCCCGCCGCGCCAACCGGCTCGCGCACCACCTGGTCGGGCTCGGGGTCGGCCCGGAGTCCCTGGTCGGCGTGTACCTGCGTCGGGGGGTCGACCTGGTGGTCGCGCTGCTGGCGGTGTGGCGGGCCGGTGGCGCGTACGTGCCGCTGGACCCGACCCACCCGGTGGACCGACGGCGGTGGATCATCGGGGAGACCGGGGTGGACGTCCTGCTCACCCAGGTCGACCTGCTCGACGAGGGCCTGGTCGGGCCGACCCGGGTGGTCTGCCTGGACGCCGACCGGATCCCGGCCGGCCCGGACACCGCCCCGGTGGTGCCGATCCACCCGGACCACGCCGCCTACGTCCTCTACACCTCCGGCTCGACCGGCCGGCCCAAGGGCGTGGTGATCACCCACCGGGGGATCGGCAACCGGGTGGCCTGGACGGTCCGGCGGCCCGGTCTCGCCGTCGGCGACCGGGTGCTCCAGAAGACCCCGGTCAGCTTCGACGCGGCCGGCTGGGAGTTCTTCGCTCCGCTGATCTGCGGGGCGACCGTCGTCCTGGCCCCGGACGGGGCGGACCGGGACCCGGCCGCGCTGGTCGCCGAGATCATCCGGTCCGGGACCACCGTGCTCCAGGGCGTCCCGTCGGTACTGCAACTGCTGGTCGAGGAGGCGGACTGGTCACGCTGCCACACCCTGCGACTGGTCTTCTCCGCCGGTGAGCCGCTGCACGCCGAACTCTGCCAGCGGCTGCTGGCCGTGCCCGGGGTGCGGGTGTGGAACACCTACGGCCCGACCGAGTGCGCCATCGACGTCACCGCCCAGCCGGTCGACCCCGACCAGCGGTCCGGGCCGGTGCCGATCGGTCGTCCGCTGGACAACCTGCGGCTCCAGGTGCTCGACGGCAACCGGCGGCCGGTACCGATCGGCGTGGTCGGTGACCTCTACGTCGGTGGTGCCGGCCTCGGCCGGGGGTACCTGAACCGGCCGGACCTGACCGCCGACCGGTTCGTGCCGGACGAGTACGGCCCGCCCGGCACCCGCCTCTACCGCACCGGCGACCAGGTCCGCTGGCGCTCCGACCGGACCCTGGAGTTCGTCGGCCGCTCCGACGACCAGGTCAAGGTCAACGGGGTACGCATCGAACCGGCCGAGGTGGAGGCCGCCCTCGCCGCCCACCCCGACGTGCGCAGAGCCGTGGTGGTGGCCACCGGTGAGCCCGGCGCCCCCCGCCAGCTCGCCGCGTACGTCGCCAGCCGGCGCCCGCTGACCGGCGCCGAACTGCGCGCCTTCCTCGCCGACCGGCTGCCCGAACCCCTGGTCCCGGCGGTCTTCGTGCCGGTCGACGAGTTCCCGCTGACCAGCAGCGGCAAGATCGACCGGTCGGCGCTGCCCCCGGTCGACACCGCCGACCGGCCGGACCACCAGGCGCCGCGTACCGAGGCCGAACGCCTGGTCGCCCGGGTCTGGCAGGCGCTGCTCGACGTCGACGAGGTCGGCGTGCACGACGACATCCACCAGCTCGGCGGATCGTCGCTGGTGACCATCCGGCTGGCCGGCCGGCTCGCCGCCGAGTCCGGTATCCGGCTCGACCTGCGGGACCTGCTCACCGCGACCACGGTCGCCGAGCAGGCCGCCCTGCTGGAACAGGCCCGCGCCACCACGGACCCGGCGGCCCCGGCCACCGCCGCGTCCGCAGCGGTGGTACCGGTGCCCCGGACCGGTCCGCTGCCGCTCTCCGCCGCCCAGCGTCGGCTCTGGCTGCTGGACCGGCTGCACCCGGCCAGCCCGGAATGGGTGGTGCCGCTCTACCTGCGGCTGCCCGGCACCCTCGACCCGGCGACGGTCCGGGCCGCCCTGGCCGCGCTGGAGGCCCGGCACGAGGCACTACGGACCCGCTACCTGGTCGTCGACGGCGAGCCGCGCCAGCAGGCCGCGCCACCCGGCGAGGTCGACCTGGTGATCCGGGACGCCACGGAGGTCCCGCTGGCCGACCTGGTCGACGCGCAACTGCGCGAGGGCTTCGACCTGGCCGCCGGTCCACTGTGGCGGGCCACCCTGGTCACCTCGGCCGGGCAGGACCACCTGCTGCTGATGGCGCTGCACCACATCGCCTCGGATGCCGGCACCGCCGCCGTACTGGAACGGGACCTTCGGCACTGCTGCGCCGCCCTCACCGCGGGCCGTACCCCCGACCTGGCGCCGTTGACCGTGCAGTACGCCGACTACGCCGCCTGGCAGCACCGCCACCTCACCGACGGGCTCGTCGCGCGGGAACTCGACTTCTGGCGGGCGGAACTGGCCGGCGTACCCGAGCTGACCCTGCCGGCGGACCGGCCCCGCCCGCCGGTCCGTGACCCGCACGGCGCGCACGTGGCCTTCGAACTGCCGGCCGACCTGGCCGCCGAGCTGACCGAACTGGGCCGGCACTGCACGGCCACCCCGTTCATGACCCTGCTGACCGGCTTCGCCACCCTGCTCGGCCGGTACACCGGGCAGTGGGACATCCCGGTCGGCGCCCCCGCCTCGGGTAACCGCCCGGTCGAGGTGGCACAGGTCGCCGGAGTCTTCCTCAACCCGGTGGTGCTCCGCTGCACCCTCGACCCGGCGGTCAGCTTCCGCGCAGCGGTCGCCACCGTCCGGGACCGGACGGTGGCCGCCCTGGCCCACCAGGAGCTGCCGTTCGAGCGGCTGGTGGAGGAACTGGTCACCGACCGGGACCTGTCCCGTACCCCGCTCTACCAGGTGATGCTCAACGTGCAGGAGGGCGGCATCACCGGTCAGTCGACCGACGACCCGGCCCTGCTCGCCGCCCTGCACGCCGCCGCGCAGGTGGCCAAGACCGACCTGACCATGCACGTCTGGCCCCGCCCCGACGGCTCGTACACCGGCACCCTGGAGTACGCCACCGCGCTGTTCGACGAGGTGACGGTACGCCGGATGGCCGACCACTTCGTCCGGTTGCTCACCGCCGCGGTGGCCCGGCCCGACGACCGGCTCGGCGACCTCGACCTGCTACCGCCCGAGGAGCGCGAGCACCTGCTGCACGGCGTGCAGGGCCGGCACGTGCCCCGGCCGGCGGCAGGCGTCTGCGACCTGTTCGAGGCCCAGCGGGCCCGTACCCCCGACGCGGTGGCGCTCCGGCACAACGGACTGACCACGTCGTACGCCACCCTCGACGAACGGGCCAACCGGTTCGCCCACCACCTGCTCCGGGCCGGTACCGCCCGGGGTGACGTGGTGGCGGTCCTGCTCGACCGGGGACCGGACCTCGTCGCGGCGATCCTCGGCACCTGGAAGGCCGGCGCGGCGGTCCTCCCGCTCGACCCGTCCTACCCGGCCGGCCGGATCGGGCACATGCTCGACACCGCCGGCGCCCGGCTCGCCGTCACCCAGTCCGGGTACGCCGCCCGGTTCGACGTGCCGACCCTGCACACCGACACCCACCGGCTGATGATCGGCGCCGGCCCGACCAGCCGGCCGGACCGGGCCACCGACCCGGAGCAGACCGCGTACGTGCTGTTCACCTCCGGGTCGACCGGCCGCCCCAAGGGGGTGCTGCTCTCCCACCGGGCGGTGTCGAACTTCCTGGCCTGCGCCACCGAGACCGAGGCGCGGGGTGACCGGGGATCCCGGGCCGGGCAGGGCAACGGTGCCCCGCTGTTCACCACGATCGCCTTCGACCTGTCCATTCCCAACCTGTTCAGCCCGCTCACCAGCGGCCAGGCGGTCACCCTGCTCCCGGCCGACCTGGACATCGCCCAACTCGGCCGGCTGCTGGCCGCGGCCGGACCGTTCGACCGGTTCATCATGACGCCGCCGCACCTGGAACTGCTCACCGAACAGCTCGACGACACGCAGGCCGGCCGGCTCTCCGGACTCATCTGGACCGCCGGTGCGGTACTGCGGAGGGACACCGCGAACCGGTGGCTGGACCGGCTCGGACCGGGCGGCCTGACCAACAGCTACGGCCCGACCGAGACCACCGTCATCATGACCGCCCACCCGGTCACCGAACCGCAGACCACCGAGATCGTGCCGATCGGCCGGGCGATGGCGAACACCGTCGTGCGGATCCTCGACGACGAGCTGCGCCTGCTGCCGGTCGGCGCGGTCGGCGAGCTGTACATCGGCGGCGCCTGCCTGGCCACCGGGTACGCCGGCCGGCCGGACCTCACCGCCGACCGGTTCCTGCCCGACCCGTACGGCCCACCGGGCAGCCGGCTCTACCGCAGCGGCGACCTGGTCCGGATGCGCCCCGACGGCACCATGGACTTCGTCGGCCGGGCCGACGACCAGGTCAAGGTACGCGGCTACCGGGTCGAACTCGGTGAGGTCCGCGCGGTCGTGGAGGAACACCCCGGGGTACGCCAGGCCGCCGTCGTCGTCCACGACGACCGGCTGATCGCCTTCTACCGGGGCGACGCCCCCGACCTGGCCGGGCACTGCGCCCGGCTGCTGCCCGACTTCATGATCCCGGGCCGGTTCGTCCCGGTGCCGGAACTCCCGTTGAACACCAACGGGAAGGTGGACCGGGCCACCCTGCTCAGCCTGCTCGCCTCGGCGCAACCGGCTGGCGACGCGGGGGAGACCCCCGTGGCCCCCCGCACCGTCGTCGAGGAACGCATCGCCGCGATCTGGCAGGAACTGCTCGCCGTACCGGTGGTCGGGGTGCGGCAGAACTTCTTCGCCCTCGGTGGGCACTCCGTCCTGGCCGCCCGGCTGGTCGCCGCGCTCCAGGAGGAGTTCGACCTTGACGTACCGATCCGCCTGGTCTTCCAGCAGCCGACCGTCGAGGCGCTGGCGACCGCGGTGGAGGACCTGATCCGGGCCGAGGTGGACGCCCTGCCCGACGCCGACCTGACCGAAGAACTGCGGCAGACCAAGGAGCACCACTCATGACCGCGACCGCGAACGAGCCGAACCTGCGCGAGGAACTCGTCCGGCGGCGGCTGGCCGGCCGGACCACGGGCCGCCGCAGCCCGATCCCCACCGTCGACCGCTCCGGGGACCTGCCGCTCTCCTTCGGGCAGCAGCAGATGTGGTTCCTCAACCGGATGGATCCGGCCAGCGCCGAATACCTGGTCTCGTCGGCGCTGCGGCTGCGCGGCCCGCTGAACCACCGCGCCCTGGTCCGCGCCTGGGACGCCCTGCTCGCCCGGCACGAGATCCTGCGTACCCGGTACACCCTGCGGGACCTGACCCCGCAGCAGGTCGTCGACTCCCCCCGGCACCAGGAACTGCCGCTGGTCGACCTGACCGAACTGCCGGCCGCCGACCGGGTCGGGCGGGCCGACCAGCTGATGGCCGAACTCGGTGACATCGGCTTCGACCTGGCCGTCGAGTGGCCGGTCCGGGCCACCCTGCTGCGCCTCGGCGCCAACGAGCACCTACTGGTCATCGCGGTGCACCACATCGCCTGCGACGCCCCGTCCACGGCGGTGCTGATGGACGACCTGGCCCGGCTCTACGGCGGGTACGCCCTCGGCGACGACCCGGCGCTCCCGCCGCCGGGGGTGCAGTTCGCCGACTTCGCCGCCTGGCAGCGCAACCGGCTCCGGGGTGACCCGCTCAACCGGCACCTCGACTACTGGCGCCACCAGCTCGCCGACAGCACCCCACTGGAGCTGCCCACCGACCGGCCCCGACCCCGGGTGCGGGACTGGCGGGGCGCCTCGGTGCCGTTCGCGCTCCCCGCCGACCTCTCCGCCGCGCTGCGTCAGGTGGCCCGGGCCGCCGACACCACCCTCTTCGTCACCCTGCTGACCGCGTTCCAGGCGCTGCTGTCCCGCTACACCGGGCGGACCGACATCCCGGTCGGCAGCGTCACCTCGGTGCGCAGCCGGGCCGAGCTGCAACGGCTGGTCGGGTACGGCGTCGACAACCTGGTGCTGCGCGGCACCTGGACCGGCGACCCCACCTTCACCGACCTGCTGGCCCGGACCCGGGCCACCGTGCTGGACGCCTTCGACCACACCGACACCCCGTTCGCGCTGCTGGTCGACGAACTCGAACCGGACCGGGACCTCTCCCGCACGCCGCTCTACCAGGTCGCCTTCACGTTGCAGGACGACGCCCCGGCCGGTGACTGGCCGGCCGGTATCACCGCCGAGGCGGTCTGGCCGCCCACCCGGACCGCCAAGACCGACCTCACCCTGCACGTCATCGAAGGCGCCGACGGGGTGCTGCGCGGGCACATCGAGTACGCCACCGCGCTCTTCGACACACAGACCGTGCAGCGGATGGCCGGTCACCTCGGCCGGCTCCTCGGCCACGTCGGCGTCGACCCGGGCGCCCGGATCTCCGAGCTGACCCTGCTCGACGCGGCCGAGCTGGCGGCGGTCACCCCCGTCCCGGCCCGGCCCACCACCGGTGTCACCGGCACCGTGCACGGCCGGTTCGCCGCTGCGGCAGCCGCCACCCCGGACGCGACGGCCGTCGTGCACGGCGGGCGGAGCTGGACGTACGCCGAACTGGACACCGCCGCGAACCGGGTCGCCCGGCACCTGCGGGACCTCGGCGCCGGCCCGGAACGCCTCGTCGCGGTCTGCCTGGACCGGGGCCTGGACCTGGTCGCCGCCCTGCTCGGGGTCCTCAAGTCCGGGGCCGCGTACCTGCCGGTGGACCCCGGTACCCCGGCGGACCGGATGGCCTTCATGCTCGACGACGGTGACGTCGGGATCGTGGTCACCGACACCGCCCACCGGGAACGCTTCGCCGGGTTCGGCGGGACCGTGGTGGTGCTCGACGAGCCGGGCACCGTCACCGCGCTCGCCGAGCGGCCCGGCACCGCACCCGCCGTGCCGGTCGGCCCGGACAACCTGAGCTACGTCATCTACACCTCGGGCTCCACCGGCCGCCCCAAGGGCGTCTGCCTCACCCACGGCAACGTGCTGCGGCTGATGTCGACCACCGAGGACGAATTCGGGTTCGGACCGTCGGACGTCTGGACCCTGTTCCACTCGTACGCCTTCGACTTCTCCGTCTGGGAGCTGTGGGGCGCCCTGCTCTACGGCGGTAAACTGGTCGTCGTCCCCCGCGAGGTCGCGCGTACCCCGGAGGAGTTCCTGGACCTGCTGGTCACCCAGCGGGTCACCGTGCTCAACCAGACCCCGTCGGCGTTCCGTGGCCTAGTCCGGCTGGCCCGCGAGGGCGACCCCAGGATCGACCGGCTCGCGCTGCGCGCGGTGGTCTTCGGCGGCGAGAAACTGGAGTTCGCCGACCTCGACCCGTGGGTCACCCGGCGCGGGCTCACCGCGCCCCGGCTGCTCAACATGTACGGCATCACCGAGATCACCGTGCACGCCACCTGCCACGAGCTGACCCCCGGTGACCTGGTCGAGGGGACGGGCAGCCTGATCGGTGGACCCCTGCCGGACCTCGCCATCCACCTGCTCGACCGGCACGGCAACCCGGTACCGGTCGGTGTCGCCGGGGAGATCCACGTCGGCGGGCCGGGGGTGGCACGCGGCTACCTCGACCGGCCGGCGCTGACCGCCGAACGGTTCGTCCCCGACCCGTACGGGCCGGCCGGCGCCCGGCTGTACCGCAGCGGTGACCTGGCCCGGCGGCGTACCGACGGGAGCCTGGAGTTCCTCGGCCGAATCGACGACCAGGTCAAGATCCGGGGCTACCGGATCGAGTTGGGCGAGATCGAGGCGGCCATGGCCGCCCTGCCCGGCGTACGCGAGGCGGTGGTGGTGGTCCGGGAGGACACCCCGGGAGCGCGGCGGTTGGTCGCGTACTCGGTCCTCGACGAGCGGGCCGAACTGCTCCGGCCGGCCCAGATCCGGGCCGCGCTGGCCCGTACCCTGCCCGACTACATGATCCCGACGGCGTTCGTGCCGCTGGCCCGGCTGCCGCTGACCGTCAACGGCAAGCTCGACAAGCGGGCCCTGCCCGCCCCGGACCGCCGGCTCACCGCCACCGACCGGCCCTACCTGGCCCCGCGTACCGAGGTGGAGGAGCGGATCGCCGGGGTCTGGACCGAGGTGCTCGGCGTGGAGCGGATCGGTGTCGAGGACGGCTTCTTCGACATCGGCGGCGACTCCATCCGGGCCGTCGCGCTCGCCACCAGCCTCCAGGCCGCCGGCTTCGACGTGGAGGTCCGGGACCTCTTCGAACGGCGGACCGTCGCCGAGCTGGCCGAGTTCCTCACCGGCCGGCCCGCACCGGCCGCACCGGAGCCGGCGGTCGCCCCGTTCGAGTTGATCTCCGACGCGGACCGGGCCGCCCTGCCGGACGGCATCGTCGACGCCTACCCGTGCACCCAGGCGCAGCTCGGCATGCTGGTCGAACTGCTCGCCGACGACGACCGCAACCCGTACCACAACGTCACCACCTACCGGATTCCCGACCGGGGCGAGTTCTCCTTTGCCGCGTTCCGAGCCGCCGCCGACCTGCTGGTGCAGCGGCACGAGGTGCTGCGTACCTCCTTCGACCTGACCGGCTACTCGGTGCCGATGCAGCTCGTGCACGCCACCGCGCAGATGCCGGTGGCGATGGACCGGGCCGTCGCCACCGACCGGGCGGCCCTGGAGCAGGAACTACGCGACTTCATCGCCGCCGAGCGGGCCAACCTGTTCGACCTGGGCCAGCCCGCGCTGTTCCGGTTGCACGCCCGGGTCTGCGCCGACGGCGGCTGGTGGCTGACCCTCACCGAGTGCCACCCCATCCTGGACGGCTGGAGCTACCACTCGCTGATGATGGAGGTGGTCCGCGACTACCACCGGATCCGCGACGGGCTGCCGGTGCAGGAGCGGCCCACCCCGCCGGTCCGGTTCGCCGACGCGGTCGCCGCCGAACTGCGGTCGACCCGCGAGGGAACCGACCGCTACTTCTGGCACCGGGCGCTCGCCGGCCGGGAGCGGTTCGCCCTGCCCGATTCCTGGGCCGACCCGGGCGTCGACGAGGGCGTCAAGCACGAGCACTGGGTACCGCTGCACGACCTGGAACCCACGCTGCGCGGCCTGGCCCGCACCCTCGGGGTGCCGTTCAAGTCCGTGATGCTGGCCGCGCATTTGAAGGTGATGAGCCAGCTCACCGGCGCCGAGCGGTTCTTCACCGGCCTGGTCTGCAACATCCGGCCCGAGGTCGCCGGTGCCGACCGGGTGTACGGCATGCACCTGAACACCGTGCCGTTCGGGCACGACGCGCGGGTGGCGACCTGGCGGGAGCTGATCCGGCAGACCTTCGCCACCGAGTTGGCGTTGTGGCCGCACCGGCGGTACCCGCTGTCCGCGCTCCAGCGCGAGGCCGGCGACGGTGGCCGGATGCTGGACGTCCGGTTCAGCTTCCACGACTTCCACCAGATCGACACCGAGGAGATCGACTACGCCGACTCGATCGACGACAGTCCCACCGAGTTCCCGCTCGGGGTGATCAGCCGGCTCGGCTTCGTCACCCTGCTGGCCAGCCGGCGCCACCTCACCCCGGAGACGCTCACCCGGCTCGGCGGCATGTACCGCGCCGTGCTGGAGGCGATGACCGCCGAGGTGGACGGCGACGCCCGGCTCTCCTGCCTCTCCCCGGCTGAGTTGCCGGTGGTGTTGGTGGATGCGGTGCCGGTGGTGGAGCCGGTGGTGCGGTCGGTGTTGGCGG
>NZ_JBAKHU010000053.1:0-42588 GCF_036906895.1 Micromonospora sp. CPCC 206060
TCAACTTTTACCGATCACCACCACGCCGGACATCCATCACAACCGGGCACCTTCAGCCCATACGAAACACGGCCTAGGTCCCGGTGGCCCTGCCCGCCGCAGAGCAGTTGGCCGACCTGGACCGGGGCCGCCGGCAGGGAGTGAGCTCGATCAGTGCGCGGCGACCGTGCGCCGCGTTATCCGTGGGTGCATGAGCATCTCCTCGACAAGGATCCGCAAGCAGATTGCGCCCGCAGTGGACTGGTCGTTCGGCTTGACGAGGCGACCGGTCCACTGCCGCCGCCGATGGACCCGGCGAGGCACGAGCCCGACCGGAGCTTGTCGGCTCGACAGTGGTGGCGGGCCAGGTCGGGCATCGGCGCTGTGCTGGTCGAGCTAGCGCAGGCGCGGGCTGGCGCAGCCGGCGGTGGACGTCGGGGACAGCTCCTCGTCGTCGGAACGTTTCGGGCCGTGTGGTTGTGAAGTACGGGCGGGCTGCCTATGGTGCTGCTGTAACCGGTTTCAGTGACCGAGACGAATGAATCGGTGGTGGCATGGGCAACAGGCGCCTGACGGTTCGGGAGATCGCGCGGCTGGCCGGGGTCTCGGTCGCGACAGTGTCCCGGGTCTCCAACGGCACCGGGCAGGTGTCCGAGGAGACCCGCCGCCGGGTGCTGCGGGCCATTGAGGAGCACGGCTACCGGCCGCACCATCTCGGTCGTGCCCTGGCGGCGCGCCGGCACGGCGCGGTCGGCCTGGTCTTTCCGGGGCTGTCCGGCCCGTACTTCTCCGAGCTGATCCAGGGCTTCGAGTCGGAGGCGGTGAAGACCCGGACCAGCGTCCACATCCTCTGCACCCATCTGCGCGCCGACTCCGATGCCGAGGTCATCGAGATGGCTCACCGGGTCGACGGTCTGGCCGTGCTCGGCGGCACCGTCTCCCACGACACGATCTCCGAACTCGCCGCCATGCTCCCGATCGTCGTACTGGCTGGCGACGGACCTGCCGCCGTGCCGGCCGTACGGATAGACAACACCGCTGCGGCGGCCCTGTTGACCCGGCATCTGCTGGCCGACCACGGGTTGCGCCGCCTGGAGTTCGTCGGTGACCCGAGTGGCTCGCCGGATGTGACCGAGCGCTGGGAGGGATTCCGTCAGGCGCACCGGCAGTTGGAGCTGCCGCTGCCCCGGGCTCCGATCCGGGTTGGGCTGCAACAGCCCGACGGCGTCTTCGCCGCCGAGCAGGTGCTGCGCCGGGCGATCCCCCCGCAGGGCGTGGTGTGCGCCAACGACGAAACCGCGCTCGGGGTCCTCGTCGGCGCCACCGGGCGTGGTGTGCGGGTGCCGGAGGACCTGGTGATCACCGGCTTCGACGACATTCCGATGGCTGCGTTGGTCACTCCGCCGCTGACGACCGTACGGCAGCCGGTGCGGGAACTGGCCGCGCGGACCGCGCGGCTGCTGCTGCAGGTCACCGCAGGCGAGCCCGGGCAACCCGAGACCGGGCTGGTGCTTCCCACCGGACTCGTCATCCGGGGCAGTTGCGGCTGTCCCACGAGTACCGACTCCCCAACCACCGGTCGCCACCGCACCACCTCCACATCGCGGCGCAGCCGCGCGATGTGAACGAGCGGCGGCGGTCACTCCTCGAAGGAGAGGTCATGAAGCACTGGAGGTACCTGACAGCTATGGTGGTCGCCCTCGCGCTGGGCGTGACCGGCTGCGGCCGGGACGAGGGCGGCTCGGGTTCCGGCGGCCAGCCGGCCGGCAGGGCGATCGCGGAGGGCAAAGCCAAGGGCGAGATCACGGTCTGGGCCATGGGCGCCGAGGGTGAGAAGCTGACCCAGTTGGCCGCCGACTTCACCAGGGAGAACCCGGAGGCCAAGGTCAACGTGACGTCGTTCCCGTTCGACGCGGCCCACGACAAGATCGCCACGGCCATCGCCGGCCGGCAGACGCCGGACGTCAGCATGATGGGTACGACCTGGATGGGCGAGTTCGCCAAGACGGGCGCGTTCGACCCCGCCCCCACCGGGCTGTTCGACAAGAGCAGGTTCTTCGAGGGCGCCTGGAACACCACGGTGGTCGACGGCACCTCCTACGGGGTCCCGTGGTACGTCGAGACGCGGCTGATCTTTCACCGCAGCGACCTCGCCGCGAAGGCGGGCGTGCAGAAGCCGACCAGCTGGCAGGGGCTCACCGACTTCGCCAAGGGGATGAAGGACAGGGGCGGTGCCACGTGGGGCCTCTACCTGCAGCCCGGCGGGACCGGCGCGTGGCAGACCTTCATGCCCTTCGCCTGGCAGTCCGGCGCCGACATCATGCGGGACGGCAAGTTCACCCTCGACACCCCGGAGATGCAGAAGGCGCTGGAGTACTACGCCTCGTTCTTCAAGCAGGGACTCGCGTCGGCGCAGCTGGCCCCCGAAGCCGTGGGACCCGGCTTCATCAAGGGTGAGGTGGGTTCCTTCGTGTCCGGCCCGTGGCACATGGGCATCCTGCGCGAGGACGGCGGCGCGGCGCTCGAGGGTAAGTGGGACGTCGCGCAGATGCCCCGGGAGAAGGCCGGCACCTCCTTCATCGGCGGCTCCGACCTGGTGGTCTACAAGGACTCCAAGAACCGCGACACGGCCTGGAAGTTCGTCCAGTTCCTCACCACGCCCGCGGCGCAGCAGAAGCTGTACGACCTGGTCGGCAGTCTCCCGTCGGTGCAGGAGACCTGGCAGTCCGGCAAGCTGGCCGACGACCCGTTCCTGAAGGCGTTCGGCCAGCAGCTCAAGGACGCGAAGTCGGCCCCGGCGATCGCCACCTGGGAGCAGGTCGCCGACGTCATCGACGACGGCATCGAGCGGGTGGTCCGCGGTGTCTCCGATCCCGCCACCGCCAGCAAGGAGATGCAGGCCAAGGCGTCCTCGATCGGCACCGGGAGCTGAGATGACCTCCGCCACCGTGCGACCCACGTGCACCGGCGGCAACCGGACGACCACGGGCAGACGCCGGGAGGGCATGGCGGGTTGGGGCTTCGCGCTCCCGTTCCTGCTCGTGTTCACGGTGTTCATGGCGGGCCCGGTGCTGGCCTCGCTCGCCATGAGCTTCACCGACCTGCGCAGCGCCGACCTGCGCGACCCGCTCGGGGTCAACCCGGTCGGCCTGGACAACTACGTCAAGCTGTTCGGTGACGACACGTTCCGGCAGGCCGCCCTCAACACGGCGTACTTCGTGCTGGTCGGGATCCCGCTGACGATGGTGCTCGGGCTCGCGGCCGCGGTCGGCCTGGACGCGGGGATCACCAGGTTCCGGACGTTCTTCCGGGTCGGCTACTACCTGCCCGTCGTCACCAGTATCGTGGCCATCGCCGTTGTCTGGCGCTTCGTGCTCGAGCCGGACAGCGGTCTGGTCAACACGCTGCTGGGCTACGTCGGCATCGACGGCCCGAGCTGGCTGACCGACCCCACGACGGCCATGCCCGCGCTCATCCTGATGGCGGCCTGGCGGAACATGGGGTACCTGATGGTGATCTTCCTGGCCGGGCTGCAGGCGATTCCCGGGGAGCTGTACGAGGCGGCGGCCATGGACGGCAGCGGCGCGTGGTCGCGGTTCCGCCACGTCACCCTGCCGCTGATGCGGCCCACGCTGCTCTTCGGCGGCGTCATCACCGGCATCGGCTACCTGCAGTTCTTCGAGGAGCCGTTCGTGATGACCAACGGTGGACCGCTGGACAAGACGCTGTCCGTGGCCTTCTACATCTACAACCAGTTCGGCTTCGGCAACTACAGCTACGCCGCGGCCGTCAGCTACGTCCTCTTCCTCGCCATCCTCGTCCTCACCCTGGTGCAGTTCCGGCTGCTCCGCTCGAAGACGTGAGGGAGCCGTCATGACCACGTCCGTACATACACCGGCCCCGTCCGCACCGCGCCGTACCGGCAGAAGGCGCCGGGTCGTGGGTGGCACGCCGGAGGCCCGGGGCCACCTGTGGGTGTACGCGGTGCTCGCCGGTGGGCTCGTCCTTCTCGTGGGGCCGTTCGTGTGGATGCTGCTCGGCTCGTTCAAGACCAACGCCGAGGTCCGCCGGGTGCCACCCACCTGGCTGCCCGAGTCCCCAACGGTGGAGAACTACCGGCACCTGTTCACGCAGTTGGACTTCCCGCAGTTCTTCCTCAACAGCACGGTGGTGGCCGTCGCCATCACCCTGGGCAATCTCGTCTTCTGCTCGATGCTCGGCTATGCCCTGGCGAAGCTGCGGTTCCCCGGCAAGCGGGTGGTGTTCGCGCTCGTGCTCGGGATGCTGATGGTGCCGGGCATGGTCACCTTCGTCCCGCTGTTCATGCTGGTCAGCAAGCTCGGCATGGTGAACAGCTATGCCGGGCTCATCCTGCCGTGGCTGGCCCAGCCGCTCGGGGTGTTCCTGATGCGCCAGTTCATCCTGGGCCTGCCCGACGACCTGATCCAGGCGGCCCGGGTGGACGGTGCCGGAGAGTTGCGAATCTTCGCCAGGGTGATCCTGCCGCTGTGCGGACCGGCCCTGGCCACGCTCGGGATCCTGCAGTTCCTGGCCACCTGGAACAACTTCCTCTGGCCGCTGGTCGTCGCCCAGTCCGAGGACAGGTACACCCTCCCCGTGGCGCTGGCGCTCTACGCCATCGGGGAAAACAACACCCGGTACGGCCTGCTGATGGCGGGTGCTGTGGTGACCATCCTGCCGATCCTGCTCATCTTCGTGCTGCTGCAACGCTACTTCGTGCAGGGCATCGCCATGACCGGCCTCAAGTAAGGAGTCCTGACATGCGATCCAGAAACCGTCTGACTGCCGCCGCCGGCGTGATCATGTCCGTTGGACTGGTCGTCGCCGCCGCCCCCGCCGCCGCTACACCCCTCTCCCCCGCTGCACAGGCCACCGCAGGACGTAACGCCGTCCTGCACCAGTACCTCACCGACACGTGGCGATCGTTCGCCGCCATGGTGGATCCGGCTACCGGCCTGGTTGCCGACAACATCGGCGGTGACCTCGACCCGGCCGACCGGTCGGCGTACACCTCGCCGACCAACATCGGCGCGTACCTGTGGAGCACCGTCGTCGCCCGGGAGACGAAGCTGATCTCGGCCGACGAGGCCCGCGCCCGTATCGCCCCGACCCTGCGGACGCTGGCCGGGCTGGAGATCCACGAACCGTCGGGCATGTACTACAACTGGTACGACCCGTCCACCGGTGCGAAGCTCACCAGCTGGCCGGTCGACGGCAGCGCCGTGCATCCGTTCCTGTCCAGCGTCGACAACGGCTGGCTCGCCACCGCCCTGACCATCGTCTCCGACCAGGTACCCGAGCTGGCGGCGCCGGCCGGCGCACTGCTGCGCCGGATGGACTTCGGGTACTACTACAACCCGGCCGAGCGACAGATCCGCGGCGGCTTCTGGGTCGAGCCGCCGCCGGGATGCGCGGTGGCCGGCAACTACCGCGGCGACCCCGACGTCTACTACACCTGTCACCACTACGGCGCCCTCAACACCGAGCCGCGCATCGCCAGCTACCTGGGCATCGCCGCCGGCCAGATCCCGCCCGAGCACTACTTCGGCATGTTCCGGACCTTCGCGCCGGAGGGCTGTGACTGGTCGTGGTCGGAGCAGCGGGCGGTCGGGCAGTGGCGCACCTACCTCGGGGTGCGGCTGTTCGAGGGCGCCTACCGCTACCGCGGCATGCAGCTGGTGCCCACCTGGGGCGGGTCGATGTTCGAGGCGCTGCTGGTGCCGCTGTTCGTACCGGAGGAGAGGTGGGGCACGCGCAGCTGGGCGATCAACCACCCGACGTACGTGCGGGCGCAGATCGAGCACGGGATGCGCGAGGCCGGTTACGGCTACTGGGGATTCTCGCCGTCGAACAACCCGGCGGGCGGATACCGGGAGTACGGTGTGGACCCGATCGGGATGGACGCCGGCGGATACACCTCCGACCAGGAGCGCACGACCGTCGACTACGGGTACGGCGAGTGCCGGCCCGCGCAGCCGCTGCCCACGGCGTACGGACAGGGTGTGGTCACCCCGCACGCCTCGTTCCTGGCGCTGCGCTACGCCGAGGACGAGGCCCTACGGAACCTCGCCAACCTGCGGCGGGACTTCGACGCGTACGGCCCGGGCGGCTTCTACGACGCCGTCAACGTGACCAGCGGGCAGGTGTCGAAGCGCTACCTGGCGCTGGACCAGGGCATGGTCATGGCGGCGCTGGGCAACACGCTCGCACACGACGTGCTCCGCAAGCCGTTCAGCCACGGTGCCATGAAGCAGCACGTGGCCCCGCTGCTGCGGATGGAGGAGTTCTCCCTGCCGCGCCCCTGACCGGAGTCGACGGCCCTGCGGTGCAGGAAGCGCCGGCACCGCAGGGCCGGTCCACGATGCCTCGGCTGTTCCGTCGACCGACGTGAAACCGGTTACAGCCCGCTCACGGATTCGCTGAAACACCAGGAGGTAACCTCGGTGACCCGCGCAACCGGCCCATCCCCGAGCAACGACGCCCGCTCCGACTGGGAGGCCCGTATCTCCCGGCGCAGCGACGACCGCGAACGCCCGGGCACACCCGACCTCCCCCCACCCGCCGACCTGCGCGCCGAGGCCGGGGTCGGCCACGTCCGGCTGTCCTGGTCGCCGGTAGACGGCGCGGTCGGCTACCTCGTCCATCGCGCACCGGCCGAGGCCACCGGGGTGCTCACTCCCGTGGACCACCTGGGCGGTGACGTACTCGCCATCCCCGACCCGTGGTACGTGGACACCACCGGCGAACCCGGGCGCGCCTACACCTACGCCGTGGCCTGCGTACCGGAAGTAACCGTGACCGGTCCGCTCTGCGAGCCGGTGACCGCCACCGCACTGTCCACGACCGGTGAGCCCCCGACCGTGTCCCTCCGGGTGGACGCGACCGCCCCCGGCACCGTCCTGCACCGGCCGTGGCAGCCGATGATCGGCAGCGAGCGGCTGTCCCAGCTGCTGTGCCGGGACCGCACGGGCGGGCGGGAACTCGGCACCGAACTGCTCGCGGCGTTGCGCCGGGTACGCGACGAGATCGGTGTCGAGACGGTACGGGCACACTCGATCCTGCACGACGACCTCGGCGTCTACCGCGAGGTCGACGGGGAGCCCGTGCACGACTTCACCCGCGTCGACGACACGTACGACCTGCTGCTCTCCACCGGGCTGCGGCCAGTGGTGGAGATCGGTTTCATGCCACGCGACCTGGCCCGGGACCCCGAGCGCACGGTGTTCGAATACCAGGGCATCATCTCGCCCCCCAGGGACTGGCAGCGGTGGGCCGACCTGGTCCGGGCGCTGGTGCGTCACCTGCTCGACCGGTACGGCGACGAGGTGCTCGGCTGGGACTTCGAGGTCTGGAACGAGGCCAACCTGGAGGTGTTCTGGTCCGGCACCCGAGCGGAGTGGCTGCGGCTGTACGACGTCACCGCCCAGGCGGTCAAGGACGTCGACCCGCGCATCCCGGTGGGCGGGCCGTCGTCGGCCGCCGCCGGCTGGGTGGACGCCCTGCTCGACCACGCCGCCGTCAGCGGCGCGCCGGTCGACTTCGTCTCCACCCACACCTACGGCAGCCCGCCGCTGGACCTGCGCCCCACGCTGCGTCGCCTCGGCTTCCCCGACGCGCGCATCCTGTGGACCGAGTGGGGTGTCACCCCCACCCACTTCCATCCGGTCAACGACGGCACGTTCGCCGCGACGTTCCTGCTCACCGGTATGCGGTCGGCGGCTGGCCGGGTGGACGCGCTGTCGTACTGGGTCGCCAGCGACCACTTCGAGGAACTCGGCCGCCCGCCGCGGCTGCTGCACGGCGGGTTCGGACTGATCACCGTCGGTGGAATCGCCAAGCCCCGCTATCACGCACTGTGGATGCTGTCCCGCCTCGGCGACACCGAGCTGCCGGTGCGGGCGGGCGGTGACGGCGCCGAAGGGCTCGTGCAGACCTGGGCCAGCCGGCACGACGATGGCTCGCTCGCCGTGCTGGTGTGGACATCCACGCTGGACCAGTCGAAGCGGGACGGGGATCCGGCGTTGGCCCGCCGGGTGGCACTGACCGTCGACGGCGCGGCCGGGCGGCCGGTACGTCTCACCCGGCTCGACCGACACCATGGCGACATCACGACGCTGGCCGAACGGCTCGGCGTGGACGGATGGCCCGATGCGGCGCAGTCGGAGGCGCTGCGCGAGGTGGACACCCTGGACGCCGAGCCGGTGGACGTCGTCGAACGCAACGGGAGCATGGTGCTGGAGCTGGAGGTGCCACAGCCGGGAGCGGTGCTGGTCGAGGTGGGACCGCCGTGGTGACGGCCCCGCTCGGCTGCGCCGGCTGACGTGGGTCAGGCAGACTCGTGGCTGCCGCCCTTCGTCGACCTGATCCGCCGTCGACGAACGTGGACATCGTCGAACAGAAAACGGCAATGGCGCGGAGTTGAGGTTCTACAGCTGCCGCACGGCTAACACGCTGAAGGCAGCCACAAGCACGACGCCCGCTGTGACGGTAATCGTCCGAAGCCGTACCCGGAGATCCGCATCCCACCTGTCGCCGGTGCCAGCGGCGCGGCGGGCCAGCGGAGTCAGCGCGCGCCCGGCGCCGAATCCGACCCCGGCGAGCATCGCGACGTGCAGGCGTTGGCCGCCGAGCAGGAGAGCAACGGCCAGCACATACGGGGCACTCGCGGAGACGTAGGTGCGGACTCCGGTGCCGAGTTCGAAGCCGAACTGCAGTGCCCCGCGCGGCAGGCTGCGCTGAAGCACGTCCTGCGGTACCTGCCGGGCATTCTGCGGCAGCCGGATCGGTACCAGGCCGAGCTCGCGGAGTAATCCCAGCACCGCTACCGCCACGATTCCCGCATACCGCCACCGGCCGGGCAGGGGTGCGGACAGCCCGGAGAGCAACCCCAGTGTCAGCCCGCTGAGCAGACCACCGGCGATCAGCCCTGTGACGAACAGGGCGAGGACGACGCTCTGCCGATCTCGATCTCGCCACCCGGGCGAGGCCAGCGCGTGCGCGCTGTTGTGCGTTCAAACCGAGCCGGAGAGTGTGTAGCCGGCGAGCCCACCGATCATCGCCCAGGTCAGCACGTGCCCGTACGCGGCTGCGGCGAGCGCGCCGACGGTGAGCAGCAGGAGGGGTACGAGCGGGTCGGCGCCCCGGCGGCGGGCTGCCCGGACGGGCCAGGGCAGCGTTCGGGTCATACGGCGGCGCCGGTCAGGGTCCGCCAGGTGTTCTGCCCGATGACACCGTCGGCGGTGAGCCCGTTCTGCCGCTGGAAGTCCCGCGTCGCGCTGTCGGTACCCGCGCCGAAGACCCCGTCGACCACCAGCCCGTAGGCGTGCCGGTTGAGCTGGCGCTGTGCGCCGCGGACGGCGTGGCCGGTGTCCCCGGAGCGGACCGTGAGCACGAGCGCCGGCCAGGTGGTCGCGTCGACGATACCGGTGGCCGCGATACCAGCCGCCGCCTGGAAGCTCTTCACCTTCGCTTCGGTGTCGCTACCGAAGATCCCATCGACCGTGGTCGCGTGGCCCCGGGCGGTCAGCAGGTGCTGCACCGTGTAGACGTTCACCCCGGTGTTGCTCCGCCGGGTGGTGGGCCAGCTGATCGTGCTCAGGCATCCGCACCGGGTGTTCCAGCGGCAGATCGACTTCACCCATCCCGAGCTTGTCTTTCGGTATCCGTCGTGGCACCGGCGTTCGACAGAGCAGGCACAGGCGCCGCACGCCCCCTGGTAGAGCCACAGCCAACCGTCGTACGTGCCGGCGTAGCACTCGTTCGGCCGCAGGATCCAGGTGACGCCGTCGTTCTTGTGGAACCCCGTGTACGTCCCGCTGGTGTTGCAGGCGTCGGCGAAGATCGCGCTCGGCCCGCACCCCGGCGAGCAGTTGTGATCGCTGGCGTACGTCGGGCAGCCGCCGTAGATCGTGTATCCGTCGGCGTACGCGCGGCGGGCAGCCGGAAAGACGCTGAGTGCGGCCATACCCACCGCGGTGCCCGCCCGGAACAGGGCGCGGCGGGACAGTTCCCAGCCCATGCGTTTACGGCCAACCGAATGCACCGGCACACGCCGGACGGCGGACCCGGTCCCCGGGTCGGCTCCGCGCAGCCAGGGCACAGCGTCGAGAGCGGTCATGCCCGACCTTCCCGTTGATTCGTGGCGACCGCAGGTCCGGAGCCGCCGGGTGGGTTGTCGAACTCGTCGAGCAGGTGGCGCAGTGCCGCGCGGGAGCCGAGCGGCGCGGAGCGGAGCACCCGTCCGGCCCGGTCGACAACGGTGGCGAACGGGGTGGCGAGGGCGTCGTACCGCTCGAACAGCTCCGCCTGCCCGCCGAGCACGGTGATCGGCGGTCCCGCAGCCCGCGCTGGCGCGCTGTCCCGGTAGAGGATCCGGAACTCCAGGCCGCGACGGTCGGCCTGGTCGTTCGCCTCGGCCAGCACCTCGGTGCAGGTCCCGCAGTCGGGGTCCAGGAAGAGCAGCACCAACGGAACCGCCGGCACCGCCGGCGCCAACTGGGCGAATCCGGGGGCTGGCGCTCCCGGCCGTAGGCCGACCGACTCCGGGCGACGCGGGACCATCCCGCTCGACAGCGCGTGCACCTGGCGTACCAGGCCCGACACCACGAGAGCCAGCAGGAGGATCGCGATCCAGCTCAGGATCAGCGCACTGGTCTGGAAGCTCATCCGGGTAGGCCCCCCTCTGCCGTGCCGATGGACCGACCGGTCGGGGACCGTCCGGTTGTCGCCGTACCCGGATCGTTCATCGCGGCAGGCAGATGCCACAGCAGCGCGGTGAACGTGGCGGAGGCCAGCAGCACGACGGCGAGCGGGGCATCGGTGCGCTCCGGCGGAATGGTCGAACCGGACAGGAACAGTCCGATCAGTGCCAGGCCGGCGAGGACGGACGCGCGCGCCACCACCCAACCGGTCATCGGCAGTTCCATCCGGGAGCACCCGCACGACCCGGTGCGCCCGGTCGATATCAGGTACAGGCCGTAGCCGGCGTACAGGCCGAGTAGCGCGAAGCTACCGACCAGGACCGCGCTGAGCAGGCCCTTGCCGTTGTCGTGGAGCAGTGCCACGATCCCGGTGCCGGCGAGCACACTCTCGCTTGCGATGACGAGAGCGGCGACCGTGACCGGCGCCGGAAGAACCCGGTGCGCGGCCAGTGCCCCGGCGAGCGCCGCCGGTCGTGACAGGTGCTCGGCGCTGGCGACGAGCAGGGTGAACAGGACGGTGCACGTCGCCACGCCGCCCAGCAGTCCGGACATCACGACCTACCCGGCTGTCTGGACGCGGAGCCGGTTGACCAGAGCGGGCACCTCTGCCACGTCCGTGTCGGCGAACGGCACCAGACTGAGCCAGGTGTCCGCCGTGGCGAGTACGAA
The DNA here is from genome assembly GCF_036906895.1 of Micromonospora sp. CPCC 206060. NCBI lineage: Bacteria > Bacillati > Actinomycetota > Actinomycetes > Micromonosporales > Micromonosporaceae > Micromonospora > Micromonospora sp. CPCC 206060. The sequence goes on from NZ_JBAKHU010000053.1 coordinate 11,370, forward strand.
GTAGGGCTTCCCGTCGGGGAGTACGTCCCGGAAGAGTTCACCCGCCTGCGTCTGCAGGCCCCGCCAGGACGGCAACTGCCCGGCACGCTGCTTGGTGAGCGGCGCCATCTCCAGCAGACCGAGTCCGGGGACCTCTTTGAGCACGGTGGCCGGTGCGACGAACTCGGCGCCGACCTTCGAGGTCGGGTGCAGGGTGAGGCCGTCGTCGTGCTCCTCGACACGCAGGGTCCGCAACACCCCGAGGAGGTCGGTGGTCGACGACCCGTACATCTCGGTGAAGAAGCAGTGTCGCCGCCCCCGCCAGACCGCCACGAGCCGGTCCTCGGTCAGTTGGATCTGCCGGTCGTAGGGTCGGGTACGCGCGGTCAGCAGCGCACCGCCCTGGTAGGTGAGTTCCTCGTCGAACGTGTCCACGCCGAGTGCCCGGGCCACGTCGTCGGCGAGCCCGATCGAGCCGGCCGTGAACTCGTGCAGCCGGCCGCTGATCGTCACGTCGGCCACGGACGTGAACGGTGCGCTGAGATCGAGCGAACCGTCGAGCAGGAAACGACGCCCGTCGACTGCTCGATGTGCCACCGGTAACCCTGCGGCTGCCATCCGACCAACCTCCGCTCGGGTCCGGTGTTCCACCAGCGGAATGGTATCGGGAAATGTCGATATTCGACAAGGTTGTCGTGCCCCGCAGCCGCTTGACGATCCCGCGCAGTCCATGTGACATCCTCGCCGTCATGCCGGAGATCCCCGTTCCACCCTTCACCGGGCACGACGACGCACGCCGCTTCCACCAGTTGCTGATGCTGCATCTGTCACAACTGAAACGGCCGGGCGAGCCGGTCGGTGTGCACCAGTTCCTGCTCGGCCAGGTACTCGCACCGCACGAACCGCGCGGGGACGCCGGCACGTCCTGCGCCGAGTGTGAGCGCCCCTACCCGTGCCGGACCGTCCTGCGCGTAGCGCTCGTCAGTCGCTTCGGCGCCGACTGGAGCCCGCTCGGGCTGGTCCGGCTGCTGCGCGACACCCGCATCTGGGGCGCCCGTTTCGACGAGGTCGAGTTGGGCGAGGAGGGGTTCGCCTGGGAGTTCGAACCGAGATTCACCGCCGAGCGCCGGCCCGGTGGGGGCTGGGTCGTCACCTCGACCGAGCGCGGCTCGTCCCGCGTGCGGGCCGAACCGGCCGATGACCGGGCGATGGTCGAGTTCATCGCCGACCAGGTGCGGGAGCGCCCGTTCCCGTTCGGCTGGCGGGTGCCGGAGGAGTTTCCGGCGATGGTGGCCGACGGTGCCCGCGCCGCAGCCGGCTGGTGGTCGGAGCACGGCCGCCTGCCGTACCTGTCCCGGCACGACGAGAGCGGCAGCTGGTGATCCGCTGATCAGCACAGGGTGGGCGCGCGTCGAGCGCCCGGCGGGCCCCGGAGCGGATGAGGTCGTGGGCGAAAACAGGGCGCATGGGGAATCGACGCCCGGCTACCGAGTGTTACGGCGGTGGCATGTACATGGCCCGGACCGTGACCCGCGGGCTGGGTGCCGACTCCTGGCCGGCCGCGTCGACAGCGACGACCACGTACTCGTGGGTGGTGGCCGCACCCACCGAAAGGGTCAGCGAGGTACCGACGGTCTCGCCAACCGTTTTGGCTCCCTCGTACACCCGGTATCCGGTGGGTGGCTCCCCGACTGGCGACGGGGACCAGGCCAGGGTCACCTGTGCCGCGGACGGCCAGACACCCGGGACGTTGCCGGAGACGACGAGGGAGGCGGGCGCCGCCGGGCGCGCCGCCGGGCCGTCCGGGGTGGTCACTTCGACGCGTCGGCTGCGCGGGCTCTCGCCGCACTCCTGCGCGAGGGTTGCGACGACCCGGTACGCGTGCTCCGACGCGGAGGGCAGCCCGGTCAGGACCACCTCCGGGTACCGCGTGGTGACAACCGGGGTGTCCCCATCGAAGACGGTGTACGAGGCGGCGGCGGATTCGAAGGTCCAGGAGAGTCGCACCGAGGAGGGGGACGACCCGACGACCGTCATTGCCGCCGGCCGGGGTGGCTCGGTCAGGCAGTTCTCGGTCCTGGCTGTCACGGCGGGACTGTGTGCGGACTCGTTGCCTGCGGCGTCCAGGGCGGCGACCGTGAACCGGTGCCCGGTGGCGTGGTAGAGCCGATCCACCACCGCCGTCGGGTCAGCGGTGACGGCGACCAGCGTCGCGCCGTCATAGATCACGTAACGGGCCGGCGGCGGCCCGGGCGGAGCAGTCCAGGACAGGCCGACGGTGGAGTCGGTCCGGCCGGCCACGGTGAGCCCGGAGGGGGCCTCCAGGCGTACGTTGTCGCCAGGTGCGGTGGTGGCGGTGATGGATGCGACGCGGTAGAGGCCGCCCGTAGCGCACCGGTTGTAGCGGTAGAGGGCGATCTGGTGGGCCGTTCCGGGCGTCAGGCCACCGACGCGGGCGCTGGTCGATGACATCCAGCCCAGGCTGCGGTCATCGACCCGCAACTCCAGGTCGCCGCCGAGTGGGTGCCGCGTCCACGCGAGCGCGACCGCCGACGCGGTGACCTCGGTGACCGTGATCGAAACTCCCGGATCCGGCATGCACTCAGGGTTGTAGCCGTACAGCCAGGACCGCCCGGTCACCGGGCCGGTGCGGACGGACTCCCGGCCTCGGCGGTCGACCGCCACGACGGTATAGGTGTGCGACGAGCCGAACGGAACCTCCAGGTACGTAGCAGTGGTGCTCGTCCGTGCTGCCACCTCGTCGTTTTCGTACACGCGGAAGGAGGTGGCCCGGGAGCCCGTGCGCGGCTGTTCCCAGGCGAGCGAGATGCCGGTACCGATCGTGCTCGCCCACAGGCCGGTGGGCGTGGCAGGACCGGTTGATCCGGCCGAGGCGGAGGGTGCGGTGGTGACGACGGTGGCCAGCACGGCGGCTACGAAGACCGCGGCACGGCGGCGGAACGGTGGACTCACAGACATCCCTCCAGATTCGCGGCTATCAATAAGCTCATCGAATCTGCGCGGTGACGCACTGTCAAACCAGGTAAACGCCACGGGAGTGTCAGTCCCACTGGTCCTGGTTGAGGAACCGGGCGAAGCCCCGCCAGGAGTTCGGCCCCATGACACCGTCGATCGGGCCGGTGTAGCCCCAACCGGAGGCGAGTCGCTGCACAGCCTTCCAGGTGTTCGGACCGGGTACACCGTCGATCGGGCCGGTGTAGCCGGAGGTGATCCGCAGCCAGTTCTGTGCCCGCATCCACATGATCGGCCCGGGAATGCCGTCCTGTTCGGTTGTGGTCTTGGGCAGCGGGTCGTCTGCGGGCGGGTCGGTCGGTACACCCTTGACGATCTCGAAGGCTTCCGGCTTGGCCACGTTCAGGTCCACCCGTGCGATACCGCCGGTCGATCCCGACGAGGTGTACTGGTGCGCGCTCCATGTCGGGTAGGCGCCACCGAGATTCGGCTCGCCGGGGTAGCTGCCGTTGTTGGCGCCCCACATCGCCACCCAGAGCTTCACACCGGCTGCGATCGTCCGCAGCCACGTTCCGGCGCGCAGGTCGGCCACGCCCATGTACAGCCAGGGAACATGGTCGCCGATCCGGTCGCGCATCCGCTGGAAGAACGCCGCGACCTCGGTGTCGTTCCACAACCTCGTCGAGTCGTCGAGCACCTCGTTGTCCAGCGCGATCACGTCACCGGGCCGGTAGTCCTGCAGGTGACCGGCAAAATAATCGGCGGCCTGCACGGGGGTCTGGAAGTCTCCGGCCAGCCAGTAGTGGCCGACCCTGAGTCCTGCCGCCCGCGCGCCGTTCACCTGGGTCGTGTACTGCGGCGCGACATACGGGCCCTCTGACAGCTGGGAGCCGCCGGCCTTCACGATCACGAACTGGTGGCCATCGGCACGGACGTCGGCGAAGTCTATGCCGGCCTGCCAGGTGGAGACATCGATGCCCGACACCGTGCCGGCCGGCGCCGCCGCAGCGGGTGTCGCCGCAATGCTCACCGGCAACGCGAGGGCAACTGCAGCTACCAACGCGAGTCGCCCAAGGAAACGGGTCATGTCGAGTCTCCTTCTGAAGATCCTTCATCGGAGCGTAGCGATGAAACCGACGTATTGATATCGTCTGCCGTCAATTTGGCCTGAAGGTGCCAGACAGATACACGTCGCTCCGTTGATCGATCCCCCGGTCACCGGCGGGCGCATCCCGCACCGAGCACAAGGAAGCACAGTGCGATCGGGGTGCTGGCCCGCTCGGACCCCTCGCGGTTCGTCGTCGGTCGGCAACTCCTGTCCGCCCGCTTGCGTCCTTCGAGTGGTCGGCAGTACTACCAGCGGTTGCGTGCCTCTTCCGCCCAGCCGACAAGACCGTCGAGGTCGACCATTTCACCGCCGTCTGTGCACGCCCAGCCGGAGAATTGCCCGAAGCACTGGTGGGTCTCGTTCGCCAGCACGACCAGGTTGGTACGCGCGACCCGCTCGTGGAACGGATGGAACGTCACGTCCACACGGTCGCCGGTGATCCGCCACGGCCGCAGCCAGTCGGCGCGGTCGTAGCTCCAGGCCAGGTCGGCGCCGATCTTGTGCAGCCGCCCGTCGACGAACAGCGCGTTCTCGGTCGAGCCGGTCCCGTCGGTCCACCTGCCGCCGAGTTGGATCGCCCGGCCGGGTCCGCTACCGGCCGCCCAGTTCCACCGGATGGCGTACGGCCACCTGCCACGACCGTGATCGAGTACGGCGAACGAGTCCTCCTCAGTGATCGGATACACCGTGCCTTTGACCCGCAGCGTGCCCCGCACCGGCCGGCCGACGTCCTTGACCGTGTACTGGAACCGGCGGGTGCTCCACGGCACCACGACGCCGAGCGACTCGTGACCCGGCCGCAGCGGTATCTCCAGGCCGATCTCGACGCCGGGCGCGGTGGCCCGGATCGTGCTGCCGTCCGGGCGCTGGTCGATGTCGATCGCCAGTCCGCGTCCGCGTGCCCGCACCAGGCCCGCGCCACTGACCGGTGGAAACGCCTCGCGGGCGAACGGCACCACCACCTCGGAGTTGATCTCGACACGGGTTCGGCGATCGAGGACGTAGACGCTGTGCACGCCGGCGTAGTCCAACGACGACGCGACCAGACCCAGGATGTGCGTCGAGGTGACGATCCCCCAGTACTCCCACCGCTTGGTGCGTCCCCAACCGCGCAGGTTGGCCCGGTGCAGCGGCCGGCGGCTCCAGCCCACCGCCGCCGGGTTCAGCCGCCCGCTCGGCAGACACAGGTCAACCGGCTCGGTGATCTCGCGCTCGTGCGTCACGGTGGCAGGCTACGGCTCACCGCTGACGCTCGACCCGGTAGGCCGAGCGTCAGCCGGACGCGTCCACCAGCTCGGGATCGGTTGAGGTCCGCACGGACGGCGCATCAACCGCAGCCCGGCGACTGATCAAGGTGAATTGACGTTCTCTCCACCTTCGAGGGCGGAGAAGACGTCAAGGCTGGGGTGCTGCCCCTCCCGTCGTTGGCCGAGGAGCGAGAAGTTTCGGTTCGTACGGGGAGCTACCGGTCCGACTGCTGCGGATTTGTCGTTTTGGGCTATTTTATGCTGATAGTCGCTCACAATTGAGGGGTCAGGGCGAGCCGGATTCAGGCCGGCCGCCGTCGGTACGGGAGGCGGTGACAGAGGGCGGCGATGGCCACCTACGAGTATCGGTGCCAGCAGGACGGCATTTTCGACACCACGCTCCCGATCGGGACGGCCGGCGGGTCGATGCGCTGCCCGTACTGCGGGGCCTGGGCCGAACGCGTGTTCTCCGCGCCGGGGCTCGTCCGTACACCAACGGCGCTGCGCCGGGCGATCGACCGGGCGGAGCGCAGTGCGGAGACACCGGGCGTGGTAAGGCGGGTGCCAGGCGGCCCGCCCCGCCGATCGCCGAATCCCGCCCACGCCGCACTGCCCCGATGGTGACCGGACTCGCCCGGTCGGGCCCACCTGCCCCGGCCCGCCGGGACGAACGAAAGGCAAAACGCCATGCCCGAACTGTTGTTCGGCCTCGACTCCGCCAGAAGTTTCACCGATCAGGAGAAGATCGGGCACAACCGGTGGCACCCCGACATCCCCCCTGTGGCAACCGTACGACCCGGCCAGTCGTTTCGCGTTCACTGCCGGGAGTGGTTCGACGGAGCGATCCACAACGACGACTCGGCCGAAGACGTCCGTGACGCCCCGCTGACCAGGGTCCACGCCCTCAGTGGCCCCTTCGCCGTCGAGGGCGCCGAGCCGGGCGACCTGCTCATCGTCGACATCCTCGATCTGGGCCCGATCCCACAGGAGGACTCCGGTCCACTGGCCGGGCAGGGCTGGGGTTACACCGGTATCTTTCCCACCGGCAACGGCGGCGGCTTCCTCACCGAACAGTTCCCCGACGCCTACAAGGCCATCTGGGACTTCACCGGTCAACGAGCCACCTCCCGGCACATCCCCGGGGTCTCGTTCACCGGCATAGCGCATCCGGGCCTGATGGGCACCGCCCCGTCCGCAGCACTGCTGGCCACCTGGAACCAGCGCGAAGCGGCCCTCCGCGCCACCGCACCGGATCGGGTGCCACCCCTGTCCCTACCGCCCGAGCCCCAGGACGCGATCCTCGGCACGCTGACGGGCGCCGCATTCGACCGGGCAGCCGCGGAAGCCGCGCGCACCGCTCCACCCCGAGAGAACGGCGGCAACCAGGACATCAAGAACCTGACCACCGGATCCCGGGTCTTCTACCCGGTCTACGTACCCGGCGCCAACCTGTCCGTCGGCGACCTGCACTTCTCACAAGGCGACGGGGAGATCACCTTCTGCGGCGCCATCGAGATGGGCGGCTTCATCGACCTGCACGTCGACCTGATCAAGAATGGCATGCAGACATACGCTGTCACCGAAAACGCCATCTTCCTACCAGGAAACACCCCACCACAGTTCAGCCAGTGGCTGGCCTTCTCCGGCGTCTCGGTCACCCTCGACGGCCAGCAGCGATACCTCGACTCACAACTGGCCTACCAACGCGCCTGCCTACACGCCATCGACTACCTGACCCGCTTCGGATACCAACCCGAACAGGCATACCTCCTGCTCGGCGCCGCACCGATCGAAGGCCGATTCTCAGGCGTGGTAGACATCCCCAACTCCTGCGCCACCGTCTACCTACCCACCGAGATCTTCGACATCGACATACGCCCTTCCACCACCGGCCCCACCACAATCGACCCAGGCCCCGGAGCCCCGAAAGCCAGCATGGCCTGATACTCCAGCCAGTGCTGCTCGACCTGGAGTTTCAGCAGTTCCAGAACGCCGACTTCGTCCACCTGCGTGCCGACGATGATGCCGAGGTCCCGTGCCCGGGATCACCCACCTACCAGTTGCCCTCTGCCGCCAACGGGCCTGTCGGGTGGGCCGCCAGCACGTTCTTCAGATCGCTTCGGCGGGGACCGGCCATCCTGCGGGGCGGCACAGGACAGTACCTGCGCATCGATCCGCAGATCCAGCCCTCAGGTGTCGTGCATGCAGCGTCAACGCGCGGCGGTGGTGATCCTCTTGACCGCTACGGCGACCACCGCCGGGTCGTGGGGTTCGGTGTCGAGGGCACGGTGGATGGTCAATCCCTCGATGAGAGCGTCGAGCAGACGGGCGGTGACCGGGTCGAAGTGGTGTTCGAGTGCGCGGCGGCTACAAGCCATCCAGACGTTGGTGATGTCACGGTAGGCAGGGTGGCGCGCGGCCAGCGTGTACAGCTCGTGAGTCAGGACGAGGTCGCGTCGCGTGCCGAAGACGTCGTTGGTGATGATCGCGATGACGGCCTGCGCTGCGGCTTCGCGGCTGGTCGCCTCCGCCATCCGCCGTTCGAACTGGTCACTGACCGTACGCGCGAAACGCGTGAAGGCTTCGCACAGCAGCTCGTCCATGCCGGCGAAGTGGTAGGTCATGGACCCGAGCGGGACATCGGCGGCTGCGGCGACCCTGCGGTGCGACGTACCAGCGACGCCGGCCTCGGCGATGACGTCCAGGCAGACGTCGATGATCCGATCGCGACGCTCGGGATCGGTCCGACGGCCGGCGCCAGCGTCCCGCCCCTGGGGTCTGCGCACAGTTGGCACGCTGGTCTCAGATGTCCCGGATAACACGGGCGGGATTGCCCACGGCCACGACGTTGGCCGGGATGTCTCGGGTGACGACCGAGCCGGCGCCGATGACGCTGTTGTCGCCGATCGTCACGCCGGGGCCGACGATCACGCCACCGCCGAGCCAGACATTGTCTCCGATGGTGATCGCCTTGGCGGCCTCCAGCTTGTCCCTGCGGGGCTGCGGCTCGATCGGATGCGTGGGGGTCAGGAGTTGAACGTTCGGGCCGATCTGACAGTCGGCGCCGATCGTGATGGGCGCGACGTCCAGGGCCATGAGGTTGTAGTTGACGAAGGTACGGGCACCGATGTGGATGTGCTCACCGTAGTCGACGAACAACGGCGGCTTGACGAACGCGTCCTCCCCCAGGCTCCCCAGCAGTTCGGCCAGGATCGCGCGGGCCGCCGCAGGCTCATCGTCAACCGTCGCCCGGTAGTAGGCGTCCGCGAGCCGGACCGCCTGTTTGGCGCGCCGTTCGTTCTCCGGGTCGTCGGCGATGTAGAAGTCGCCGGCGAGCATCCGCTCGCGGTTCGTACGCGGATCACCTGCGAAGTAGTCCATTGACATGCGCATGATCATACGGGAATAGTGTACAGTCGTACGCATCTAACCGCCGAGAAAGACGCGGGCATACCGATGCAGCGCAAGCGGCCGCCCTCCACCCCGCCAGTCCTCGGCCGACGAAGCAGGCGCACGCCCTGCCTCGCAACGACGGGTTCTGTGCCGCTGCGGAACCGGACGACGCCGGAGGTCATTGTGTTCCCGGGGGAGATCCGCCGACGCCATCTCGGCACCCTGCTCCGGCATGTCCACATGGACGGATCCGTGTCCCGTACGGCGTTGGGTGAGCGGATGGGTGTGAACCGCAGCACCATCATGGCGCTGACGGCGGAGCTCACCGCTGCGGGCCTGGTCCGTGAGGAGGCGCCGACGGACACGGGGCGGGCAGGCCGGCCGTCGCTGGTGGTGCGGCCCGAGGCCACCGGGGTGTACGTGCTGGCGTTCGATGTCGCCGTGGACTGGCTGGTCGCCGCCCGGGTCGGGTTGGGTGGCGTCATTCTGGACCGCCGCCGGACGGCCCGGCCACGCGCCGGAGCCGACCTCGACCGGGTGGTCGAGGTACTCGCCGGTTTCGGTCGTCAACTGCGCGAGGCGGCGCCACCTCAGGCGGTGTGCGTCGGGGTCAGTGCGTCGTACTGCGGAATGATCCGGCCGGGCGACGGTATGGTCCGTTTCGGGCCGGACATGGGCTGGGTGGACCAGGCGTTCGGCACCGAGCTCGGCCGTCGGCTGGGGTTCGGTCTGCCGGTGACGGTCGGCAACGAGGCGCACCTCGGGGCATTGGCCGAGCAGCAGCGCGGGGCGGGCGGCGGCTTCCAGAACCTGATCTACCTGCATGGTGACGTCGGCGTGGGCGGCGGGATCATCGTCGGCGGCAAACTGCTCAACGGTGACGGCGGGTACGGCTGCGAGCTGGGGCACATGGTGGTAAACCCCTACCACGGGCGGCCGTGCGGGTGCGGCTCCCGCGGTTGCCTGGAGGCTGAGGTCGGCGAGCGGGCCCTGCTCGATGCTGCCGGACGGCCGGCCGAGCTGTACGGCCGCGACGCCCTGCAGGATGTGGTGACCGACGTCGACCACGGCGACCCGGTAGCTCAGGGCGCGCTGCACCGCATCGGCGACTGGCTCGGCATCGGGGTGGCAAACCTGATCAACCTGTTCAACCCGGGCATCGTGATCTTCGGCGGGATGCTGCGCGACGTGTATCCCGCCGCGGCGGACCAGGTCCGGGCCCGCATCGTCAGCAATGTGCTACCCGTGGCGAAGGAACGGGTGCGGCTGCGCACCTCTGCGCTCGGCGACGATGCCACCCTCGTCGGCGCCGCGGAACTCGGCTTCTCGGAACTGCTGGCCGATCCGTTGGGCGTACTCGCGTCGAGGGCAACGTCCCGCGCGAGGGCGGCGACAGCCCGGACGGGATCCTGACGACGAGGCCATGTTCGTGGCCTCGGCCTGATGTCCGCCGGTGCGGCCCTGGCGGCAACGGAGACCATCGGTGCGAGCCGAGCCAGGTGCGGAACCACCGGGCGTGTGCGCAGGAGTGGAGTGAAGATGGCAGTCACGTACCGCCGCATGGTTCAGGTGGCCGCGCCGGCCGAGGTGGTTGCGCGGGTGTTGCTCGACGTGGCGGAATGGCCGCGCTGGAACGCGTCCGTGGCCTGGGTTGATCGACCCGGCACGGGTCCGCTCGCGGTCGGGGAGAAGATCCGACTCAAACAGCACCGCCTGCCCACGAACACCTGGACGGTCACCGACCTGGACCCGACCGGTTTCGCCTGGACAGCGATCAGTACGGGCGTACGCAGCACCGGCGACCACCGGGTACGGCCGGTCGGCGCGGACCAGGCCGAGGTCACCCTGCAGTTGACCCTGGACGGGCCGTTGGCCCGGCTCACCGCTGTCGTCGGCGCCCGGCTGATCCGGCGTTACCTCGGCATGGAGGCTGAAGGCCTACGTCGTACGGTCGAGCGCAGTGACGTGGGCTCCGCAGACCGGACACCTCCTGGCTAGGCATCCGCCGAGGAGGAGCTTCATCGAGGCAGCTTGTCGCGGAGATCCTCGACCTGGCGTTCAAGTCGGTTCACGGCGTCCTCGTTGTTGAGGAAGGTCGTGACGCCGGCAGCGAAAGCGAGGGCAATCAGAACGGCCAGCAGGCTCAGTACCAGGCCGCCGATCGCGACGCCGCGACCGGTCACGCCGGGCCGTCGAGCCATCCGCATACCCACGATGCCCAGGATGAGGCCGATGATCCCCAGGAGCAGGCCTACTGATGACAGGATCACGGTCAGCACGCTGATGAGAGCCGCTACCCCGAACACCAGGGCGAACGCGGCGGCGGCGCTGGTCTTCGCCGCCGGAGCGGCTCTGCCCGATGCGGGCCGGATCGGATGATCAGGGGCTTGACGGGAGACCCCGCCCGGGGGGTTGGACGCCGTCATGTTTCCACCTTTCCTCGCAGCCACCAAAGTCTGTGCGCGAATCCCCACTGAATCCGACTTCATGCCCCCGAGTGCTCCCGCGTGCGCGGCAGGTCGGCCACGGCGCGGGGAATGGTCGGGATCTCGTCGGGTAGGCGTCAGGTGACACACGAGAGGAGACGATCGTGCAACTCACTGATCAGCAGGTGCGTTCGCTGCCCGGCCAGGCCGTGCAGGACCGGTCAGGCGCCAAGATCGGCAGTGTGGGCCAGGTATGGGCCGACGCTGCGGGTTCTCCTACCTGGGTCAGCGTGAAGACCGGCGTCAAGGGTCACCACGAGTCGATGGCACCGCTGGGCAACGCCCGCCTGCAGGACGGCAGTTTGACGGTCGCCTACGACAAGGCGACGATCACGAGCGCCCCGGCCGTGCAGGCGGACGCGGACACCCCGCTCAACGCCGAGGAAACCGCACAGTTGTACGCGCACTATCAGATGCAGCCGCAGCAGCAGGCACCCAAGCGCACTTCCAAGGGCGGCGAGGACCTCATCCGCTCGGAGGAGCGGCTGCGGGTGGGTACGGAAAGCCGACCTGCGGGAGCCGCGGTGCTGCGCAAGTACGTGGTCACCGAGGACGTGCACACCACCGTGCCGGTCGAGCACGACGAGGTGTTCGTCGAGCGGGAACCGATCACCGCCGCGAACGCGGGCAGCGTCCGCTGGGACATCGGTGAGGCGCAGCAGGAGATGCCCCTGCGTGCCGAGCGCCCGGTGGTGGCCAAGGACCAGGTGCCCGTCGAACGGGTCCACCTGGCCAAGAACGAGGTGATCGACAACCAGCCGATCGACGAGCAGATCCGCCACGACGAGATCGAGGCCAACATTCCCGAAAGTGGCCGCCGCCGGCGGTGACCGGGTGAGTTCCCTACCGCCAGCAGGGCGTGTCGCTGAAGGGGTGGCGGGTCAGTTGACCCGCCACCCCGCACGCGGGCTGGCGCGGATGTGACGCTCCGCAGTACATCCCGATGGCGATCAGCCCGGAGGTATTCGAGGCCGTAGAACCAGGCGTGACCGGGAGCGGCCCCCACCGATCGTCGTCGCCGCGGTACTCCCGGTCCTTGGCGAAGTGCCGGCCCCCGTCCCGGCCCACCAGCAGGGACGAGATGAGGGTCGGCGATATGTTGCCCGGCTGGGCGACCGGCAGGGAGCCGTCCGAGCCGACGGGCCCTTGACCTGCCTCCGCAGCCACGCCTCCGGATTCTCCAGCCGGGCGAACCGCCGGGGCGCAGCCAATCCCCTGGTGAAGGCCTCCTGGACCGCCTCCTGTGCCTCGTTGACGTCCCCGCTCACCGCGTTCGGTTGGACGACCAGCCGTCGGAAACAGCCTGCGTACACCTCGGAGATCAGTTCACCGTCGGACACCGTCACCTCCCTTCTCCACCACTTTCACTCACGAGCGGGAGGAGAGGTTCCGCGGGTGCGGTCAGAAGATGTCGACGGACGGCAGCGCGAGTAGACCCGTCACGCCGTACGCACGTGCGGCGGAGCGGTCACACCCGTACCGGCCTCCCTGCACGGCTGAACCCAACCGACGACGGGGTACGTGAATGGCCGTACCGAGCCCCCCGGCACCCATCACCACAATGGGTCCCGCCCGAAAGCCAGTACCTGACGGTGACACCTGCGGTCCTCCGGCAACTTCTTCCTTGACCTGGGCAGACACCCGACAATAAGGTCCAGTCCGTAATCAGAAGGAACAGTGGACGGAGACAACCATGCCCCTGAGCCGCCGATCACTCCTGGCAGGCACCGGCCTCGCCGGCACGGCACTCGCGCTGGGACAGGGCCCGGGTGGCACGCCGGCCTTCGCCGAGGTCCAGGAAACCCAGAACGACGCCCTCGTCCCGGTCAACTACGGTCCGGCGGCGCTGACCGCTGCGGTACGCGGTGCGGCGATCATCGGGGACAGCATCTTCATCACGTCGCGGTTCAACACGCCCGAAGGCAGGATGCGCCTGGGGCAGTTCGACATCCACACCGGCGAGATGCGCTCGGTCGACGATCTGGCCATCCCCAGCAACGGCGGACAGAAGCTCGCCGCAGACGGTCGGTACATCTACATCGGCCCGGCCGGCAGCGCCCACGTCTGGCGCTTCGACCCGCAGACCAAGGAACTAATCGCCTGGTCCCAGGCCGGTGGCACCACCACCTGGTACTACGACATGGTGGTGCACGGCGAGTACCTCTACATCGGCACGTACCCGGACTGCACCGTCAAGCGCATCCGGCTGGCCGACGGCACCGTCCAGACGTACGGTCGGATCTCCACCTCGCAGTACGCGGCGGCCGTCGCGGTCGACGACGAGTACGTCTACGGCGGATCTGCCGCACCGGGCACCCTGCTGATGTGGCCGAAGGACGGCGGCACCCCGACGAACCTCACGCCGTACCTCAGTGCCTCGCCGGTCGGCATCCTCGACATGACCGTCAAGGACGGCACGCTCTACGTCGCGAGCGGCCGCCAGCTCATCTCGTTCCAGCGGGACGGCTCCGGACGGGTGTCCCGGGACATCCCCGTCGAGGACCGCTACATCGACCAAATCACCATCGGCAGTGACGGCAAGGTCTACGCGCTGACCCGGCTCACCACCAACCTGTACGAGGTGACCGCCGACGCCCTGGTCAAGGTCGGTCAGCCGCTGGCGGACGTGGAGAACCAGTTCCTCGCCCCGCTGCCCGGCGGCGACCTGTTCGGCGTCAGCGGGCTCGGGCACATCTGGAAGGCGACCCCGGGTGGGGCGGCCAGCGTGTGGCAGACGGCGACCCGTGGCTTCGGCTACCCGGAGACGGTCCAGTCGATGATGCGGCACGGGCGGGGCACTGTCTGGGTCGGCGGGCACTACGCGATGACCGTGCACCGGCCGGAGGCAGGTACCAGTACCCGGTTCGACATCAACGGTGAAGTGAAGGCGATGGCCGAGGGGAAGGCCGGCACGGTCTACGCCGGCCTGTACCCGAGCACACAGATCGTCTCGGTCGACCCGGACAGTCACCAGATCACCCTGCTCGGGCTGCTCGGCAACGAGCAGCTACGCACCAAGCGGATCCACTTCGACGGCCCACGCAACCAGCTCCTGGTGGCCTCCAGCCCGCAGACCACGAAGCACACCGGCGCGCTGACCTTCATCGACCTGGCCACCAACACCTTCGACACGCACCGGGAGTACCTGCCGGAGCAGAGCGTGATGGACGTGGCGGTGCAGGGCAGCACGGCCTACCTTGTCGGTGACACCTACGGCGAGGGCACCAGTGGCCCGATCCGCAAGACGGCACAGGTCGCGGCGGTGGACATCGTCACCCGCCAACTCCTGTGGCGCGAGGAGATCAAGCCCACCTGGCTGTCGTACGAGAGTGTCTACATCGTCGGCAACCTGCTGTACGCGGTCGGCCGGCGTCCACGCGGCGCCTGGTTCGCCTACGACCTGCACACCCGCACCATCGTGATGGAGGGCGACCTCGGCGGGTACGGCGGACTCAGCGGTGTCGACGGCCGGGTCTTCTCCTGGGTGCACTGGACCAACGACATCACCGAGCTGCCCACGGTCCCGGGCGGCGAGGTGACCACGCTGTACGACAACGTGCCGCGCGGCTGGTACAACAACCCGTGCTTCAACTTCACCCCCGAGGACAAGGCCACCTGGGGCATGCTCGGCACCGATCTGGCCCGCTTCCCGCTGCCGAAGGCCAAGTAGCCACTGATCCACCGAGCGTCACCGGGTGCCCCGGCTGGATGTACCAGCCGGGGCACCCGGCGCCTGGGGTCCCACAGGCGCTGCGCCAGGGTGGCGCCGCCGAACTCGTCTCGCTTCCGATCCGAGCCTTGTCAGGCCATAGCGCTCCGTGTCGTACTGGAGTTCGGACTGTGATGGAGGTGCTGATGGACGACCAGAGCCGCCTGGTGATAGATCCGAAGGGCCACGACATCCACGGAGAGGCCGCCCGTCTACGCGAGAAGGGACCGGTGGTCCGCGTCGAACTCCCCGATGGGGTCGAGGCCTGGGCGGTCAGCAGTCCCGATCTGCTGCGGCAACTGCTCACCGATCCACGGGTCTCCAAGGATCCGCGTCGGCACTGGCCGGCCTGGATCAACGGGGACATTTCCCCACAGTGGCCGCTGTTCACCTGGGTAGCGGTGCAGAACATGTTCACCGCGTACGGGGTGGAACACAAGCGGCTGCGGACGCTGGTGGCCAAAGCGTTCACCGCGCGCAGGACAGCCGCCCTGCGGCCGCGCATCGAGGAGATCACCGTGGACCTGCTGAACCAGGTCGCGGAGGCGGGGCAGCGCGCCGGCGTGGTGGACCTACGGGAGGAGTTCGCCCGTCCCCTGCCGGTTCAGGTGATCAGCGAACTGCTCGGCCTTCCCGATGACAAGCGCGAGGAGCTGCGGTCCATCGTCGACAGCGTCTTCCACACCTCCGCCGACCCGGAGGAGGTCACCGCCACCTATGCCCGGCTGTACGCCGTCCTCGGGGAACTCGTCGCCATCAAGCGGACGTCACCCGGCGACGACATGACCAGTGGCCTCATAGCCGCGCACGAGGACGAGGGCGGCACCCGGCTGAGCGAGCAGGAACTGCTCGACACCCTGCTACTCATGATCAGCGCCGGCCACGAGACCACGGTGAATCTGATCGACAACGCCATCCACGCACTGCTCACCCACCCCGAACAGCGTGCGCACGTAGTGGAGGGCCGCGCCTCGTGGGACGACGTGATCGAGGAGACGCTACGACGGGACGCACCGGTCGCCAGCCTGCCGCTGCGGTACGCGGTGGAGGACATCACGCTGGACGACACCGTCATCCGCAAGGGCGAGGCCATCCTGGCCGCGTACGCCGCTGCGGGTCGCCATCCCGAACGGTACGGCGCGGACGCCGACCGCTTCGACGTCACCCGGGCCGACAAGGAACACCTGGCCTTCGGGTACGGCGTACACCACTGCCTCGGCGCTCCGCTGGGCCGTCTGGAGGCGCGTATCGCGCTGCCGGCGCTCTTCGAGAGGTTTCCCGGCCTCACCCTGGCGGTGCCGCCGCAGGAGTTGCAGCCCGTCGAGTCCTTCATCTCCAACGGACACCGCGCACTGCCCGTACGTCTCTACTGAGTCGGTCACCGACCACGGGGACTGGTCCCTGGCCCTGCCTGCCGGCCAGGCTGTCGCCGCTGCTGGCGCCCCTTCTCCTGCGGCGGGTCCTGATCCGACGTGGCCGGACGTTCGATGCGGGTGGGGTTGCCGCGTACCAGCTCATCGTGGAGGCGCCAGCGGGCGGTGGTGACGGCACGTCCCGCCGCCTCGTCGCCGTGCTCGAGGCGCTGTCGCAGCAGTTGCAGGGCGATGCGGCGGTTGAGGCTGAACTGCCGCTCGGTGTCGACCACGACGACGATCCCGGAGGGGCGGTGGGTTGCCCGGACGGCCGTGCTCGCCTTGTTCCGGTGTTGGCCGCCGGGCCCCCCGGTGCGGCAGGCGACGATGTCGACGTCGGCTTCGGTGAACGTCGTACGCGGGGTGTCGACCTGGCAGGGCTGGGCGGTCACGTACCAGTTCTTGCGGCCGGCGCCGGCCCGGTAGGGGCTGGGGGCCTGCCAGCACAGGGTTCCGGTCCACGAGGCGGCGAACGCCTCGGCGCCGGCTCCGGTGATCCGGACCAGGACCGACCGGTAGGTGCCGGGCCGGTCACCGGCAACGGTCTCGACCCGGTGGGTCGCCAGACCCTGCCGGTGGGCGTCGGCTTCCAGGCGGCGCAGCAGCCGCGCCAGCGCCCACGCGCACTCCTGCGGGCCCCGCCCGGCCGACAGGAGCAGGTGGACGGTCACGGCCGGCCACGCCGGGGACGGTGGTCCCGACGGTCCCGCCGGGGCGCCGGCCCGAGGTCGGGCGTCTTGTAGGTGACCAGGGGGACGGTGGTGGCCACGGGCGCGGCCAGGTCGTGGTCGACGAGGTCGGCGATGACCTGCTCGATGCGCTTGTAGGCCGTCGGTGCCTCCTCGAACAGCAACTGGCGGTCTCCGCACACCACCAGCGACCCCACGGGTGTGCGGCGCAGTTCCTCGACCGTGTGCTTGGCCCGGCCCCGGCGCAGGGCGTCGGCGCGCGACATTTTGCGGCCCGCGCCGTGCGCGACCGAATGGTTGGCGTCCGGGCCGGCGTGGGCGGCGACGAGGTAGGAGTGGGTGCCCCGGGTACCGGCGATGAGCACGTCACGGCCGTCGCCCGGTGCCGCCCCCTTACGGTGCAGGTAGACCCCGTCGCGGACCTCGACCAGGTTGTGGCACTGGTCGACGATCGGCGCGGTGGGCTCGGCTCCGAGGGCGTGGGCGACGCGGGCGGCCATCAGCCGCCGGTTGAGTGATCCCCAGCGTACGGCGTCGTCGTGCATCGCCAGGTAGGCGGCGGGGTCAGGGGCGGGGCCGGCGCCGTGGACGGCGGTGTGCGCGCGCAGGATCTGTTCACCCAGTCCTCGGGATCCGCTGTGCACGATAAGGACGAGGTCGCCGGTGGTGAGACCGAGACGGCTGGCGTGGTCCGGTTCGAAGACCGTCTCGATCCGCGCCAGCTCGACGAAGTGGTTCCCCCGGCCGACCGTCCCGAGGCCCTCGACGTGACCGGCGGGAATGTCGCCCTCCACGACGGCCCAGGCGGGGTCGTCGGCATCCTGCTCGGGGCAGAGCGCGCGGTCGAGGTCGGGGAACCGGGCGGCGAGCTTCTCGGGTACGGCGCGCTTGAGCCTGATGGGGAACACGGCTATGCCGCAACCGATGTCGGAGCCCACCAGGAGGGGGTACAGCACGGTCGACGACATGGCGGCGCCGATCGGGGCGCCCTTGCCGGGGTGCAGGTCCGGCATGGCGGCGACGTGGATCATGCCGTCGAGGGCGGCCACCTGGTGGCACTGCGTGAGGGCATCGGACTCGATCCAGCTCGTCGGGGAGGCGAAGACACTGACGGTGGCCGGACCCGTGGTCGGGGTGGGCTGTGGCAGGGGCTCCTGCCGGGTGGGTTGCGCAGACAAGGACGCTCTCTTCGCTGAAAAAGGGGTACGGGCGGACGGCATCGCGGCGCGGTCGGCGCCGTGGGGCCTCACCGGGGCGGGGTGCGGTCCGTCAGAACGTCATGGGCACCACGGTGCCGAAGCCCGCCTTGTGCAGCAACCGGTTTTCGACCGACCGGGCCCGGGTGCATTCACGCACCGCTGTCGACGGACGGGTGTCAGCGGCTGACCGGGGTGGCGTCCGGTGGGGCAGCGGCGAGGGCTGCGGTGATCCGGGGCAGGGCGACGCCGATGGGTTCCCGTACCAGCCCGACCGCCAGGTGGTCGTACGGCGTGGGATCCCGGTTGACGATGACGAGCCGGGCGCCGGCGTTGACCGCGACGGCACACAGTGACGCGGCCGGCTCGACCTGGAGGGAACTGCCGACGGCGAGCATGAGCTGGCACGCCTGGGCGACCTTCTCCGCCAGGGCAACCGTGTTCGGGTCAAGGTTCTCACCGAACAGGACCACGCCCAGTTTGAGGATCCCGCCGCACGCGGTGCACCGTGGGTCCGCCTCCCCCGCCGCGACCCGTTCCAGGGTGTCGGCCGTGGGTGTTCGGGTGCGGCAGCCGGTGCAGACCACCTCGCGCATGCCGCCGTGCAGCTCCAGCACCTTACGCGGCGCTGACCCGGCCTTCTGGTGCAGACCGTCGATGTTCTGGGTCAGGATCCGTATTGCGGGGCCGTTGCTCTCCAGGGCTGCCAGGGCGCGGTGGGCGGGGTTGGGTTCAGCGTGCCAGGCTGCGTGTCCCAGATAGGTGCGCCAGAAGCGGGCGCGCACCGTCGGGTCGGACATGAAGCGGGTGCAGGTGAAGACCTCCGCAGCAGCCGGGTCTCGGGTCCACACCCCGTTCGGGCCGCGGTAGTCGGGGATGCCGGAGTCGGTGGAGATACCCGCCCCGGTCAGGACCGCGACCCGGCTGACATCCCGCGTGCATTCGGCAACTACGTCGTCGTTCACGACCGCCGATGCTAGGCAGCCACCACCTCGGGGGCGAACCGTTTACGGGCACACTCCCCTGCCGCTGGTGGTGTGGGGCGGATGGCCGCTGCCCGCCCGGTGGTCACCGCGCGGCCGCCCTCGGTGCATCCGGCTATGCGACCTCGATGAAGTCGATCTCGGCCCAGCGGCTGAGGTGGTTGAGGCGCAGGGTGTTGAAGCCGGCGTTCAACGTGATGTTGGCGCGGACCTGTCGCCAGTTCTCCCAGCCCGAGTTGGGGTAGTTGACCACCTGGGACGCTCCGCCGTTGACGGTCAGCGTGTGCTGGGCGTCGCCGTAGCCGGCGGCGTACGCGATGTGGGCCGTGTACCCGCCGGAACGTGGGGCGAAGACGGTGATGTCGACCCAACTGTCGGCGTAGTCGAGGTAGGCCACCACCTGACCCTGCGAAGCGCTCGCGGTGTTCCGCGCCGAGCAGTGGTTCAGCACCCCCCGCTCCGCTTCGTACCGCACGCGACTGCCCCGGACGACGGGGTACTCTCCGGCCCAGCCGAGTGCAGCCACGTACATCCCGCGGGCGGTGTAGTTGTTGATCCAGCCGTGGAAGACGAGATGGTCGCCGCCGGCCTCGCGGACGACATCGGCGCCGCCGGGACCGCGTACGGCGCCGTCCAGGCTGGCGGTGGTCAGCAGCGAGCGGTAGGCCTTGGTGTACGGGCCGGTAAGCGAGGACGAGGTCGCGTAGCTGGTCTGGTACCCGTCACCGCCGTACCCGCCGAGCGAGTAGAACAGCACGTAGCGCGCGCCGACCTTGGTCAGCACCGGTGCCTCCACGATGCCGGCCTCCTCCGGGTTGCCGCTGCGCACCAACTCCACGCGGGCACCCTGGAGTGTCACCCCGTCGGCGGCGACCCGTTGCAGCCACAGGCTGGTCGGCTGGCCGATCGCGTTGCCGTCGTCCTTGTAGAGCAGGTACCGCAGTCCGTCGGTGTCGGTGAAGCTGGATGCGTCGATGTCGCCGCCCTCGGCGCCGTTGCAGATCAGCGGCCCGGTGCCGACGGCGACGAAGGGGCCCAGCGGCGAACTGGCCACCGCCGCGCCGATGCACTGCCGACCGACGGCCGCACTGCGGGCGGTGTAGTAGAGCAGGTACCGGCCGTCGGCGCGTTGGGAGACATCGGGAGCCCAGGTCAGGCCGCCGCTGGCCCAGGCGCCGAGGGTCGGGAGCGCATTCGCCCGTCGTGTCCACGGCCCGGTCAGCGAGGTGGCCGTGGCGACCGGCACGTTCCCGAAGCTGTTGTTGGTCGAGTAGGCGTAGTAGGTGCCGCCGACCTTGATCACGTCAGGGTCGGGGAAGTCACTGGCGATGACCGCCGAGGGGGGCGTGGTCGTCGCGGAGGCGCTTCCCGCGCTGACGACGAAGGGGCTGATGACGAGCGCGGCTACCACGCAGGCAAGACCTCGACGCATGAAGGAATTTAACCATGTCAATAGAATTACTGAAAGGCACCTACCGACCCGAAGCTGACGGCGACGCGGCCTGCGGACGGACGGGGAGTCGCACCGGGTGGGCAGCGGGAGCCGGCAGGAGATGTCGTTGCGGATGTCCGGCCAGCATGGGCACGTACCTGGTTCGGGGCTCCGGGCGGGCTGGCCGGAGCCCCGACCACAGTCCGACGACAGGTCAGCGGAGGGTAGCCGCGCCAGCGTTGGCGTACTGCTCGTCGAGTTCACCCGAGGGTGCGCCGCCGACTCCGATGGCCCCGACGACCTGACCGTCGACGGTCACGGGCACCCCGCCGGCGAGGAACAGCGTGCCGGGGATGTCGCGCAGGGTGGCTCCCGTACCGGTGACCCGACCCGCGAGGGCGGAGGTCGACTGCCCGAACGAGGCGGACGTGAACGCCTTGCGCTTGGCGGACTCGGCCGTCTGCGGGTTGGCACCGTCGCCCTTGAGCTGTACCTGGACGGTGCCCGATCGGTCGAGGATCACCACGGTGACGCGGTGGCCACCATTCTCGGCCGCCTTGAGCGTCGCTTCGGCAGCGCGCAGCGCCGCATCGATGTCGAGGGACGGGTTGGCGACGAC
The DNA here is from genome assembly GCF_036906895.1 of Micromonospora sp. CPCC 206060. NCBI lineage: Bacteria > Bacillati > Actinomycetota > Actinomycetes > Micromonosporales > Micromonosporaceae > Micromonospora > Micromonospora sp. CPCC 206060. Next base: position 32,596 of record NZ_JBAKHU010000053.1, read on the forward strand.
GTCGCCCGAGGCGGCCGCTACGTTCGACGCGGCCGCCGGCTCGGCGGCGTTGGCGGCGACGGTGACGCCGCTGACGGCGGTGACGGCAGCCACACCCAGCAGGCCAGCGGCCAGGCCGAGCGCCCTCCGGCGGCGGATGTTGTCGATCATTGACGTACTCCTTCGTCGAGTTCGAGTCGCGGCGACAGTGCCCAGCCTGGCCGTTGCGCAGGGCGTGGGCATGGCACGCCGGATCGACCCGCGATACATCAGATGGTTGATACATCCCGCTCACACCTGCCGTACGCTGGGAAGTTGCCAAGATCAGATATCCGGATGAGGTGGGCGGCAGTGCGGGAGGACCGGCTCGGCGCGACGATGCGGTGGGGCTTTCTGCTCCTGCTGGCCGCCGCTGCCTCCCGTTACGTCGTGCGGCACGGCTGGGGAGCCGAGACCGCCGGCGTGCTGACGCTGGCCGGGGTACTGCTGGCCGCGTACGCGGTGAACGAGCTGGGGAGCTTCGCGCCGGGCGCACGCTTCGCGGTGGTGACCGTGGCGTTTCTCGCGCTGGTGTTCGCCGCGCCGAGCTTCGCACTGGTGGCGATCCCACTGTTCTTCATGGGCCTGCGCCAGCTCCCGCCGCGCGCAGTCTGGCCGTTGGTCGCACTGCTGACCACGACGGTCGTGATCGCCCAGATCCGGCTGGCTGACCGGTTCGACCCCAGCCTCGTGCTGGGTCCGGTAGGCATCGCCGCGATCACCACCGTCGTCTTTCTCGAACTGGATCGGCAGAGTCGGGCCCGGCAACGGGCGCTCGACGACCTGGTGGCCGCCCGCGACGAACTGGATCGCAGCCAGCGCGAGGCCGGGGCGCTGGCGGAACGGGCCCGACTGTCGCGGGAGATCCACGACACCCTCGCCCAAGGCCTGTCCAGCATGAACCTGCTGCTGCAGGCCGCCGACCGGGAATGGGACGCAGAGCCCACACAGGCACGCGGGCACGTGCGGGAGGCCGCGGCGACCGCACGGGACAACCTGGCCGAGGCGCGACGTTTCATCCGTGGCCTGGCCCCGCCGGCGCTCGACAACGCCTCGTTGACCGACGCTCTGCGGCGGCTGTGCGCGGCGACCGAGCGCGACACGGGTACGCCGGTCCGGTTCACCGTGGTGGGCACGGTCGCACCGCTCGGCGTCGACAACGAGATCGCCCTGCTGCGGGTCGCGCAGAGCGCCCTGGCCAACGTCCGCCGTCACGCGCGTGCCCGACAGACCGCGGTGACGCTGACCTACGGCGGCCGGGAGGTGATCCTCGACGTGTACGACGATGGCGCAGGCTTCGACCCTGAAACCACCACCGGTTTCGGGCTGACCGGCATCCGGGAGCGGATTGCGCATCTCGGGGGCGGGGTCACCATCGAGAGCGCGCCCGGAGAGGGCACCGCACTCGCCGTCAGCCTGCCGATGCGGGAGGCCCGATGACGGACCCACTGCGGCTGATCCTGGTCGACGACCACCCGGTGGTCCGGGCCGGGCTGCGCGCGCTGTTCGGGAGCCGGCCGGACATGACCGTGGTCGCCGAGGCGGCCACGGCCGCCGATGCCGTCCGGCAGGCTGCCGCCCTGCACCCCGACGTGGTACTGATGGATCTGCAGCTCGGCGATGGCGTCGACGGCGTGGCGGCCACCGGTCGCCTCCTCGCCCTACCCGACCCGCCCCGCGTCCTGGTGCTGACGATGTACGACACCGACGAGGACATCATGCGCGCGGTCGAAGCCGGCGCGACGGGATACCTGCTCAAGGACCTGCTGCCCGACGAGCTGTTCCGCGCCGTGCACTCCGCCGCCGCCGGACAGACCGTCCTGTCACCACCGGTCGCCGCCCGGCTGATGGACCGGATGCGCGACCCGCAGACCACGCTCAGCGCCCGCGAGGTGGAGATCCTCACGCTGGTCGCCCACGGCCACGCCAACAAGGAGATCAGCCGGCGGCTGTTCATCAGCGAGGCCACCGTCAAGACCCACCTCGTCCACATCTACGCCAAACTCGGCGTCGACTCGCGTACCGCAGCGGTGCACGCCGCCGTCGGACGAAAGCTGATCAGGCTGTGACGCGCCGCATCCTGCTCGCGCTCGCCCTCTTTCCCGTGGCCGGCTGCACCCGGCCCGACACCACACCACGCCGGGAGTACTCCATGACCAGCCCCGCCAATCGCGATCTGCTCGGCGCAGCGATCGCGGGAGACGCCGCAGGCGTACGCGCAGCCCTGGCTGCCGGCGCGGAACTCGAGGCCCGCGATGCGCACCGACGTACCGCACTGTTGCTGGCCGCCGCGAACGACCACGTCGAGGTCGCCCGCGTCCTGGTCGACGCCGGTGCGGACCCCGACGCGGTCGACGACCAGCACGACACCCCGTGGCTGGTGACCGGGGTGACGGGCAGCGTGGCCATGCTCGAGGTTCTCCTGCCTGCCCGGCCGGATCTCACGGTCGTGAACCGCTACGGTGGGATCTCGATCATCCCCGCCAGCAAGCGCGGGCACGTCGAATACGTCCGACGCGTCGTCCAGACCGGCATCAATGTCAACCACGTCAACGACCTCGGCTGGACGGCGTTGCTGGAATGCGTGATCCTCGGTGACGGCACCAGGCCGTACCAGCAGATCGCGGAGATCCTCGTGGCTGCGGGCGCGAACGTCCGTCAGCCCGACAAGGACGGCGTCGACGCGCTGCAACACGCACGTACCCGCGGCTACCACGAGATCGTCGGCATCCTGTCGCCCTGAACAGGAAGATGCGCCCTCTCCCCACCGGACCACGGTCGGCGGGCACCGCGTGGACCGCCAGTCGGCGGCGCCTGCGCGACCACCCGACCGTCCTTCATCGCCACGATGTTCTCCGGCGCGACCAGCCCCTGGGGCAGGAACCCGACCGGCAGTGCGACCGGCGCGAGCAGCATCTGCGCGGCGCACGACGGCCGGGAGCCGGGTCCGGTGGTCCGGGCGCCGCCTCCGTCGGGCATGCCGACGCAACGACCACGCCGGCCGGAGCCCGTCGGGCTCCGGCCGGCGTGCCGGGCAGCCGGGTCAGTCCCCGGCCAGTGCCTCGACCACAGGTCGGCTGGCGGCGCGGCGGGCCGGCAGGATCGACGCGGCCAGCGCGGCCAGCACCGCAGCCGCCAGGATCAGGCCGATCTGCCCCCAGGGCAGCACCACGTCGAAGTCCCCGCCGATCCGGTTGATGACGGCCATCGCGCTGGCGCTGACCGCCGTACCGAGGCCGACGCCGAGCACGGCACCGACCATCGCAATCAGCACCGCCTCGACGGCCAGCATCGCGCGCATCCGACCCCGGGTCAGCCCGACGGCACGCAGCACCGCGTTCTCCCGGGTCCGTTCCACCACCGACAGGGTCAGCGTGTTGGCCACCCCGACCAGGGCGATCACCACCGCGAGGCCGAGCAGCGCGGTGACGAAGGCCAGCAGCATGTCCACCGTGCCGGTGAGCATCTTCTTGTACGCCGACTGGTCCATCACGTTGACCGTCGGGTACCGGCTCACCACCGACTCGATCACCTCGCGGGCCTGCTGCACGGAGATACCGTCGACCTGCTGGACCTCTGCCAGCCGGCCCCGCTCGGCGGGGAACAACCGGGTGAAATCGGCGTCGGCGACCTCGATGATGTGCCCGGCTGCCACCGGGCTGCCGTCCAACACCGGCCCTTCGGTGTTGGTTACGGCCACGGCAGCGATCCGCAGTGGCGTACCGGCGACGGTGACGGTCGAGCCCACCGTCCAGCCCCGCGCCTCGGCCAACTGCGGATACACCAGAACGGTACCCGGACCGAACTGGCCGACGTCACCGGCGACCACCCGCTCCACGGTGCGCCCCACCAACTCGGGGTGGGCGGCCCGTACCTGGACATCATCGCGGGCCACCGCCCGCCACTCGTGGACCACGCCCAACTCCGGCCGGGCCTGCAGTTCGTCGATCAGCCCGGCGGGCAGGTCCGCGCTGACCGCAGTGACCAGGAAGTCGACCCCGACCTGGGCATCCACGCTGCGCTCGATGCCGTCCTTGGTGCTGCGTGCGCCAACCACGAACGCGGAGACCAGCCCGATGCCGATCACCAGGGCGGTGGCGGTGGCGGCGATCCGGCGCGGGTTACGGATCGCGTTGGCCACTGCCAACCGGGCGGTGGCCCCGAGCAGGCGGCGGGCCGGCCAGCCCAGCACCCGGACCAGCGCCGGAACGAGCAACGGCCCGAACAGCACGATGCCGAAGAAGGCCAGCACTCCCCCGAGCGCGACAAACAACAACTGGCCGGCGGCGCCGGCCAGGGCGAGCGCGGCCACGCCGGTGCCGAGGACCAGCGCGCCCACGGTCAGTCGGGGCCACCCGGCCCGGCGGGTGGTCTGCACGGCGGCATCGCTGAGCGCGGCCACCGGTGGCACCCGGGTGCCATGCCAGGCTGGCATGATCGCCGAGCCCACCGTGATCATGGTGCCCAGCAGGAGACAGAGCAGGACGGTCGGCGTGGTGAGGGTGATCCCGCCGAAGAACGGGGTGTCCAGGGCCGCCGCCCCCACGCTCAGCCCGGACGCCAGGCCGGCGCCCGCTGCCACTCCGACCAGCGAGGCCACGAGGCCGATCACCGCCGCCTCCAGCAGCGCCGCACGGAACACCTGACCGCGCGTCGCGCCGACCAGGCGCAGCAGTGCGGTACGGCGGGTGCGCTGGGCCAGCACGATGGCGAAGGTGTTGGCGATGACGAACCCGGCCACCACCGCCGCGACCCCGGCGAAGATCAGCAACACCATCGTGAACTGCTCCAGGTCACGGACCGCGTCCTCGACCGCAGCGTCGAGCAGTTGCTGCCGGGTCTGCACGGCGGCCTCGACGCCGGTGATCCCTGACTCGACGCGGGCCGCCAGTTCCGGGTGGGAGACCCCCTGCGCCGCAGCCACCAGGATCCGGGCGTAGCCCTCAGCCCCGGCGACCCGCAACGCGTCCGGGCCGACCAGTCCGATGTACGGGCCACCGACATCCCGGCTGGTGCCAGCCACGTCAACCGTGCCGACCAGGGTGAACGGCTGGGCTGCTCCGCCGGCGCCGCCGACCGAGACCGGCGTGCCGAGGCGGAAGCCCTCGTCAGCCACGGTGCCCTCGTCGAGCACCACCTCGCCGGGGCGCTCCGGCAGCCGCCCGGCCACCAGGTCGTACGACCGCAGTGCCGGCTCGGTCGGGATGCTGACCAGCACCGCGTACCCGAGCACGGGTTTGCCGTCGGTGCCCAGCAGCCCGCCGGAGCCGATGAACTCGCCGTCTGCGGCGCGTACCCCCGCCACCGTCCGGACCCGGTCGACGGCGCTGGGCGGGATGGTCGTCGCGTCCGCTACGACAGCGACGTCGGTGTACCGGTCGAAGGTGCCGGCCCGTTCGTACGCGCCGGCCTTCATGCCGTCGGTGAACATCAGCGTCCCGGCGATGAACGCGACTCCGAGGACGATGGCCAGGGAGGAAAGCAGCAGTCGCAATGCGTCGGCACGCAGCAGACGCAGGGTCAACCGGACCATGCCGTTCACCGCTGCCCCACCGACGCGCCGGCGTCGTCCAGGTGACCGAGGACGTCCAGCACCTGCTCCGGGCTGGGCCCGACCAGGTCACGGACCAGCCGTCCGTCGGCGAGGAAGACCGCCCGGTCGGCGTACGCGGCGGCCACCGGATCGTGGGTCACCATGATCACGGTCTGGTCGAGGGTGTCGACCGCCTCGCGGAGCAGCCGCAGCACCTCGGCGCTCGACCGGGAGTCGAGGTTCCCGGTCGGCTCGTCGGCGAAGATCACCCACGGTTTGGTGATCAACGCCCGGGCCACCGCGACCCGCTGCTGCTGGCCGCCAGACAGTTCGCTGGGCCGGTGCCGGAGCCGGTCGGCCAGCCCCACCGCAGCCACCACCTGACGCAACCACTCGGTAGCCGGACGCCGGCCGGCGATGGCCAGCGGCAGCAGGATGTTCTCCTCAGCGGAGAGCGCCGGCAGCAGGTTGAACTTCTGGAAGACGAAACCGATCCGGTCGCGTCGCAGCAGGGTCAGTCGCCGGTCGTCGAGTCCACCGATGTCGGTGCCACCGATGCGGACCGCGCCGCCGGTGGGCCGGTCGAGCCCGGCCAGGCAGTGCAGCAGGGTGGACTTGCCGGAACCGGAGGAGCCCATGATGGCGGTGAACCGGCCGGCGCCGAACTCGACGTCGACGCCGTCGAGCGCGACGACCGCGGCCGGGCCGGTTCCGTACCGCTTGGTCAGGTTTCGGGCGGTGACCGCGACGCCGGCGGCGGCCGGCGCGGGGGGTGCGACGGGCACGTGGAACTCCCCGTGGAGAGATACTGACTGGACCCTTCCGACGCTAGGGAACGGACCGGTCAGTTGATCTCCATCTGGCCGCTCGACCTTGATCCGCCTCAGGTCGCACCCGGCGACCTGCGGCGTACGCCTCAGGTCGTACCCGGGCGGGGTGCAGCCCGGCACAGGTCGTACCCGGGCAGGCTGACTGCCGGCTCAGCCGCCCGGGGTGACCAGGCCGCTCTCGTACGCCAGCACCACCGCCTGCACCCGGTCCCGCAACTGCAGCTTCGCCAGGATCCGGCCGACGTGGGTCTTCACCGTGGCCTCGGCGACGTGCACCCGGCCGGCGATCTCGGCGTTGGACAACCCCTGGGCCACGAGCAGCAGGATCTCCCGTTCCCGCTCGGTGAGCTGGGCCAGCCGGGGATCGGCAGCAGGTCCGGGGCCGAGCTGGTCGGCGAAGCGGTCCAGCAGCCGGCGGGTGATCGACGGGGCGACCACCGAGTCCCCGGCCGCGACCACCCGGATCGCGGCGAGCAACTCCTCCGGCGGGACGTTCTTGAGCAGGAAACCGCTGGCTCCGGCACGCAGCGCGGCGAAGGCGTCGGCCTCGGTGTCGAAGGTGGTGAGCACGAGCACCCGGGGCAGGCCGGCAGGCCGGTCGGCGCAGAGTCGCCGGGTCGCCTCCACTCCGTCCATGGTCGGCATCCGGATGTCCATCACCACCACGTCCGCCTCGGTACGGGCCAGGACGCGCAACGCGTCGGCGCCGTCGATCGCCTCGCCGGCCACCATCATGTCCGGCTGCGAGTCGAGCACCATCCGGAAACCGGCGCGGACCAGCGGCTGGTCATCCACGATCACCACGCGGATCGTCACGTCGTGCTCTCCTTCGTCGTCGGCGTCGCCGACGGTACCGGCAACCGGGCGGCGACCCGCCAGCCCCCGGCCAGGCGGGGACCGACGGTCAGCTCACCCTCGTACACCGTCACCCGTTCCCGCATGCCGACCAGGCCGTGTCCGCCGGAGGGAGCCGGCGTCACCACCGGGTGGCCCCGTCCGTCGTCGACCACCTCGACGGTGACCAGCCCGGCCGTGGCATGGTCGAGGGTGACCTCGACGGCGGCTCCGACCCCGGCGTGCTTGAGGGTGTTGGTGAGCGCCTCCTGCACCACCCGGTAGACGGTGAGTTCGAGCCCGGGCGGCAGGGCTGCGGCCGAGCCGCGTACGGTGTGCCGCACCCGTAGCCCGGCCACCTCGAACCGCGCCAGCAGCGCGGGCAGCTCGACCAGCGCGGGGCGCCGGTGCTCCGGCTCAGCGGCCACCCCGGCATCTGCCGGTGCCGGCCGATCGAAGGGCTCGACCGGGGTCGGTTCGCGCAGGACACCGACCAACCGCCGCATCTCCTCCAGTGCCTGCCGGCCGGTGTCGGCGACCACCCTCACCGCCTCGCGAGCGGTCGCCGGGTCCTGGTCGAACATGAAGCGCGCACCGTCGGCCTGCACGATCATCACGGCCATGCTGTGCGCCACCACGTCGTGCAGTTCCCGGGCGATCCGGGTGCGTTCCTCGGCCACCGCGGCCCGCGCCTCGGCCTCCCGCTCGCGCTCCAGCGTGGCTGCCCGCTCCTCTAGGCTGAGCACGTAGAACCGGCGGGTCCGCACGTTCAGCCCGACCAGCCAGACCGCGCTGGTGACCAGCCCGAGGTAGATCGTCGCCGCCCACCAGGGTGCCGCTGCCATCTGAAGGGAGCCCAGCAGTACCCCGACGGCGGCAATGACCCCGGCGATGATGCCGTCACGCAGCCGGTCGGCGTACTTGACCACGCTGTAGAGCGCGATCAGCACCGCGACGTCGTACACCAGTGGCCCCCACCCGGCGGCCACCTGGATCAGTGCGAACACCGCCACCACCGCGGTCACCACGGACGGATAAGCCCGCCGGAACAGCAACGCCACCGCCATCCCGATCCCCACCAGGGTGGCCAGCCAGCCGCCCGGCTGGGCCACGATGCCGGCGACGGCGAACAGCGCCACCGAGCCGGCCACGGCCACGTCGAAGGCGACGCTGCGCAGCGGACGGCCCAGGATCGTTCGGTTCATGATTTCCCAGCCTACGAGGTCACGCCGCCAGTCCCGGCCACCGGCGGACCATGACCTACCACAACCGCGGTGACCAGCCGGTGACGGTCGTACGGGTGCCGTGAAACAACTCCTGGCGGCTGTCCGCGTACATCGAGAACCCGGACGGCACCGTTGGCGCCGTGCCGCCGCGGTCGGTGCCGGGTCGACCCACCTCGCCGACTGTCATCAACTTTTGTTGACGGAGGATCATGTCATCAACTAAAGTTGACAGCATGATCGACCCCGCGGAGATACCTCAGCCGGACGACCCGGAAGCGGCATTTGCTGCGGTGACAGCCCTGCGCCGGCTCGCCAACCAACTGGAACGCGCGGCCGTCACTCACGCCCTGAGCGACGGGTGGACCTGGGCCCAGATCGGTCAGGCACTGGGAATCAGCGCCCAGGCCGCCCACAAGAAGCTCGCACCCCCGAAGGGAACCAAACCCGACACCCCCGCGCCCCGAGCAAGGAGAGCCAACACGTGAAACTGCCCCGCGCCCTACGGGACATCCGCACCATCAAGACCCTCCTGACCAACGCCGAAACCGAGGCCACCAATGGCGGCGACGACCTACCCGGACCGGAACACCTTCTGTTGTCCACCATCGGCCTGCCCGACGGCACCGCCCGACGCGCATTCCAGAGACTGGGCATCGAGCCTGACCACCTCCGGACCGCCATCAACGACGTACACCAGGAGGCACTCGCCCGGATAGGCGTCACCGCACACGGTCACCTGGAGCCCGCCACCCCCAACGCACCGACCGGCCCACACCGCATGACCGCGCCGGCACAGCAGGCATTCCACAGCGCCGTCGCACTGTCCAAGACGACCAGGCCCGCGCTCCTACGCGGAGGCCATATCGTCATCGCCGTCTGCGAACAGGAACACGGCACCGTCACCCGCGCCATCAAGGCCCTGGGCATCGACCGCGCGGCCCTGACAGCCGCCGCCCACGAGGAACTGGCAGCCGGCTGACCGTGTGCGGGTGAGATGGACAGGGTCTCTGTCAGGGCGGTCGACCCGGTGGGGACGACGTCCAGTCCGCAGGCAACTGCCGGGACCGGGCCGCATCCGGCACCATCCCCCGCAGGTCGGCGAGCTGGTCGGTGGCCCGGACATCCCAGGGGCCGGCCCGGCACTTCGCGAGCTGCCGCTGTTCGCGGTGCCCGATGGCTGGCCCCTGGCCGACAGGGTGACGACACCGGTGCCGGGTCATGCCTACGTCGTCAAGGTGGTGCCGATGCCCGGCGCCTGCTGCGTCGTCCCGGGGACGCCTGACGCCAGGTCGATCACCCCGGGGTGCTACCCGGACTGCTCGTACTGGTCCCGTTGTGGTGGTCATGGTCGTTGTTCGCCTGGCTGGGCAACCGGGTACGCGCCAAACTACGGCCTGGCCCGACTGACCTCCTGACCGCGACACCGGTGATGTTCGTACTGGCGGTCACCCACCCGGGAGGCGTTTCAGGACTTCCCCTGCGGCATCTTGGTCAAGTCCTGTGGAGTGGTGTTTAGCGGTTGTTGCGTGATCGTTTGTTGTTCGGTGGGTTG
>NZ_JBAKHU010000054.1:0-39350 GCF_036906895.1 Micromonospora sp. CPCC 206060
ACCCCCCTCCTGCCCCGGCTTGGGCCACAGACCCCCGGGGCGGCGCCGGGCCCGGCGGCGCCGCGCCCGGGGCCCCCGCTGTCCTACTAGGGCTGAACCCAGGGCTTGAGCGGGCTCTTCACCGCCGCGTTCGCGTCGATGATGCCGTACCCGTAGAAGCCGTTGAAGTTGACGTCACCGGCGCAGTACGCGTCGTACGTCTCGTCCCGGCCCTCGTTGCGGTACTGCTGCAGGCGCGGCTCCGGGCAGGCGTGCTCGGCGGCCGTGCGGTAGAGGTGCTGCTCGACCAGGTTCGGCGACATGGTCAGCCCACCGCGCTGCTTGTCGTTCTTGCCGAACTTGCTGACGATCAGCGCCGCGACACCCGAGGCGTGCGGAGCCGCCATCGAGGTGCCCTGCAGGTAGGTGTAGTAGCCGCACTCACCGGAGGCGGTGCAGTCCTTGAAGACGAACTCCTCGGCGCCTTCGACGATGTTGCCGTCGGCGTCGACCGTGCCCTCCTCCTGCAGCACCTTCTTCGGGTACGACGAGAGGATCATGTTGGCGTCGGTACGGAAGGTCGGGGTGCCGAAGCCGTCCCGGAACCAGCCGCCCGGCGCGGCGACGGAGATCTGCTCGGTGCCGTAGTTCGAGAAGTCCGACTTCTTGCCCGACGGACCCACCGAGGAGACACCGATGACGTGCGGGCCCTCGGCCGGCATGTCCCAGCAGCTGTTGTTGTCGATCGGCCGCGGGTACGGGTCGGCCCCGTAGTCCGGGCTGGACTCGTCGACCCGCGGGTTGCCGAGGTCCTCGTTGTTGTTGCCGAGCGCGCCGACCAGGGTGACGCCCTTACCGTGCGCGTACTCCAGCGAACGCTTCATCGCCTCGATGATCGCGCGCTGCTCGGCCTGGTCCTCGGGGGAGTCGGCCGGGTTGGCGGTGCAGTTGTAGAGCCACGGGTCGACGTAGAAGGACATGTTCACCACGTCCAGGCCCGCGTCGCCCGCGTACACCAGTGCGTTGACCACCGGGTTGAGGAAGAAGTACCCGGAGTCCTGGCCGCCCTTGAGGTTGACCAGGGTGACGTTCGGGGCGACGCCGGAGAGGCCGAAGCCGTTGGCCGCCGCGCCGATGGTGCCGGCAACGTGCGTGCCGTGCCCGCCGTCGTCGGTGTCGGCCGGGTCGAGGCAGCCAGCCACCTCGCACTCGCCGTCGATGTCCACCATGTCCGGTGCGAAGTTGCGGGACAGCGACCACGAGAAGTTGGCCGCGATGTCGGGGTTGCTGGCGTCGACGCCGGTGTCGAGAACGCCCACGGTCACCCGCCGGTCACCGGGCTCGGTCCGGCGCGCCTCGTCGGCCCGGATCATCTCCAGACCCCAGAGCTTGTCGTCGAGCGGGTCCATCCGCTTGGACCGCCCGTTGACGGAACCGGTGCCCTTGGTGGCCTCCGCCGCAGCCAGCAGGTGCTCCCGCTCGACCCGGTCCAGCTTCGGCTTGCGGCCGATCGCCTTCTGCTCGGCGGCGCCGACCAGGGCGTTGGACGCGGTGGCCCGCTGGGCGAAGTCGGCACGGTTGGTCCGAACCTGGTACAGGCCGACAGCCTCGGTCCGCGAGACGACCTCGCCGCCCGCAGCCGCGATGGCGGCGACCGCCGCGTCGGCGGAGACGCCGCTCTCGGCCACCACGGTGAACTCGGTCGTCTCGGCCGGCGCCGCGTTGGCACCGCCGAAGGGCAGAGTCACCGTGAGTGCCAGCGCCGTCGCGGTCGCGACGGCACCAGCGGTGAAGCGCTTGCTCACCACATCAGATCCTCTCGTTGAGGGACGTGGCAGCCATCACACCGCAACAAGCGACGTAACACCAGACAAGTGCCCGAATTGTGAAGTCCCCAGTGACTAATTGCACCGATGAGCTGAACGGCCGCCGGCAGGTCGGTCAGGAACCGCACCTGTAAGGAAGGGCCCCTTCTTATCGCTTTTGGTAGAGCAGGGGCCCCTTATTAACACCCCGGGCCGGCACCCGGCCGGCTCGGCGCACACCTCCCGCAGTCACGCACCCGGCCGGCTCGACCAGCTTGCACGCCCGGGGCCGACTCCGGTTGTGGAGGCGATCCCGTTACTCGACGGCGACCTGCGCTGGGTGTTTCCCGGATTGACGGAGACCGACGAGATGCTCGACCTGGTGCGCCGGGCCGATGGCGAATTCCGGCTGCTGGCCGACCACCTCGGGGCACGTCCAGGTTGGACCGGCAGCGGGATCGAGTTCCACCGCCTGGAGTGGGGGCAGGCCTCGCTGTCCGGTTGTGTCGAGTCGGGCGAGGTGTCGTTCGTCGCGCAGCTGTGGTACCCGCGTCGCTGTGGCACCGATCTGCGCAGCGGTCCGCCGTGGGCCGTCGACGGCGAGATCACGGTACGGTGCGACGCCCGCGTCGACTGCGGCCCGCACTACATCGAGGAGACCACGCGCGAGCTCGACGTGCCGCTCGCGGCGGCCCGGGAACTGCTGCGGGTCGCGACCTGGTTACGGGAGCGTGGCACCACCGAACTGCGGCACTCCTGGCGACAGCGCGACCCACGCAGCGGTCACGACTGAGTCGCCGTCCGCCACGACGGCAACCACCTCGGCTGCGGGCGCAGGCATGAACGGAGCAGCTCCAAAGGACATCGGACCAGGACGTCACCCTGGCTTCGGGTACGGCCCTCCGCGCCGGCTGGGACCGGCTCAGGGATGGGTCATCCGGAGTACGTCCAGCGCCTCGTCGAGCTGGTCCGCGCTGAGCTTTCCGGAGTCGACGTGCCCACGGGCGAGCACCACCTCGCGGATCGAGATCTCCTTGGCCAACGCCTCCTTGGCGATGGAGGCGGCCTCGTCGTACCCGAGGTGGCGGTTGAGTGGCGTGACGATCGACGGCGACCCCTCGGCGTATGCCAGACAGACGTCCGCGTTGGCACCCAGCCCGGCCACACAGCGGTCGGCCAGCAGCCGGCTCGACGCGGCCAGCAGCCGGATCGACTCCAGCAGGTTGCGGGCCATCACCGGGAGCATGACGTTCAGCTCGAAGTCGCCCTGTGAGCCGGCGAAGCCCACGGTGGCATCGTTGCCGATCACCTGGGCGCAGACCTGCCGTACCGCCTCGCAGACCACCGGGTTGACCTTGCCCGGCATGATCGACGAGCCCGGCTGGAGGTCGGGGATGCGCAGCTCGCGCAGACCGGCCCGCGGCCCGGAGCCCATCCACCGGATGTCGTTGGCGATCTTGTAGAGACCGACCGCGATGGTGCGCAACTGGCCGGAGGTCTCGACCAGGGCGTCCCGGGAGCCCTGCGCCTCGAAGTGGTTGCGCGCCTCGGTGACCGGCAGCCCGGTCGCGTCCCGCAGCCTGCCGATCACGGCGGCGGCGAAGCCGAGCGGGGTGTTGATGCCGGTACCGACGGCGGTGCCGCCCAACGGCAGTTCGGCCAGCCGGGGCAGCGCGCCCTCCAGCCGCTCGACGCCGTACCGGACCTGGGTCGCATACCCGCCGAACTCCTGACCGAGGGTGACCGGGGTGGCGTCCATCAGGTGGGTACGCCCGGCCTTGACCACTGTTTCGAACTCGGCGGCCTTGGCCTCCAGGGTCTGCGCCAGGTGCGCCAGCGCCGGCAGCAGGTCCCCCACCACCGCCTCGGTGGCGGCCAGGTGGATCGACGAGGGAAAGACGTCGTTACTGGACTGCGAGGCGTTCACGTCGTCGTTCGGGTGTACCTCCCGGCCGAGTTCCCGGCTGGCCAGGGTGGCGATCACCTCGTTGGTGTTCATGTTGGACGAGGTGCCCGAGCCGGTCTGGAACACGTCGATCGGGAACTGGTCGTCGTATCCCCCGGCGGCGACGTGCGCGGCGGCGGTGGCGATCGCGGCGGCCACCTCGGCCCCGATCACCCCCAGCTCGCCGTTGACCTCGGCTGCCGCACCCTTGATCTGGGCCAGCGCCCGGATCTGGGCCGGCTCGATGCCCCGCCCGGAGATTGGGAAGTTCTGCACCGCCCGCTGGGTCTGGGCCCGCCACAGGGCGTCGGCGGGTACCTCCACCTCGCCCATCGAGTCACGTTCGATCCGGTAGCCGGTCGCCTCTGGAGTCGTCACGCGTTCCATCCTGCCCCGCCGGACGGTCACCTGCCCGGCGAAGCCGGATAGCCCCTTCCGGCAGTGCGTCGACTACTCCGGCTCGGGCCGCCGGTCGTACTTCGCCAGGGTCGCCCTGTTCGTGCTCGCGTCCTGGAAGACCAGTTCCCAAGGGCCGGTGTTCACGTCCATGTCCTTGCCGAACCCGAGCCACTTGCCGGCCAGCCGGCGGCCGGTCGGCTCCGCCAGGAGCTGGATCGCGCCGTGGTAGCGGGCCCCCCGGTAGTAGCCCGTTGGCGCGGTCTGCTCCACCCACGTGCCCGTGATCACGTTGCCGTCCACGGTCAGGTCCATGGTCAGCGGCGAGTCGGACGACCTGGGCAGCGAGCGTACGGTCAGCCGGTCACCATGCTGGAGCAGGACCACGTAGTGCTGGCCGGTGAACGTGTTGGCCCGGCCCGAGCTGAAGTACTGGTACCGGCTCAGCCACACACCGGAGTAGTTGCCGGTCGGCGCGGTACGCGGAGCCAAACCGCCGTTTGGTACCGGGGTGGGTACCTCCGGGGCGGCCAGGTCGTGGCCGCCCTGCCCGTCGTCCGACACCCGACTGTTCGGCACCTGGACCGTGAAGCCGAGCGAACCGATCGGCAGGCCGGTGACGCTTTCCAGCGCTCTCGCGTACGCCGGGCGAGGAGACGTGATGGCGCCGGCCTCCCAGCGCTGGACGAGGCGCTTGTTCGCGTCGTTGGGCACTCCGGCGCGGTCCCCGGCGTCCCGCAGTGCGCGGGCGAAGTCGTCCTGACTCATGAGCAGGCCCATCCGTACGGCCCGCAGTGTCGCGTTCGGCGTGATCGGCATGAGTCGATCCTATCGCCGATGTCGCCAGAATGTCGCCTCCCATGTCGCCGGAAGGTCACCTTCAAGGCCGTCGCGCCTGGCGATATTTCGACGACATTCTGTGACCGTCACGGGCGTCCGAATGGACGTGAGCCCTGGATGCCCAGCGGGGCCCACGCGGTGAAGGGAATGAACATGATCTTGGCGGTAGGTCCGCGTGAGTTGCCGACGAGCGGCACGGTTCAGGTGTGGGTGGACTCGGGCACCGGCAGCGGACAGCAGATCGAGGTGCCCGTCAGAGACCTCCAGGTGGCCGAATGCGACCAGGGAGAAGGTAGGTCGGCGCTCTACAAACTCCGGACCACGTACGGCCGGGGTTGAACCCGAATGCCACCGGTACGAGGGAACCCACGGTCAGGACTCCGGGGTTCCCTCGTCACTGCGCTCGGTCAGCCTGCTATCTGCGGCTGACGGTGAGCACCGGTTTGGTGACCTCGGCGAAGAAGTCGTTGCCCTTGTCGTCAACGACGATGAAGGCCGGGAAGTCCTCGACCTCGATCTTCCAGACCGCTTCCATCCCGAGTTCCGGGTACTCCAGGACCTCGACGTGCTTGATGCAGTCCTGGGCGAGCCGGGCGGCCGGACCGCCGATCGAGCCGAGGTAGAAACCGCCGTGCTGCTGGCAGGAGCGGGTCACCTGGGCCGACCGGTTGCCCTTGGCGAGCATGACCTGGGAGCCCCCGGCGGCCTGGAACTTCTCCACGTAGGCGTCCATCCGGCCGGCGGTGGTCGGCCCGAACGAGCCGGAGGCGTAGCCCTCGGGGGTCTTCGCCGGGCCGGCGTAGTAGACCGCGTGGTCCCGCAGGTACTGCGGCATCGGCTCACCCGCGTCCAACCGCTCGGCGATCTTGGCGTGGGCGATGTCCCGGGCCACCACCAGCGGGCCGGTCAGCGACAGCCGGGTCTTCACCGGGTACTTCGACAGCTCGGCCCGGATCTCGTCCATCGGGCGGTTGAGGTCGACCCGGACCACCTCCTCGGTGGAGAGGGTCTCGTCGGTGACGTCGGGCAGGAAACGGGCCGGGTCGGTTTCGAGTCGTTCCAGCCAGACGCCCGACGGGGTGATCTTCGCGACTGCCTGCCGGTCGGCCGAACAGGAGACCGCGATCGCCACCGGGCAGGACGCACCGTGCCGGGGCAGCCGGACCACCCGTACGTCGTGGCAGAAGTAGCGCCCCCCGAACTGCGCGCCGATGCCGAAGTTGCGGGTCAGTTCCAGTACCTCGGCCTCCAGTTCCAGGTCGCGGAAGCCGTGCGCGGTCATCGAGCCGGAGGTGGGCAGCGCGTCCAGGTACTTCGCGCTGGCGTACTTGGCGGTCTTCAGCGCGTACTCGGCTGACGTACCGCCGATGACGATGGCCAGGTGGTACGGCGGGCACGCGGACGTGCCGATCAGCCGCAGCTTCTCCTCCAGGAACTGCATCATCCGCGTCGGGTTCAGCAGTGCCTTGGTCTCCTGGTAGAGGTACGACTTGTTGGCCGAGCCACCACCCTTGGCCATGAAGAGGAACTTGTACGCGTCGGGGTGCCCGTCCTGGTCCTCGGCGTAGATCTCCACCTGGGCGGGGAGGTTGCTGCCGGTGTTCCGCTCCTCCCACATGGTCAGCGGGGCGAGCTGCGAGTAGCGCAGGTTCAGCCGGGTGTACGCCTGGAAGACGCCCCGGGAGATCGCCTCGTGGTCGGTGCCGTCGGTCAGCACGTGCCGGCCCCGCTTGCCCATCACGATCGCGGTACCGGTGTCCTGACACATCGGCAGCACGCCACCGGCGGCGATGTTCGCGTTGCGCAGCAGGTCGAGGGCGACGAACCGGTCGTTCGGCGACGCGGCCGGGTCGTCGATGATCGACCGGAGCTGGGCGAGATGCGCGGGGCGCAGGTAGTGCGCGATGTCGTGCATCGCCTCGGCGGTCAGCGCGGTCAGCGCGGCCGGGTCGACGGTGAGGAACCGCCGCCCTCCGGGACCGTCCACGACATCGACGCCCTCGTCTGTGATCAGGCGGTACTCGGTCTGGTCGGCACCGACCGGCAGCAGGGGGGCGTAGGCGAACTCGGCGGCACTGCTCATGAGCGGCAAGCCTAGGGCAGTCGGGCCGTCCGGTCCCACCCGCCGGGTGGGTCGTGGGACACCGCTCTCACCCGGCGGTCCGGCGTCGCCGGCCACCGCGCTCAGTTGTCCTTGCCGCCGTCGCGCGGCGGACACATCTCCTGCTTGGGCCCACCGCAGGTCGGCGCCGGGCCGCCGGGTCCGTCGCCGGGTCCGTCGCCGGGTGCGGAGCCGCCGTCGGGTGCCCCGTCCAAGCCCGGAGCCGGGCCGCCCGGGGCGCCGAACCGGACGTACCCGATGTCCCGGCCCTCCCCGATGACCATGCCGTCCGGGCCGACCGCGAGCGCGTCCGCCTGGGTCCGCAGGTTCACCAACTCGGCGCCGGTACGCGGGTGCAGGGCGACCAGCCGGTCGGGTTTCTCGTCAGCCAGCACCGCGGCGTACGGAGTCAGCGCGGCGCCCGCCTTCTCCGTGGCGGGCCGGCGCCAGCGGTCCCGGCCGGTGGCCAGGTCCCGGCTCGCCACCGAGCGCTTGTCCCCGGCCCGGACCAGCCCGTACCGGTCGTCCACGGCGAGCAGTTTCTCGGCGTCCCGGCCGACCCAGAGCAGTCGACCGTCGTACGCGTCGAGCACTGTCTCACGCCCGTCCGACCCGACCCCGACGAGCACGTTCCGCCCGCCCTGGGGATCCTCGCGCTGGACGCAGCCGGCGCCGTCGGCGGTCCTCGGGTTGATGCCGGTACGCCGCCACACCTCCACGCCGTTCGCCGGGTCGCGGGCGACGAACGTGAAGTAGCAGGTGCCGTCCGCCGACCGGGCCTCGATCCGCAGCAGCCGGCCACCGACCACCACCAGCCGCTCCTGACGGCCGGGCTGCACGTCCTGCACCACCCGGCCGGTGGCGGTGTCGACGATCTGCACCTTGCCGTCGGCCGGGAACCCGATCAGCGCCGGCATCTGCTCCGGACCGGCGGCACCCGGGTCGATCCGGTCGGTGGTGAGCCGGCGGGTACCGCGTACCTCCGGGTTGTCGGCCAGGAAGCCGCTCTGCACGCCGGGGAGGTAGGCCGTCCAGCGGGGGGTGGTGCCGCGCGGGTCCCAGGCGGTCAGGGTGCAGTCGGTCGCCTCGGTGCAGCGGGCGTCGAGGATCCCGTTGCGGTACGTCCAGACGGCCACCGCCTTCGTGTCCCGGCGACGCACCGCCCCGGTAACCGGGTCGAGGACCTCGTACCCCTTGACCAGGAGCTTGCCCACGGCGACGACGGCGTCGGACGGGCCCCCGGCGACGGCCGCCCAGTCGGCCTTGCGTTCCCAGAGCTGGGTACCGGTGGCGAGGCTGCGTGACTCGACCCGGGTGCGCTGCTCGATGATCACGGCCGGCCCGGCGATGGTCACGCTGCGCGGGGTGCCACCGATCCGCTGCTGCCAGAGCACATCCGGTTCGCTGAGCGGGGTGGGACGGTTCACCCAGTCCCAGGCGGTCGGGAACGGGTTCCACACGCCGGTGGCGGCCAGTACGACGACGACGGCCAGCACGAGCACGAGCCAGCGGGTCCCCTTCGCCACCCGCACACCGTAGCCAGGTCCGGGGCGGTCACACACCACCTCTCCGCCGTGTCGCCCCCGCTTCCTGTCCCGACGGGCCGGTCAGTCGACCGGTACGGCGGAGCGGACCAGCGGCAGCACCCGGTAGGGGATCTGCTCGGCCAGCGCGATCAGCGTGGAGGCTCGGGTGATCCCCTCGTAGGAGACGATCTGGTCGATCACCCGCTGGAGATCGGTGTTGGACCGGGCGACGATCCGGCAGAGCAGGTCACTGGCGCCGGTGATGGTGTGCGCCTCCAGCACCTCCGGAATCGCCGCCAGGTGGGCGGTCACCCGGTTGTGGCCGTGCCGCTGGCTGATCTCCAGGGTGATGAACGAGGTCACCGTGAAGCCGATCGCCGCCGGTGCGACCTGCGGCCCGAACCCGGCGATCACCCCCCGGGCGACCAGCTTGTCCAGCCGGGCCTGCACGGTGCCCCGGGCCACCTGGAGCCGGCGTGAGCACTCCAGCACCCCGATCCGGGGCTCCTCGGCCAGCAGTTCGATCAGGCTGGCATCCAGTTCGTCGAGCTGGACAGTCTGCACAGCAGTCATGACCGGACACCGTACCGAATGCGCAACCTGACCAACATCCGACGAGAGAGTTGCCCAGCTCACGACGGGCCGCGATGCTTCGGCACAGGACCATGTCACGGTGGCCCGCGAGGCCGGCCGACACGGAAGGGAGTGCAGCATGACCCAGGCGATCGACCGACCCACGTCGACCGAGGAGGTCGACGTCGACCGGCTCATCGGGACGGTCAACCACGACATCTCCGCCGACCCGTTCCCGGTGAAGGGCCTCGACCACGTCGCGTTCCTGGTGGGCAACGCCAAGCAGGCCGCCCACTACTACTCGACCGCGTTCGGCATGACCTGCGTGGCGTACCGGGGCCCGGAGCAGGGCTACCGCGACCACGCCGAGTACGTGCTGACCAGCGGTTCCGCCCGGTTCGTACTGACCGGCGCGGTCCGGCCGGACGCACCCGGTGCCGACCACGTGGCCAAGCACAGCGACGGGGTACGGGACATTGCCCTGGAGGTGCCGGACGTCGACGCGGCGTACCGGCACGCGATCGGCCAGGGCGCCACCGGCCTGGTCGAGCCGCACGACGTCACCGACGGGCACGGCACCGTCCGGATGGCCTCCATCGCCGCGTACGGCGACACCCGGCACTCGCTGATCGACCGGTCCCGCTACACCGGGCCGTTCCTGCCCGGCTTCGTGTCCCGTGCCCCGATCGTGGACCGCCAGCCGATGATCGACGCCGGGGTGCAGCCGAAGCGCTTCTTCCAGGCGGTCGACCACGTGGTCGGCAACGTCGAGCTGGGCCGGATGGACGACTGGGTGGAGTTCTACCGCCGGGTCATGGGCTTCACCAACATGGCCGAGTTCATCGGCGACGACATCGCCACCGACTACTCCGCGCTGATGTCGAAGGTGGTGGCGAGCGGCACCCGCAAGGTGAAGTTCCCGCTCAACGAGCCGGCGGTGGCCCGGAAGAAGTCACAGATCGACGAGTACCTGGAGTTCTACCAGGGGCCGGGCGCCCAGCACATCGCGTTGGCCACCAACGACATACTGGCCAGCGTCGACGCCATGCGGGCCGCTGGCGTGGAGTTCCTGGACACGCCGGACTCGTACTACGACGACCCGGAGCTGCGGGCCCGGATCGGCCAGGTCCGGGTGCCGATCGAGGCGCTGAAGTCGCGCAAGATCCTGGTCGACCGGGACGAGGACGGCTACCTGCTCCAGATTTTCACCAGGCCGGTGCAGGACCGGCCGACGGTCTTCTTCGAGCTGATCGAGCGGCACGGCTCGCTCGGCTTCGGCAAGGGCAACTTCAAGGCCCTGTTCGAGGCGATCGAGCGGGAGCAGGAACGACGCGGCAACCTGTAACACTGTCCGCGTGACGCAGCCGCCCCCGCACCCCACGCCGCCGGTGGGTGGGCCTCCGCCCGCCCCCGGCGGCTTCCCGCCGCCCGGTCCACCCCCTGTCGGGTACGCCCCGACGCCCGGCCACCCGCACCCGGGCCCGGCCGCCGGGCCGGGATACGGGTACCCGGTGCCGCCGTACCCGGGTCTGCGGCCCCCGCCACCGCCGCCGACGGCCCCGGGTAACCGGCCGCTGGCCAGCTTCGGCGACCGGCTGCTGGCGCACCTGATCGACGCCGGGATCTGGTCCGTGGTGGCGGCGGTGCTCTTCGTGCCCGCGTTCGGCCTGCTCTACTACAACTTCCTGAGCGACATGTACCCGGACGGGCTGGCTCAGCCGAATGCAGTGGCGCCGGACCCGGCGACGGTGTTCAGCGACTTCGTCGTGCCGTTGCTGCTGTTGGAGGCCGGTCTGATCGCGGTGATGCTGCTGCTCTACTACGTCTACTACGTGGAGATCATGTTCCGGTCCGGACAGACCGTCGGGAAGCGGGCCATGAAGATCCGGGTGGTACCGCTCGACCCGGCCGTGCCGCTGACCCGTGGCCTGGCGTTCCGCCGGTACACCGTGCAGTTCCTCGCCGGCATGGTGGTCCCCGGCATGAACCTTCTGGACGGACTGTGGCAACTGTGGGACAAGCCGTACCAGCAGTGCCTCCACGACAAGTTCGCCCGTACCGTCGTCGTTAAGGTTCCAGGGTGACCGTGCGGAGTGAACTGAGGCTGGCACCATGAGCGTCCCCCCGGGTTGGTACGCCGATCCCGCCGAACCGACCACCCAGCGTTACTGGGATGGAGGTGGCTGGGTGGGCCGTTCGCTGCCCGTCGACGCCACCCCACCGGACGGGCCGTTGCCCGAGGAGGAGCCGCCACCGGCGCCGGCACCGGGTGCCCCGGGCGGTACCGCACCGGCCAGCCCCGGGCCGGTCGGCGCGGGACCCGGCGGTCCGGTCGGACCGCCCCCGTCGGGACCGCCGCCCGGCTGGGCGCCGCAGCCGCCGTACCCGCCCGGCCCGCAGCCGCAGCCTCCGTACCCGTACGGCCCACCGCCGTACGGGTACCCCGGACCGCCGCCACCGCCCCGTCCGCACGGGCTGGCGCTGGCCGGATTCGGTCCCCGGTTCCTCGCCCGCCTGATCGACTTCGGGATCGTCTTCCTGCTGAACGCCGCCGTGAACGGCTGGTTCGTCTGGCAGTTCATCGAGGAGTTCGCCCCGGTCTGGCGGGAGATCTGGCGCCGCTCGCTGGCCGGCAACTCTTCCACCGAAGGGCTGCCCCAACCGGGTGACCAGGCCGGCGGGCTCCAGGTGGCGATCCTGTTGATCGCCACCGCGCTCTGGTTCGCCTACGAGGTGCCGACGACCGCCAACCGGGGCCAGACCCTCGGCAAGCGGATCCTGGGCATCAAGGTGGTCACCCTCGGCGACGATCCGGCGGTCGGTTTCGGCCGGTCGTTCCGCCGTTGGAACACCCTCGGCCTGCCCACCCTGCTCTGGTACTGCTGCGGACTCGGGCTGGTCCTGCAACTCATCGACGCGGTCTCACCGCTGTTCGACCGGCCGTTGCGGCAGGCACTGCACGACAAGCGGGCGCAGACCGTGGTGGTGCAACTGCCCGACAGGCAACCCACACCCGACCACCGTCCGCACACCCCCGGGGAGCCGACATGACCGACACCGGACGTAACCAGCCGCCACTGCGCCTCACCCGCGCCGACCTCGACGCGCTGCCCGCCTACGTACCCGGCCGCAGCCCGGCCGACCTGGCCCGCGAACTGGGTCTGACCGAGGCCATCAAGCTGGCCAGCAACGAGGTGCCGTACGGCCCGCTGCCCGGCGTGGTGGAGGCGGTTGCCGAGGCCGCCGCCGGGGTGCACCGCTACCCGGACATGGGCGTGGTGGCCCTGCGCACCGCGCTCGCCGAGCGGTACGGCGTGGACGCCGACCGGATCGCCACCGGCTGCGGGTCGGTGGCGCTGGCCGAGCACCTGGTCCGGGCCACCTGCCTGCCGGGTGACGAGGTCGTCTACGCGTGGCGCTCCTTCGAGGCGTACCCGATCATCGCGGCGACCAGCGGCGCGACCAGCGTGCGGGTGCCGAACGACACCGGTCACGGGCACGACCTGACCGCGATGGCGGCGGCGGTGACCGACCGGACCCGGCTGGTGCTGGTCTGCAACCCCAACAACCCGACCGGGACGGCGGTTCACCGGGCCGAGCTGGACCGGTTCCTCGACACGGTCCCGGACGACGTTTTGGTGGTGCTGGACGAGGCGTACCGGGAGTTCGTCACCGACCCGGAGGTGCCGGACGGGCTGACCTACCTGGACCGGCCGAACGTGGCGGTACTGCGCACGCTGAGCAAGGCGTGGGGGCTGGCCGGGCTGCGGATCGGGTTCCTGGTCGCCCACCCCGAGGTGGCCGCCGCGGTGCGCAAGGTGGTCACGCCCTTCTCGGCCAGCGCCGCCGCGCAGGCCGGCGCGCTGGCCGCGCTGGCCCAGGCCGACGAGGTACGCCGCCGCTGCGACCTGGTGATCGCCGAGCGGGAGCGGGTCACCGAGGCGGTCCGCAAACTGGTCCCGGAGGCGCCGGCCAGCCAGGCCAACTTCGTCTGGCTGCCGCTCGGCGACCGGTCGGTGGAGTTCGGTAAGGCGTGCGAGGCGCGGGGCGTCATCGTCCGGCCGTTCGCCGGTGACGGGGTACGCGTCACCATCGGCACGCCGGCCGAGAACGACGCTTTCCTGGCGGCGGCGGAGGCCGCACTGTCCTGACCAGGTGATGCCGGGCCGCCTGGTCGTGGCCCGGTCCCGGGCCACGGCCAGGCGGTCCCGGGTCAGATCACGGCCAGGATGACCGGCTCGGTGGTCAGGTAGTAACGCCGGTCCTCGGCGTCCGGATCGACCGGCTGGTTGAGCCGCTCCACCGCGAGGAAACCGCCGGTGGCAGAGACCAGGCCGGTGGCCCAACCGGTGGCGTCCCGGCCCACGGTGAAGGGGAAGCGGGACAACTCGGCACCGGACCCCGGGTCCACCGTCAACAGGTCGTTGGCCTCGGTCCGGATGTGCACCCGGCCCGGCTGGGCGGCGAGGATCCGCGCCCCCGGCGTCTCCTGCCGGCGCCACACCTCCGCGCCGGTCCGCGCCGAGTGGGCGACGATCGCGCCACCGTCCCGGGAGACCGCCGTACCGTCCGCGAGCACCACCTCGGCCGGATTCAACGCCCCGGTGGGGAACGGTTGAGGCGTGTCGACCAGCCAGCCCCGGCCGGCACCGTCAGCGGTCCGCAGCGCGCCGTCCTCCCCGGTACGCAGACCGGCCGCGTCGGCGGTACGGATGCCGGCACACCGGGACCGGTAGGCGGCACAGCCGAGCCCTTCGACGGCCAGGGTGGACCCTGCATCCTCCGGTCGCCACCGGTCGACGACCGCACCGGTCGCCGGGTCGCGGAACTCGGCGACCTGTGGGGTCGCGCAGGTGTCCACGGTGATCAGCCGGGCGCCGATGGTGGTCAGCGGATCGCCGTGGCACCCCGGTCGGACCCCGACCCGCCAGACCTCCCGGCCGGTGCCGGGGTCGAACCCGCGCAGCTCGGTGGCAGCGGCGACGATGAGCACCAGACGGCCGTCCGTGGTGACCCCGGTACGCAGCCCGGCCGGGGTCCAGGCGACGGCCGCACCGGTCCGCCGTGCCGCGTACCCCTGATCCGGGTCGGGCCCGGACGCCCGCCAGGCGACCCGGCCGGTCCGCGCGTCCAGCGCGACCAGCCGCCCGTCCGACCAGCGGGACACCACCGTGGTGCCCACCGCTACCACCCCGACCAGCTCCGCCGGCCAGCGCCGGTACGACCAGAACGGGGTGGTCCGGTTCTTCAGATCGGCCGGCTGGTCGGCGAGGACCTGACGGGTGGCGGCGTGGACCCGCAGCCGGCCGTCCACGAGCAACAGGGCGGTCGGCTGACGGCCGATGACCCGGGGGGTCAGGTCCGGGGCGGCCGGGTAGGCGGTCCGGGCGACGGTGACCACCTCGGCGGGAGCCAACACCCGGTAGCCGACCACGGCGGCCAGCCCTACGGCGAGCACCGCCACGACCAGCGTGGCGACCCGTCGCCGGCCTTTCGGGAACCCCATGCACACCTCCGCCCGCACCCTACCCAGGGTGGGCGGTCGGATCACTGGCAGGTCACGCCGCCGCCGACCCCGTGTCGGGATGCCGGACCGCCAGCGCGAGATCGGCGAGGTCGCGGCGGAGCGCCCCCTCGACGGTACGGGCGGCGAGTCCGCCGAGGATCAGGGCGAGCACCCGGCCGTACACGGCGGCGGGAACGGACTCCTGTACGACGCTGACCGTGGTGCAGGGTCGACGCCGGCCGGGCCGGGATTCGGTGAGGGTGTAGGTGATGCGGTAGTCGGCACCGGTACCGGCCGAGGTGAGGACGAGCCGATGGGGCGGATCGACCTCGACCACCAGGAACTCCTCGACCGCGGCGCTGCCGTCGGGCTGGGTACGCACCTCCCGCCAGACGGTGCCGGCGCCGAACGGGCCGGGGGTCACCAGTTCCACGCCGTGCACGGTGGAGAACCGGCCGACGCGGCTGGTGAGTTCGGTGAGCGCCCGCCACAGGTCGGTGGCTGGGGCTTCGATGAGCTGGGTCACGGTCACCGTCGACATGACACCTCCCGTGCCGTCCAACCTACGGCGGTCCGGGCGGTGAGGGTACGGGATCTGCCGGACGGCAACGGGATCGTGACGGGTGCCGGAGCTGGGCCGGCACCCGTGGCCGGTCAGTCAGCGGCTGAGACCTGCCGGCTCAGCCGCTGAACTGCCCGGACCGCACCGCAGCGACGAACGCCGCCCAGCCCGGTGGACTGACAGCCAGCGCGGGGCCGCTGATGTCCTTGGAGTCGCGCACCCCGACCAGACCGACAGTGTCGATCAGGTTGTCCGCCACCTCGATGCAGAGCCCCTGGTCGTTGGAGCGTGAGCTCTTGCGCCAGACAGCGCCGGGAAATCCGTTCACCTCAGTACCTCCGTGACAGGTCAGGCATCCCGTCCCGGATCCGGCTGGCACGGGCCGCCGCCGGTCCATCGGGGATCCGGTCGATCAACGGACGACGCCATCGGGGGGAGACGGACAGCGGGTGCGACCGCACGGCTGGCGCGGCGGATCTTCTGTCGTATCCATGCGTAAGGATTGCGTCGCTCACCGCAAGCAAACAGACTCGGATGCGTTCCGCAGCCATGGACAGCGCCACAGCGTGCGGGCCGGGGCCGGCCCACTCCCACGGAAGGCGGTCAGCGTATGCGGCGACCAACCGACGGTTCACCCGTGGCCGGCGGGACAGCCGACAGGTCGGGAGGCGCTCCCGGCGGGCTGGGCGACGTACCCGGCTCCTGGTGGGACAGCCCGGGTCTGCCCACACCGTACCTGCTCTGGGGGCTGATCTGGTGCGGCTGCGGGATGCCGATGGTGCCGCTGGACCGGCCGACCGCCGCAGCGGAGGTCCGGCGCTTCTACCGCTGCGACGGAGGATGCGGGCGACGGCCGGTCCCGGCCGCCGGGGTGGAGACCGAGGTGGTCAGGACCGTGGCGGAGACGGTCCTGCGCGGTCTGCCACGGTACGCCCCACTGGCCTGGCGGACCCGGCGGGTGGCCCGGCCGCACGCCGATCCGGACCGCCGCCGCCACCTGATCCGGCGCTGGCTGCACCGGATCGTCGCGGACGCCGGTCGCCCACTCCAGTTGCACTGGCACCGGCCGGAACGCACCCGCCCGGGACAGGACGGGGCGTGAGCCGGCGCTGACCGGCCCGCAGCACGTGTCCGCGACGGCGGCGCCTCCGGCAACTGTCCGTTCCTTCCGCTGTCGAGCTGCCCCGTCCGTGCGTGCACCTGGCGTGGAGGACCATAGGCCAGTTCCGCGGCGGTGACCGGCGGCGGTGACCGGGTCAGCCCTGGCTGCGGGCCGGGTGGATGGTGCCGGTCACCTCGCCCAGACCCACGGTAATGCCGTCCGGGCCGGGTGCGGTGGCGCTGATGGTCACCGTGTCCCCGTCGGCGAGGAACGTCCGGCTCTGCCCGTCGGCGAGCTGCACCGGCTCCTGGCCGGCCCAGGTCAGCTCAAGGAACGAACCGACCTGGTCACGCCGCTCACCCGAGACGGTGCCCGAGGCGAAGAGGTCACCGGTACGCACCGACGCGCCGTTGACGGTGAGGTGGGCGAGCTGCTGGGCCGGGGTCCAGTACATCCCGGCGAACGGCGGTCGGGCCACCTCGGTACCGTTCCAGGCCACCGTCAACCGCAGGTCGAGCCCCAGGTGCGGAACGTCGCGCAGGTAGTCCAGCACCGGCGGGTCCTGCTCCGGGGCGGGCGTCCAGGCGTCGGCAAGTGCGTCGAGCGGCACCACCCAGCCGGAGACCGAGGTGGCGAAGGACTTCCCCAGGAACGGGCCGAGGGGCTGGTACTCCCATGCCTGGATGTCCCGGGCCGACCAGTCGTTGACCAGTACGACACCGAAGACGTACTGCGCGAAGTCGTCCACCGGTACCGGCTCGCCGAGCGTGGAGGGTACGCCGACCACGAACCCGACCTCGGCTTCGATGTCGAGGCGTACCGAGGGGCCGAACACCGGGCCGTCCGGGGTGGAGCGCTGGCCACCGGGCCGGGTCACCGGGGTGCCGGAGACCACCACCGTGCCACCCCGGCCGTGGTAGCCGATCGGCAGGTGCTTCCAGTTCGGCAGCAGCGGCGGCTGACCGGGGCGGAAGATCTGCCCGACGTTCGAGGCGTGGTGCTCCGAGGAGTAGAAGTCGACGTAGTCACCGACCTGGAACGGCATCACCAGCTCGATGCCGGCCACCGGCACGAGCAGCGGCTCGACGGCCGCCCGGTGTTCCGGGTCGGTGAGCAGCTCGACGATCCGCTGCCGGACCGAGGTCCACTGGGGACGGCCGAGAGCCATGAACGCGTTCAGGGTGGGCCGACCCAGCGCACCGGCGGCCAGCACCAGCCCGGCCGCTTCGGCACCGGCCAGGTCCAGCACGAGGTCCCCGATGCGTACCCCGATCCGGGGCTCCCGCCCGTCGTGCCGGAACACCCCGTACGGCAGGTTGTGCACCCCGTACGGCGAACCGGTGGCACCCTCGACCCAGGTCACTGTTCGTATCCTCCGTTCACCAGCCCCAGCCGGATCAGATCGGTCAGCGGTTCGACGACGCTGCACGAGCCGTACCCGATCCAGAGCGGGCGCGGCTCGTCGCGCCGGGCCCGGGCCCGCTCGACCAGCCGGACCGGGTCGGTGGTGGCGAGCATCTCGGCGACCTCGGCGGTCCCGGCGCCGTCGCTGGCCGCGAGGGTCGCGGACAGCACGTTGACGAAGCCGTGGTGGGTGAACCCGGTCTCCGGGTCGATGTGCCGGATCGCGTGGTGCAGCCCGGCGGTGAGCTTGAACGGCAGGCGCCGGTCGCGGCAGGCGCAGATCACCGCGGCCAGCTCGGCCGGGGTGGGGAAGAGTTCGGCGGCGAGCCCACCGGTGCGGAACTTCGCGGCGACCGGCGCCCCGGCCGTCCGGGCCTCGGCGATGGTGTCCAGCGCCTCCATCAGTCCCCAGGTCAACGGCACCTCGGCGTAGACGTCGAGCCCGCCGGGCAGGCGCGGTACGAGGTCGAGCAGGGTGGCGAGCCCTGGTTGCGGATCCTCGCTGCGCCTGGCCACCGGCACCTCGACCTGCCGGACCCGGACGTTGAGCGACGTCAGGAACGACAGGGCGGACGGCAGCCGGTCGGTCCCGGTGTCCCCGATCAGACCGATGACCAGCGGATCGACCGGGTCGGTGGGGTCGGCCGGTCCGATCAGCTTGTCCAGCTCACCGGCGGTCACCTCGGAGGCGGGCACCAGCAGCGGCCCGACCAGGTCGGCGTACCAGCCGACCCGGTGCTGGCGGCGGTGCGCGGCCACGGCGTCGGGCAGCGACGCGCTGCCGGGTGGGAAGACGGCGGCGTCGTCCACGAGTCCGGCGAAGAGCTGGGGCACCTGCGTTGACACGAACAGAGAACTTACGGGACGCTACGACTAACGGACAACACCGTCCGATTATCGGACGCCAGCGACCGGTGACCGGGACAAACGGGAGGCGAGAATGCCGTACTACCGCAAGGTCGGCGAAGTGCCGCGCAAACGCCACACCCAGTTCCGTCAGCCCGACGGCAGCCTCTACGCCGAGGAGCTGATGGGTCAGGAGGGTTTCTCCGCCGACTCGTCGCTGCTCTACCACCGGCACCTGCCCACCGCGATCGTCGCCGCCGAGGAGTTCACCCCGCCCACCTGGAGCCGGGTCCCGAACCTGCCGCTCAAGCCCCGCCACCTGCGTACCCACAAGCTGGACACCGGCTCCGCCGACGCCGTGCTCGGCCGGCAGTACCTGCTGGCCAACGACGACGTCCGGATCGGGTACGCGGTGGCCGACCGGCCGTCCCCGCTCTACCGCAACGCCATCGGCGACGAGTGTCTCTACGTCGAGTCCGGCACGCTGCGCGTCGAGTCGACCTTCGGGGTGCTGGACGTGACCGCCGGGGACTACGTGATCATCCCCACCTCGGTGATCCACCGGCTGGTACCGACCGGCACCGACCCGGTCCGGCTGCTCACCGTCGAGGCGACCGGGCACATCGGCCCACCCAAGCGCTACCTGTCGGTACGCGGGCAGTTCCTGGAGCACTCCCCCTACTGCGAGCGGGACGTACGCGGGCCGGACGAGCCGCTCCTGGTCGACGGTTCCGACGTGGAGGTGTACGTCCGGCACCGGTCCCGGGCCACCCGCCCGGGTGGCGACGGCACGGCCTGGACCCGCCACACGTACGCCAGCCACCCGTTCGACGTGGTCGGCTGGGACGGCCACCTCTACCCGTGGGCGTTCTCGATCCACGACTTCGAGCCGATCACCGGCCGGATCCACCAGCCGCCACCGGTGCACCAGACCTTCCAGGGCCCGAACTTCGTGATCTGCTCCTTCGTGCCCCGCAAGGTGGACTACCACCCGGAGGCCATCCCGGTGCCGTACAACCACCACAACGTCGACTCGGACGAGATGCTCTTCTACACCGGGGGCAACTACGAGGCGCGGCGTGGCTCGGGGATCGGGCAGGGCTCCATCTCGCTGCACCCGGCCGGCTTCACCCACGGTCCGCAGCCGGGGGCGGTCGAGCGGGCCATCGGCGCGGATTTCTTCGACGAGCTGGCCGTCATGGTGGACACTTTCCGCCCGCTGGACCTCTGCGAGGCGGCCCAGCGCTGCGAGGACACCGGGTACGCCTGGACCTGGGCCCGGCGCTGACCCGACTGCCGGTCAGCGGGCGACCGGGCGGGCCAGTACGGCCAGCTCGGCGACGGCGGCGACCGTGATCGCCAGGACCAGCGGCCACGGCGTACCCATCAGGGCGTAGAGCAGCAGCAGGGCGGGCGCGGCGACGACCGCGTACACCGCGAGGGCGAGGGTGCGGTCGGCCCGCATCAGGCCGGGCAGGATGGTGCCGGTCAGGTGGGGGATGCCGGCCGCCCAGCGCCACACGAGCAGGCCGCCGACGAGCGCGGTCAGCCCGGCCGCCAGCCGGGAGAGGATGCCGTTGCCGGCGGCCAGGAACGCCACCAGCACGGTGGCCAGCAGCGAGTACCCGGCACCGTAGACGACCAGTTGGCGCAGCCCGGCGGAGATGGTCCGGCCGGAGTCGACCCGCCCCGGCGAGATCGCGGCGGCCTCGGCCAGGTGTTCCAGCGCCTCGGCGTACCGCCGCTGGTCCAGCCGGATCACCCCCATGTCGTGCCGGGCCTCGGCCAGTTCCGGGTCCAGCCGCAGCGCCTCCCGGTAGGCCCGCTCGGCGAGGTCGAACAGCTCCAGCCGGGCCGCGACCAGACCGAGCACCAGGTGTGCCTGGGGCTCCTCGGGGGCCAGCTCCACCCCGCGCCAGGCCGCGTTGAGCGCCGACTGCCCGTTCCGCGCCCCGGCCAGGATCGCCGCGCCGCTGCGCTGGGCGTACGCGTCGTCCGGCCCGAGCGCGAGGATCTGGTCGGCGGCCTGCGCGGCCTCGGAGAACCGACGCAGGTCGGTCAACGCGAGCCCTCGGGCGACCAGCGGGTCGATCCGGGTCGGGGCAACCGCGACGGCCGCCTCGGCGCTGGTGAGCGCCTGGTCGGGGCGGTCGGCGGCGAGGTGTACCCGGGCCAGCATGGTCAGCGCGGTGGCGTTGGCCGGGTCGAGCGCGATGGCGTAGCCGAGTTCGGCGGCCGCCTCGTCGTACCGGCCCAGCTCGGCGAGGAGCTGGGCGCGCTGGAGGTACCCGTCGGTGGCCGACTGGTCGGAAGTGGCGTCGCTGGACACCCGGCGAGCCTAGTGCAGCACCGCGTCAGCTCTTCGGGGTCATGCGGTCACTTCCGTTCGCAAGCCGGAGGGCGCGGCGCCGGTGGTGGCCACCTCAGTACCGGAGGGGGTCACCACGATCGATCGCGGTCTCGAACGGCAGCGGGTCGCGCCACATGCCATACAGGGTGGGCCCGGAGTCGGGTAGGTGGATGGTGGTCTCGTGCTGGTACCCGCGCTTGGTGAGGGTCGTACGCAGGGCGGTGGTGGCCACTTCGATGTAGGCGGGCTGACCGAGGGCGTCGAGCCGGCGGTGCAGCTCGGTGAGCATGTCGCCGCCGATGCCGTCGCCTCGGCGGTCGGGGTGGGCCGCTATGTACCACAGGTGGTAGTGGGCTCGGCGGGGCAGTGCGGCGCTGGTGGCGCGGCGCAGGGTGGCGTACCGGTGGTGGTAGGGGACGGCTGCGGTGAGCAGGCCAGGGGTGTACTCAGTGGCGGCCAGGTCTTTGTCGCAGGTGGTGGGGTGTGCGCCGGCGAGGACGCCAACGACGACGCCGTCCGGGTCGACGACGGCCCGCAGGTCGCCGTAGTGGATGAGATACCGGACGGTGAAGGCGTGGCAGCGGGCGACGATGCCGTAGCGGGCCATCGGGTCGGGGACAAGCCAGGCGGCGATCGGGTCGTGGTGCGCTGCTTCGGTGAGCACGCCGTGGACCTGCTCGACGATGTCACCGGAGGTGTCGGGTCCGACGGGGGTGGTCGTGTCGGCGGGCGGGGCGCAGGTCTGGTTGGTGGCGTTGTTGACGGTTTCGGCATCAGGCGTCACGGTCGGCTCCCCGTGGTGTCGTCCAGAAGAAGATGCGGGCGAAGATCGCGGCCGGGTCGACGTCGCTCAGGTCGTGGATCGCCTCGACGAACCGGCTGGCGGCGTACATGGCGCGCGGTCGGGGGTCCAGTGCGTTGACCAGGTCCGTCTTGACTTGTTCGCAGGGCCATTCGAGGCCGCAGGCGCGGCAGTCCCAGTGGGGTCGGTTCGGTGAGTGCACGGCGGTGGTCATGGCGCGGTGGGCCTGCGGTGGGCGGGGCCGGTGTTGCTGCGGCGGCCGGTGGGGGTCTGTCGGAGTGGGCCCCCGGTGCGTTGGTTGCGGCGCGGGTGTGCCGGTGGTGGGGGTGTGGCGCGGACGCAGGTGTGCACGGTGGTCCCCTCTGCAGTGTCCGGATACAAGGGGGCGCGGCGCCGACCGGAACGGGGATCCGGTTGACGCCGCGCCCGGTTCAGGCGCGCCGGCGGGATGCGTAGTCGCCGGTGCCGATCTGCAGTTCGGTGGTGGGCCCGGGTGCCGGACGCTTACGCACTTGCCGGTGCGCGTAGCGAGGCAGCGTTCCGGCACCCGGGGGCGCGGCGATACCTGCGAGGCTGGGCCGCGTCTCAGGCTGGTCGGCGGGTGCGACGGTGACCGATGTTTCGTCGACGCGCTGACCGCACCTCCCCCGCCCAGGAGTCCCCTCAGCTCCGTGGGCGGCGTGGATGGCTTCGATGGTGATCATTTGGAGTCCTTGTTCTTCTTCTCAGCCGGGACGGCCGGGGCGGCGGAAGGTTCCGAGGGGGTGCGGGCGGAACCGGCGGCCTTGATGGCGTCGGCGACGGCCTTGCCGATCTTGCTCATGCGGCGAGCCTCCTGGTGGTGACGCTGTCAGCCCAGATCCGCTGTGCGCACGGCCAGCTCTCACGGCACGTCACGCAGGTGGCGGGGACGAACGGCAGCCGAGCGACGAGCTGAGGCGTACGACCGTCGTTCACGTGCAGCGTGGTGTAGCGGCGCGCCAGGGTGTCGCGGTACGGGTCGTCCATCTTGATCAGCCCATGCCCGGGGACATGCTCGGCCTGGGCAGGCGGAGCAGGTACCGCCGGACGCAGGCGGTTGACCTGGTTGGACTCGCCAGTCGACATCGACGAAAACCCCCCGCGATACCGTGGAGCAGATCCAGGAGACGATAGTCTCTACTTGGGACTGTCCCAGACTCTCACTGCCCCAGGCGTGTCGCAAGAGTCACGCTCCGCATGTTCACCATCTGAACGTGAAAGGGCCGGCACCTGAGGGTGCCGGCCCTTTGTCTTGCGGAGTGGATTAGAGGTCGAACTCGCCGCCCTTCACGTCGGCGATGAAGGCCCCCCAGTTGGAGGAGCCGAAGGTCAGCACCGGTCCGGTGACATCCTTGCTGTCGCGAACGAACGCACCGTCGACTGCGGTGCCCTCGGCGACCTCGACGCAGTTTCCGCTGCCATCGCTACGGGTGCTCTTGCGGAACGGTCCGTGAAGCGGGTTGGTCATGACAGGCCCTTTCACTGGGCGGCCAAGGCGTTGGCCGCGTCCCTGATGAAGGCCGCGCTGTCGGCGTCTGACAGCGCGGCCTCGCGCAGCCGCGTGAGCAACTGTGCCTGCTCCCGCACGATAGCGGGCTCTACGAGGATGTCATTACTCCTCACGGAGTCAACCACCGCCATTTCCGGTTCGTCTCGGTCCGGATAGCGGTACAGCGAGAAGGGGGAGGTGGGTGCGCGGCCGGGTGCGGTGGGTGCGCCCACCGGCATCACCCGGATCGAGATGTTCGGACGTTCCGCCAGGTCGAGCAGGTGCAGCAGCTGGTCGCGCATGACCTTGACCGGCGCGGCGGTGACCCTGCGCACCGCCAATTCCTCCAGGACCACCTCGTATCGATTGACCTCGGCCAGGATCTGCTGACGTCGAAGGCGGCCACGTACGATTCCGTCGACGGTCGATCCGGGTTCGGGTGACATGCCGGCTCGATAGTGGGCGTACTGCTCGGTCTGCATGAGGCCGGGGATGATCTGCACCTGGTACTCCTGGATCACCGACGTGTACGTCTCGGCGATGGCGATCACCTGCTGCTGGTGGCCCATCTCTCGATACGACCGACTGCTCCACCATCCGGGTTCACGAGCCGACCATGCCCAGCTCATGATGACCCGATGTTCGGGCTGGTCCTCGTCGAGGTTGCAGGCAAGCAGGATGGACCGGATATCTCCTGCGTCGGGGTTGCGGGTCAGGTTCTCCAGGGGGTTCTCCAGTCGGTTGACCTCCTGCCGGGAGATTCCGGCCTTCGCGCCGAGGCGTCCTTGGGTGTCCAGTCCGGACTGGCCTCGGAGGGTCTTGATTGCCTCGGCCAGCCGCACTCGGGCGACCAGCGGACTCACTGACATCTCGTCTTACCTTCCGGGCGTTGAGGTGTCCCAGCTTGGGGCACTGCTCTGCCCCAAGTTACCCGGCGGCGTCCATGCCGCCCACACTCGATCGTGCACATACCACACGTCAGGCTGCGGAGATACGATCAGCGGCACCCAGGGGGCCAGAGCGGGTTGGCCCTGGGAGGCAGGGCGCGAGGCTCCGGAGGCGTTGCCGGGGCCTCGCTGCACACGAACAGACCCCCGGTATCGTCCCGGGGGTCTGTTCGTAGACCGTAGGGGGTTAAAGCGCCCACTCGCCCTGGTTGTCAACGACGAAGTCCAGTGCTCCGAAGCGGAGCCCGAAGGCGCATGATGCGATTTGCGGCCGTGCTGACCTGGCCTGGAAACGTCGAGCACCGCGTAGCTGAGGCTGTCGTAGTCGCTGCGCCAGTCCAGCGCGGCGGCAGCGCGGTCGGGTATGGCCGACCACCGGCCGCCGTGCTAGGGCAGCACGCGGTGCTGCACTAGGCCGCCGTGACCGGGGTCGGGTACACCAGGGCGGTGGCGATGCCGACCAGCCCCTCTGCCCGTCCCGGGAAGCCGAGGCCGTCGGTGGTGGCGCCGGAGACGCTGACCGGGGCGCCGACCGCCTGGCCGAGTACCCGCTGCGCCTCGGCCCGGCGGGTGCCGATCCGGGGGCGTACCCCGATGACCTGGACCGCGACGTTGCCGATCTCGAAGCCGGCGGCCCGGACCCGGCGGGCGGTCTCGGTGAGCAGGGTCACCCCGGATGCACCCGCCCACTCCGGCTCGGCCACCCCGAAGTTCGAGCCCAGGTCGCCGAGGTCGGCGGCGGAGAGCAGGGCGTTGCAGGCCGCATGGGCCACCACGTCGGCATCGGAGTGCCCGGCCAGGCCCGGCTCGTCCGGCCAGTGCAGTCCGGCCAGCCAGCAGGGCCGCTCGGCGTCGAAGGCGTGGATGTCGGTCCCGATGCCCACCCGAGGAACGATCATGAGGAGAGGGTACGGGTCGCCTGCCCGGGCGACTCGGCGAGCAGGTGCTCGGCGAGGGCCAGGTCGAACGGTCTGGTGATCTTGAAAGCGTACTCCGAACCGGGGATGCAGGTGACCGGTTCGCCCAACTGCTCGACCAGACCCGCGTCGTCGGTCAACGGATCGTCGGCGGCGGCGTGCGCGGCGGTCAGCACCGACCGGCGGAAGCCCTGCGGGGTCTGCACGGCCCGCAGCCGGGACCGGTC
Source organism: Micromonospora sp. CPCC 206060 (assembly GCF_036906895.1). Taxonomy (NCBI): domain Bacteria; kingdom Bacillati; phylum Actinomycetota; class Actinomycetes; order Micromonosporales; family Micromonosporaceae; genus Micromonospora; species Micromonospora sp. CPCC 206060. Next base: position 25,339 of record NZ_JBAKHU010000054.1, read on the forward strand.
CACCGTGCGGAGCACCAGCTCGTCGCCGGTGACCTCCTTGACCGTGTCGACAACGGGTAGGACAGGAATGGCAGCGGCGGCACCGGCGCGGACCGCGGCGGCGACCGAGTCGATCAGCATCGGCGGGGTGAGGGCCCGGGCCGCGTCGTGCACCAGGATGATCTCCGGCCCGGTCGGCACGGCGGCCAGCGCGGCGGCCACCGACGCCTGCCGCTCGGCGCCGCCCGGGACGACCTGCACCGGCGCGACCGGCGCCAGCAGCTCGCGGACCGCGTCCACCTCGGCGGCCGGGGCGGCCACCATGATGGTGCGTACCGAGGGCACGAAGGAGATCCCGCGCACCGCGTGCACCAGCAGGGGCTCGCCGGCCAGCAGGCGGAGCGCCTTGGGGCGGCCCGGTCCGAGGCGTACCCCGGCACCGGCCGCAGGAACGAGGACCGCGACGTCACCGCGCGGATTGAGCTGCGCGGTCACGTCGCGGTCCTCGGATTTCTCTGGAACGGGGTGGGGAGGCGATGCTGGCCGGACTAGGCCTCGGTCAGCACCTTGTCGAGCAGCGTCTCCGCCTCGTCCTTGGTGCTCTTCTCGGCGAGCGCGACCTCGCCGACCAGAATGTCACGGGCCTTGGCGAGCATCCGCTTCTCACCCGCCGACAGACCGCGCTCCCGCTCCCGGCGCCACAGGTCGCGGACGACCTCGGCCACCTTCAGCGGGTTGCCGGAGGCCAGCTTCTCCAGGTTGGCCTTGTAACGCCGCGACCAGTTGGTCGGCTCCTCGGTGTGCGGAGCCCGGAGAACGTCGAAGACCTTGCCCAGGCCCTCTTCGCCGACCACCTCGCGAACGCCCACGATCTCGGCGTTCTCAGCGGGCACCCGGACGGTGAGGTCACCCTGAGCGACCCGCAGAACGAGGTACTGCTTAGGCTCGCCCTTGATCACCCGAGTCTCGATCGCCTCGATGAGTGCGGCCCCGTGGTGGGGGTAAACAACGGTCTCGCCGACACTGAAAACCATAGGTTCGAAACCCCTTTCGCTGTGTCTAGGGTAACACGCTCAGGCACCGATGTCCCATCGCAGGCCTGATCGTTAGCGCAGCTCAGGGGCCCTGTGAGAGGTATTTCTTCGGCTTGACACCCAGTCAAATCGATGATTTGAACACGCTCTGTGATGGGTAAACCACAGGCCGACGTGGCCGGGTCGGTAGAAATTCGGATCTGGGGCGATGCGCTCGGCTTATCGTAGCCCGACCGTTCCGCGCCCGCCCAACACTGCGCATCTCCACAGCACCGGGCGGGGAACCTCGCCGACAGCCCTGGCGGCCGGCACCCCGGTGCGGGACGCTGGCATCAGACCATCGGGATCCCGACGTACCGGTGGCCGGCCGGCGCCGGCAGCCGGGTCGGGAAACAGCGGCCGAGGGAGGCGAGGCGACCATGGGAACGCCCGACGACCCCGGACCACGCGACGGCGGCGCACCGGACGGCCTACCCGAGCTGCCACCCGGTTGGGGCCCGGTGGTCGTTCCGGACGACGCCTCGGCGCTCGCCGAGGAGGCCGCCCTGGTCCGGCGGGAACTACGGGAACGGGTCCGCCGTGGCCTGCCGCCCCGGCTGACCGTTCCGCCCGGCCACCCGGTACCCGGGGACGGCCGGTACCCGACCCGCCCCTCGGCCCGCCTGCCGCTACTGGTGATCATGCTGGCCGTACTCGCCAGTGCCGCCGGCATCTTCGCCATCACCCTGGCCAGACCGGCCCGCCCCACCGCCCGCCCGCCCGTCGTGCCGGCCGGCACACCCGACCCTGCGCCGGGGCGTACGCTGCCCGCGCTGGAGCTGACCGACGACCGACAGGAGCCGGTGTCCCTGCGCGGGCTGCTGCCGGCGGTGATCATCCTGCTGGACGGCTGCACCTGCACCGAACAGGTCGGCAGTGCCGCAGCGGCAGTACCCGCCGGGGTGAGTGTGGTCACCGTGGTCAGCGACGGTCGGGTGCCGGCCCCGGCGGGCACGGGTGTCCGCTCCCTCGGTGATCCGGCCGGCGCGCTCCGGGCCTTCCTGCAACTCCCGGCCCGCCCCGGTACAGCCACTGCACTGCTCGTCGACCGCTCCGGTCAGGTCGTCCGGGTCGTGCCCGAGGTCGGCCCGGCCGAGGAGTACCGGGCCGACCTGGACCGCCTGGGCTGACCGCCGGAGCCCCTGCGGGCCGTCAGGGCGCCCGGACCAGTTGCACCGCGACCCGGACCGGATCGCGCCGGCCGATCACGGAGACGATCACCGGACCGCCGGTGCCGATCACGAAGTCACTGACGAAGGAGCCGTCACACCGGATGCTCTTCATCAACGGCCGGGTCACCCGGCCGGCCACCATCACACGCGTTACCCGATCCGAGGCGCCAAGGCAGGAGTACTGCACCAGGAGCCGGTCCTGCTGCCCGCCCGGGACGGTCCAGGACCGGATGTTCCCGTCCGCCAGCGAAACGACTTCCCGCAGCACCGCGTCGGGATGGGCCACCGGGCCGAACGGGGACCAGTCCCGGTCGAACCGGGGCCGTACCCCGACCACCTCACCGGTCGCCACGTTGATCTGGACCTCGATGCCGGGCGGTAGCTGACCGGCCAGCTCGATACCGGGGCGGGGCACCCGCACCTCACGGCCCGGCTCTGGGGCATTCCGGACCCACCACCAGCCACCCACCGTCAGGGCGCCGGCCACCAGCGCGACCAGGGCCAGATCCGCCGCCCGGCGGCCGGTGCTCCGTTCCATACCCTGAGGGTACGGCCGGCAGCGGGTACTCCGCCCGCCTCACCTGGAGGGTGAGCTTCGGTGCTCAGATCGACGGTGAGCGCTGGAGCAGGGTCGCGTAGAGAGTCAGCCCCGGTCCGAATGCGAGCAGCACGATCCACTCCGGTGGACGTGGCTCCCGGCGCAGCCGGTCCAGGATCAGCAGCACCGTCGGGGAGGAACAGTTGCCGTGCGCGTCCAGGGTGGCGCGGGAGGCGGCCAGCCCGTCCGGGGACAGCTCCAGCTCCCGCTCCACCACGTTGAGGATGCGCGGCCCGCCCGGGTGCACCGCCCAGCCGTCCACCTCGGGCACCCGCAGGCCGTGCCGGGCGAGTAGCCCGTCGACCAGGCGCCGGACGTGCGACGACAGCACCTGCGGCACCTTCGGCGAGAGCCCCATCCGGAACCCCGTGTCGGTGACGTCCCAGGTCATGTGGTCGGCGGTGGAGGTGTCGGTGACCGAGGCGACCTCCCGGACCGCGTACCCCGGTCGGCCACCCGGCACGACCACGACGGCGACCGCAGCGTCCGAGAAGAGCGCGTGCGACACGATCTGCTGGGTGTCCACCCGGGCCGAGGAGGGCTGGATGTGCAGGCTGGTCAGCTCGGTGCAGAGCAGCAGCGCCGGACGCCCCCGGGCGGCCACGAAGTCGCTGACCACACCCAGCCCCGGCAGGGCCGCGTAGCACCCCATGTGGCCGATGAACATCCGCTGGGTCTCCGGGGCCATGCCCAGGTCCCGGGCAAGCAGGATGTCCAGCCCCGGCGTGACGTACCCGGTACACGAGCAGACCGCGAACAGGCCGATCTCCCCCGCGTCCAGCCCGGCCGAGGTCAACGCCCGGCCGACCGCCTCCTTACCCAACGGCAGTGCCTCGACCAGGTAGCGCCGCATCCGGCGCTCGGTGGGCCAGTCCGACACGTCCTCCAGCAGCGGGTTGACCGCCGCCTGCCGTCGGGTCACCCCGGAGTTGGCGAAGATCCGCTGGGCCAGTGCCCGGGTACGCTCCGGGAAGTGCCGGGCGAAGAACCCGTCCCAGAGCTGCTGCTGCCCGGTCGACGGCGGCAACGCCGTACCGAGACCCGCGATCACCGGTGACACAGCCACGGCTCCCACCTCTCGTCGTCTGCCCCGGGCGCCCGGTACGGGCCGACCCGTGCTGCTTCCACGCTCACCAACGAGGGGTCGACGCGTCACGGTCCGGGTCGCCGCCGAGCGCCGCGATGCCGAGCCAGTCCGCGCAGACGTCCGAGGTCGCCGGGTGCAGCGATCCGCAGCGGGCATCCCGGTAGAGCCGCTCCAGCGGGTGGCCCCGCCGGGTGGCCGAGGTGCCGGCCGCCTCCAGCATCGAGGCGGCCACCTCGGCTGCGGTCGTACCGGCCAGCAGTTTGGCCCGCCACACCCAGCGGTTGGTCGCCGCGTCCCCGGGCGCCTCGTCGACCCGGCGGGCCGCCTCGGCCACCACCAGCTCGGCGGCGGCGACCGCCGCGTCGGCCCGGCCCACCCGGGCCCGGACCGCCGGCAGGCCGGTCAGGTTGCGGGCGGTCAGGTGCTCGGCGGCGGCCTCCACGGCGGCCCGGGCCACCCCCACGTAGACGGCCGCGTAGCTGGCCACCAGCCAGTGCGGCATGAGCTGCGCCACCACCAGGGCCAGCCCTTCCACCCCGCCGAGCAGCCGGTCCGCCGGCACCGTCACGTCCAGGTGCAGGTCGTGCGAGGAGGTCGCCCGCATGCCGAGCGAGTCCCAGGTCTGCTCGACGTGCAGACCGTCCCCGGCCGGAACCAGGAACTGGGAGACCACCGACGGGTCGTCGGCACGCCGGGCCGCGACCAGGTACCCGTCGGCGTGTCCGGCGCCGGAGCAGAACGTCTTCGCGCCCTTGATGTGGTAGCCCCCGTCGACCGGCTCGTACACCGTGGAGAGCTGCGAGAGCCGGGCACCGGCACCCCGTTCGCTCATCGCCACGCCGTACCAGGCACCCTGCGCGGCGTCGGCCAGCAGCCGGTCCCGGGCGGCCAGCGCCTCGTCGGGTACGCCCAGCGCCTCGGCCAACTCCTCGTCGACCGCGCCGAGGGCACCGGTCACCGAGGCGTGCATGTTGAACACCAACGCGGTGGCACCGTTGCCCCGGGCCAGCTCGGTGGCGACCGCGGCGTACTGCGCGAAGCTCGCCCCGGTGCCGCCCAGGCTGCGCGGCACCATCAGTCCGAACAGCCCGGCCGCCCGCAGGTCGGCGAAGTCGTCCACCGGGAACGATCCGTCCCGGTCGTGTCCGCCCGCCCGGGCGGCCAGCCGTGGCGCCAACCGGCGGGCAGCGTCCAGCGCGTCCGATGTCATGTCCGGCCCCCTTCGACCTCGTGCAATACCCCGGTGCGGTACGCCCTACCCGTCCTTCACCCCGCGCCCCTGGTACAACACGGCGGACGACCAGGTGGGCACGATCCGGGGCGCAGCCGGGCGGCCGGCGCGGCGGACCAGGGCCGGGTACGCCCGGCCCAGCAGCCACCAGCCGGTACCGACGACGGTGGGCCGGACCCCTCGGATCCGCAGCCGCACACCGTGCCGGGCGCACTCCCGGACCAGGGCGCGGGAGTCCACGAACAACCGTGGATCGTGGATGCCTCGGGGTACGCCCCGGAACAACTCGGCCACCCGGACGGCGAGCAGCCGGCTCAGTGCCGTCGCGTTCAGGGTGTCCAGGACCAGGGTGCCGCCCGGGGCCAGGACCCGGCACGCCTCGGCGACGGCGGCCCGCCAGTCCGGTACGTGTTCCAGCAGCTCACCAGCGGTCACCACGTCGGCGCAGGCGTCGGCCAGGGGCAGGGCGGAGGCGTCGCCGTTGACCACGGTCACGCCGTGCGCGGCGGCCTGCGCCAGCGCCGAGCGGGTCAGGTCCACCCCGACGTGCCGGTAGCCGCGCCCGACCAGGTGCGGAGCGAGCAGGCCGGCTCCACACCCGACATCGACGAGGACCGCCCCGGGCCGGCGGGCCGGCGGGACGAGTGCGGCGCGGGCCCTGGCCAGCCAGTGCAGCATCGCGAACGCGCCGTCCGGGCGCCACCACTCGTCGGCCAGGTCGTCGTACTGCCGGGGGTCATTGCGGGGCAGTACCGGACCCTGATGTGGCATGGGTCGAGCGTGGCACGACTCCCCGGTAACGACCAGACTTCCCTTATGTCGCGAACGGTGTTAGGGCTGGTCAGAGCGAGTCATCCGGAACCGGCGGCGGCGGTGACCACCGTGGCCGGACTGCTCGCCTGGGGGGTGGGGCACCGGGTCGCCGGTGTCGTCGCGGTGGCGACGGCCGTACTGGCCAGCCAGCTCGCGGTCGGCTGGACGAACGACCGGCTCGACGTGCACCGGGACGCCACGGTCGGACGGACCGACAAGCCGCTGGCCGCCGGCGCTCTCAGCCCGCGCCTGGTGACGGTCGCGGCGGTGTCCGCCGCCCTCGCCACCCCGCTGCTCGCTCTGCTCACCAACCCGGTCGCGGCGGCCTGCGCCACCCTCGGCCTGGTCTCCGCGCTGCTCTACGACTGGCCGCTCAAGTCCACTCCGGTCTCGGTCCTGCCGTACGCCGTGTCGTTCGGCTGCCTGCCGGCGTTCGCCGTCCTGGCCCTGCCCGGCGCCCCGGCACCACCACTCTGGCTGGTCGGCGCGGGCGCGCTGCTCGGCGCCGGCGCGCACTTCGCGAACGTGCTGCCGGACCTCGCCGACGACGCCCGGACCGGGGTGCACGGGCTGCCGCACCGGCTCGGGCCGACCGGTACCCGGATCGCCGCGACCGTCCTGCTGCTCGCCGCGACCACGGTGCTCGTGTTCGGCCCGCCCGGGCCGCCGTCCGGCGCCGGCCTCGCCGCGGTCGCCACCGCCGCCGTGGTGCCGCCGGTGACCTGGTACGCCGCCCGCGCCGGCCAGCGGTCGGCCGGTCGACCGGTCGCCGTGTTCCGCGCGGTGATGCTGGTGGCGGTGATCGACGTGGTGCTGCTGGTGACCAGCGGACGGGTGGTCTGAACCGGTTTGTCGCCACCCGGGACGGGCCGGCCGGGCTGACGGGTGCCTTTGCCGGGTCCCTGTGCGGTGCGCGATCAGCCCCAACTACCCTGGATCCCGGTCTGCGCGGGTATGGCCACCGCGCCCGGGGTTCCGCTCCGGGCGGGGATCGTGACGAGGAGGACCGACGTGACGCGCTCGATCAGGGGTTCCCGGCGGGCGGCCGTGCTGCTGGCCGGCCTGGCTACGGCGACCAGCCTGCTGGTTTCCGGTTGTGGCTCGGGCCAGGTCGCCGAGACCGCTGCCAAGGAGCCGTCGATCGGCGGCGTCAACGCGCAGACCCCGGACAACGCGTTCAAGATCCGCAACGCCAACGTGGCGTACCTGAGCACCGAGGGGTACCCGGCCGGCGGCACCGCCCCGCTGACCCTGGCGATCTACAACGACTCGCCCCGCGCGGTGACCGTCACCGTCACCTCGGACAGCGCCCGCGCGGTGAGCCTCGGTGGCGCCGCCGCACCGACCGCAACCGCCGCGGCGACCCCGACCGCAACCGCCCCGGCGACCCCGGAGGCCACCGGCTCCCCGACCGCCACCGGCAGCGCGACCCCGGCGCCCGGTTCGGAGCCGCCGGCCGCCACGCCCACCCCGGAAGCCACCACCGAGGCCCCGGCCGCACCGCCCGCGCCGGCCAGCATCGAACTGCCGGCCGGCGGGTACCTGCTGCTCAACCCGGAGGCGGGCAGCTTCCTCCAGCTCGTCGGGCTGAACCAGGCGCTGCGCCCGGGGCAGGCGGTCAACGTCACCTTCGACTTCGGGCAGGGCGTCACCCTGGCCACCTCGATCCCGGTCGCCGTGCCGCTCACCCCGGCCCCGCCGGCCTCCCCGGTGATCGGTGAGGGTGGCGCCGAGGAGCAGCACGGCTGAGCGGTACCCCGGACGGACCTGACGAGGGGCCGGCGTGGCACGGGCCACGCCGGCCCCTCTTCGTCGTACGGATTGGCTAGCGTCATCGGGGTGACCACCTCCCGTTCGACGCCCGCCCGCAGCCGGGCGGCCCGCGACCCCCGGCCCGCCTACCAGTGCGACGCCTGCGGCCACCAGCCCCCGAAGTGGGTGGGCCGCTGCCCGGAGTGCGGCGAGTGGGGTGCCGTGGTGGAGACCACGGTGAGCGGGCCGGTGGTCTCCGGCCGGGTGGTCAGCTCCCGGGCGCCGGCCGAGCCGGCCCGCCCCATCGCCACCATCAGCGCCGCCCCGGCCCGCGCCCGGCCGACCGGGGTACCCGAGCTCGACCGGGTCCTCGGCGGTGGCCTGGTCCCCGGCGCGGTGGTGCTGCTCGCCGGCGAGCCCGGCGTCGGCAAGTCGACCCTGCTGCTCGACGTGGCCCAGCAGTGGGCGGCCGGTGCGGGCAGCCCGTCCCTGGTGGTCAGCGGCGAGGAGTCGGTCAGCCAGGTCCGGCTCCGCGCCGAACGGATGGGCGCCCTGCACGAGCAGCTCTACCTGGCGGCAGACAACGACCTGGGTGTGGTCCTCGGTCACCTCGACGCGGTCAAGCCAGGGCTGCTGGTGCTCGACTCGGTGCAGACCATCTCCACCCCGGGCACCGACGGGGTGCCGGGGGGCGTGACCCAGGTCCGGGCGGTCACCGCCGCGCTGGTCTCGGTCGCCAAGGAACGCGGCATCGCCACCGTCCTGGTCGGTCACGTCACCAAGGACGGCCAGGTGGCCGGTCCCCGGGTACTGGAGCACCTGGTCGACGTGGTGCTGCACTTCGAGGGGGACAAGCACTCCTCGCTACGGCTGGTTCGGGGGGTCAAGAACCGGTTCGGGGCCGCCGACGAGGTGGGCTGCTTCGAGATGCACGAGGGCGGCATCAGCAGCCTCGCCGACCCGTCCGGGCTCTTCCTGACCCGTTACTCCGAGCCGGTGCCCGGCACCTGCGTCACGGTGGCGATGGAGGGGCGGCGGGCGCTGGTCACCGAGGTCCAGGCCCTCATCGGGGCCACCGTCGCCGGCTCGCCCCGCCGGACGGTCTCCGGGCTGGACAGCGCCCGGCTGGCCATGGTGCTGGCGGTGCTGCAACGGCGTACCGAGCGGCTCACCCTGCACGACCGGGAGGTCTTCGCGGCCACCGTCGGTGGCATCCGGGTGGTCGAGCCGGCGGCCGACCTGGCGGTGGCGCTCGCCGTCGCCTCCGGCGGGCTCAACCTCGCCATCGCACCGAACCTGGTGGCGATCGGCGAGGTCGGGCTGACCGGCGAAGTCCGTCGGGTGGGGGCGGTGCCCCGCCGCCTGGCGGAGGCAGCCCGGCTGGGCTTCCGGCTCGCCCTGGTACCGAAGGGGTGCGGCCCGGAGTCCACCGGGACAGGCCCGGATCAGATGCGGGTGATGGAGGTCACCGATGTCCGTTCCGCACTCCAGTGCGTGGCCCGCGCCTCGGCGGAATGACCGAATGTGACCAGGACGGTGCGCAGCGCCGAGCGACCCGGTGGACACATCGGCGTAGCGACCGCAAGCCCGTCGAACTGGACATCCGGCACCGGCGGTGACCGGTCCGGGATGCGGCGGCACATCACAGTAACCACGGCAGCACCCACCGCATGACAGTCCGTAGACTGTCCAGGTGCCGATCGACCGCGATGCGAACAGAACCGCCGGCGCGAGTACCCCCGCCCGCAGCGGCGCACTGGGCTCGCCGGCGCGACCGATCAGCGTCAACGTGACCACGGGTGGTTCGGTGGCCACCGGCGACCCGCTCCGCGCCAACCTCGCGCTGATGGCGCCCGGCACCGCACTGCGGGACGGGCTGGAGCGCATCCTCCGTGGTCGCACCGGCGCACTGATCGTGCTGGGCTACGACAAGGTCGTCGAGACCCTCTGCACCGGCGGTTTCCCGCTGGACGTGGAGTTCTCCGCCACCCGGGTCCGCGAGCTGTGCAAGATGGACGGTGCCGTCGTGCTCTCCAGTGACGGCACCCGGATCGTCCGGGCCGCAGTGCACCTGATGCCCGACCCGTCGATCCCCACCGAGGAGTCCGGCACCCGGCACCGCACGGCCGAGCGGGTGGCCCGGCAGACCGGTTACCCGGTCATCTCGGTCAGCCAGTCGATGCGCATCATCAGCCTCTACGTCAACGGCCAGCGGCACGTGCTGGACGACTCGGCAGCCATCCTGTCCCGCGCCAACCAGGCACTGGCCACCCTGGAGCGGTACAAGCTCCGCCTCGACGAGGTCTCCGGCACCCTGTCGGCGTTGGAGATCGAGGATCTGGTCACCGTCCGCGACGCGGTGGCGGTGGTGCAGCGGCTGGAGATGGTACGCCGCATCGCGGACGAGATCGCCGGTTACGTGGTCGAGCTGGGTACGGACGGGCGACTGCTCGCGCTCCAGCTCGACGAGCTGATGGCCGGCGTCGACGCCGACCGCACCCTGGTGATCCGGGACTACCTGCCCACCGGGCGGAAGCCCCGTACCCTCGACGAGGCCCTGGTCGAGCTGGACCTGCTCACCGCCACCGAGTTGATCGACCTGGTCGCGGTCGCCAAGGCCATCGGTTATCCCGGGGCGTCCGACGCGCTGGACGCCGCGGTCAGCCCGCGCGGGTTCCGCCTGTTGGCCAAGGTGCCCCGGTTGCCGGCGGCCGTGGTGGACCGGCTGGTCAACCACTTCAGCAGCCTGCAACGGCTGCTCGGGGCCACGGTGGAGGATCTCCAGGCGGTCGAGGGCGTGGGCGACGCGCGGGCCCGGGGCGTCCGCGAGGGCCTGTCCCGGCTGGCCGAGGCGTCCATCCTGGAGCGGTACGTCTGAGCCGACACTGATCCGGGCGGCCCGGCGCACACGGCGGGTGCCCGGCGGAGTGGTTCCACTGTGCCACCCGCCGGACGCCTGGTCCCAACGGACGCCTGGTTCCACCATGCGCCTGGTCCCACCATGCCACCCGCCGGACACGTGGTCCCACGGTGCCGCCCACCGGACGCCTGGTCCCACCGGGCCGCCCACCGGGCGGCGACGTTGGCCGGTCAGCCCGTGATGGAGAACTTCACCGGTTCGCTGATCTTCGTGCCGAGTCGGCCGAAGACCTGGTAGTCACCGACGTTCGGAAACGGCCCGGCAGCCACCCCGCTGGCGCACTTGCTGCTGTCCCGACCGTTCCAGCCGACCGTGTACTCCCGCTCGAAGCCGGGCGTGAAGGAACGGACGTCGGCCCCCTTCGCCGTACCGCAGGTGTCCGAGGACCAGACCTTGTCCGCACCGGCCTTGATGAAGAGTTCCTGCATGTCCGCGCCGACGTCCCGACTGCACGTCCGCTGGGAGACATTTTTGATCTTCAGGCGCAGATCAACGGTGACCCCACGCTGGGCCGCAGCCGGCAGGACGACCGGCACCACGGAGATCTCCGCATCCGTACAGGCGCCTTCGGCGGGCGGCGGGGCCACCGGCACCACCGGCGGCTCGGTCGTCTCCGCCGGACCGGCCGGTACCACCGGCGCCGGCTCGCCGGTCGGCAACGGAGAGGTCAGATCGGTCTCCGGGGTCAGCACCGACCCGGTCGGCGCCGGGTTCCCGGTCGGCGTGCCGGTCGGGGCCGCCTTGCCGCGTTTGTCGGTTGGATCACCGGAGCCGGTGCATGAGTAGAGCACGACAATGAGAAACAGCAACCCCGCTCCGAGTACGACAGCGCGACGCCGCCAGTACACGGCGGGTGGCAGGGGTCCAACCGTCATACGCATAATGCCTTCACCGTATCGTCGGTCGACCGGCTTGCTCCGCTACGACGCGCCGACGCCTCCGCGCCCGCTCCGTACCGGCCGGCACGGTCAGAGGTAGACCTTGCGTTGGTAGATGGCGTGGGCACCGGCGACCCGGTCGAGAAAGAGCAAGCCGGCACAGTGGTCGATCTCATGCTGGAGCGCGCGGGCCTCGAATCCGTCGGTGACCAGCCGCACCGGTTCGCCGGTACCCGGCAGGGCACCCTCGACCACCAGTCGGCTGGCCCGTTTCACGTCACCGGTCAGGTCCGGCACCGACATGCAGCCCTCCCGGCCGGGCCGCCACCGGGTCGCCTCCACGACCCGCGCGTTGCAGAGCACGAACGTGCCGTGCACGGTCACCGCCTTGGGATGCTCGGTGACGTCGACCGAGAAGACCTGGACGCCGACCCCGACCTGTGGAGCGGCCAGACCGACGCAACCCGGCGAGACCCGCATCGTGGCGACCAGGTCGGCGGCGAGCTGGACGATCTCGGGATCGCGCGGGTCGACCTCCACCCCGGGCCGGCTGAGCACCGGGTCGGGAGCGGACACCACCTGCCGTACCGCGCCGGCGACACCGAGATGGTCGGGGGTCCAGCCACCCAGTCCGGGGTACTCGTCGATCACAGCAGGTCCGAATCCGCGGGCCGGAGGGTCACCTCGACGTCGAGGTCGGTGGCCACCCGGGTCAGCCGGGCGGTCAACTCGTCGGCGGTGCCCGCCGGCAGGTCCACCTCGGCGATGACGACGTAGAGCCGACCGGTCAGCCGGGTGGTCAGGTCGGTGACGTTACCGCCGGCCTCGGCGAGTACCCGGGTCACCGCGGCGACGATGCCGAGCCGGTCGGCCCCGTGCACGGTCAGCACGTACGGTTCGCCCGCCGGGGCCGCCACCCCGTCCGGCACGACCGCACGCACCGAGGCGACCAACTGGCCGTCGCTGGTGAGTGGCGCGAGGGCGGCCTCCACCTCGGCGGCGGCGGGGCCCGTGCAGATCAGGGTCATGGCGAAGTGGCCGCGCAGCCGGGTCATCGTCGAGTCGGTGAGGTTCGCGCCGAGCCGGGCGAGCACCTCCGCGACATCGGCCACGATGCCGGGCCGGTCCGGGCCGATCAGGGTGATCGCGAGCTCGTTCATCGGGACATTCTCCCCGACCCGGCCGACACCGCCGTGGCGACCCGGCCGGACCGCCCACGGTGCGGGACGGAACACCGTGGCATCATCACCGGTGCGATGTCAGAGCCCACTTTCGCCACCCTGGCCAGCCGGTGGTTCCAGCAGCACGCCCGTGACCTGCCCTGGCGCAAACCCGAGGTGGGAGCCTGGGCCATCCTGGTCAGTGAGGTCATGCTCCAGCAGACCCCGGTGGTCCGGGTTCTTCCGGCCTGGGAGGCGTGGCTGGCCCGTTGGCCGGTACCGGCCGACCTGGCCGCCGACTCCCCCGCCGAGGCGATCCGGATGTGGGGGCGGCTCGGCTACCCCCGCCGGGCCCTCCGACTGCACGAGTGCGCGGTGGCCCTGGTGGAGCGGCACGGCGGCGAGGTGCCGACGAATCTCGACCAGTTGCTCGCCCTGCCGGGGGTGGGTACGTACACGGCCCGGGCGGTGGCCGCGTTCGCGTACGGGCAGCGGCACCCGGTGGTGGACACGAACGTCCGGCGGGTGGTCGCCCGGGCGGTGGCCGGCGAACCGGATGCCGGGCCGACCACCCGGCCGGCCGACCTGATCGCCACCGAGCGACTCCTGCCGGTCGAGCCGGCCGCCGCCGCGCTGGCCAGCGCGGCGTTCATGGAGATCGGGGCGGTGGTCTGTACCGCCCGGTCACCCCGTTGCGCCGACTGCCCGCTGGCCGCCCGGTGCGCCTGGCGGGCGTCCGGCCGATCCGCGCCGGCCGGCCCCACCCGGCGGCCCCAGCGGTACGCCGGCACCGACCGTCAGGTACGCGGACTGCTGCTCGCGGTCCTGCGGGAGGCGACGGGGCCGGTGCCCCGGCCACGGCTGGACACGGTCTGGGCGGATGACGTCCAGCGGAGCCGGGCCCTGGCCGGGCTGGTCGACGACGGGCTGGTCGAGGTGGTCGGGGATGCCTGCCGGCTCGCCGGGGACGGCTTCCCCGTCGATCATGGAGTTGTGGTGCCTGACAAAAGCCGCTGAAGCCTATATAACGGCCACCATAAGTCCATGATCGACGAGGCAGGGGTCGGCAGGGGTCGGCGGGGTCGGCGGGGGGCGGTGGTGGCCGGCGGGGCCTGAGCGGCGGAAGACGCGGAACGGCCCGGCGACTGCTGTCGCCGGGCCGTTCCACTGTCCTGCTGTTGTCGGCTACTGCTACTCGTCAGCGCCAGCGGCAGCCGTGCCGCCCAGGTCGGCCGGTACGGCGTCCGGGACCTCGACCGGCTTGTCCGAGCCGCGGAACACGAGCTTGGACTTGTCGATGTTGTCCGGATCGCCCTCGCAGTCGACCACCACGATCTGACCCGGGGTCA